>NZ_JASATW010000001.1:0-164061 GCF_030405905.1 Sphaerothrix gracilis Ecp01
ATCTCAGCCAGTTCGCAACAGCCAGACCCTTGTGGTTGGGCCAGCAGATAGCGCACATAGAGATTGAGCGTGCAATGAGCGGTGGAGGGTTTAGTGAGAATACGCAAAGGACTAAGGGATGCAACACCTTTGAATTTCAACCCACAAATTTACTCAACTGTCAATGCGTAAGTCCTGTTCATATCCAAGATCAGCAATACCTTTGTCTGAACTTGCATCGCCCATCCTTTCAATGTCACAAGCGAATAGCAGGGATAGGGGATTGACCGATCACCCCCCTACCGCCTCATCTATCGCCAACCTGCCGGCGGCTTCGCTACTGTCGTTTCTTCCTCGTCAGCGCCTTTGCCCGCTCGCTCGCCTGGCTTGTTGATTAGCTGTACCGTGGTCGCCTGCGGCCCTTCCTGTCCGTCCGTCACCATAAAGCGCACGCCGCTGCCAACCGTCAAGCGATCGAAGTCATCGTGCAGCACGCTGTTTTGATGAAAATAGATTTCCTGACCCGACATCGACTTCAAAAAGCCATAGCCTTCATTGGAGAATAGCTTCGTGACAATACCGCCTACGGCCTGATCAGGATGCTGCTTAACTTTTTGCTGCTGGCGATCGACCAGCTCCGTTAGCTGCCGCTGGGCCGCTTCAAAGGCGTCTCGAATCAACGCCTCTGGTGGCTGATATTGGGTGCCTTTATCCGGGCTTTTATCCACCGCTAACTCATGTCCGGGGGGAACTGTCAAATTAATTCTGACCCGATAGGGAGAACCGGCCTCAGGGTGTTCGTGTACCTGCTCAACAGCAACGTGACAGCCAATGATGTGGTCGCACACCATTTCTAACTTGTCTACTTTCTCTTGAATGAGCGTTTCTAAAGCGTCTGTTTTTTCGACGCCGCGATAAACAGTTTCTAGTGGAACTTGCATGAAATCTCCTATGATGCTTCGTTTTTCAAATGGCTAAGCCAGCTATTTTGGGTCATAGCTAGCTCACAGCCAACGTGGTGGGGGTGGGCGGCTCAACCTGAGCGCCGGCCCGCGCCCGGTAGAAATCAGAAAAGCGTTGTTCGTGGCGAGCCAGATTGGCTTCGATTTGGCTCAAAACCTGAACCGTTGTCGGATCGGTGAGCTGACTGGCGAGGTGTAGGGCATCTACAACACCCGTTTGAATATCGCCCAGTGCCCGCCGGGTAATAGCCATTTCGTCGCTAGACTGGAGCCAACCTTGCAGCGTCGCGAAGGCTTCACTGCCCATCGCCTGCCAGGTCACCTGCTCGTCAAAGGCGGCCAAACGCTGCTCTAACAGGTTTACATGCTGCCGCTTGGTGGTAATGACTTCCTGCAGAATCACCTGCAGTTCTACGCCGCTAACCTTCTCAGCATATTTTTCAAAGGCAGCTAAGGTATAGCGTTCGCCCACGATAGCCGCATTGAGCGCATTTAAAATGTCCTGCCGGCTAGAGCCACCCCAATCTGCCGCAAGCTGCCACCAGCTATAGTGCTGATCGCTGGGGTCGGGCATGGCCTTGCCGCTGAGGTCAAGTCTCAACGCAGTGAGCAGCATGGTGGTAAACAGAGGCAAGTCGCCGGGCTGACGAGCGGTAATCAAATTGCCATCGACAATAACCGGCTCATCAATGTAGGTGGCACCAGCGTTTTGCATGTCTTTGCGAATAGAGCGATAGCCAGTGGCCTGTCTCCCTCGTAGCTGATCGGCCTCAATGAGTACTTGGGGGCCGTGACAAACAGCCGCCACCACCTTTTCCTGAGCGATCGCGTTCATGACCAAGCGCACCGCATGGGGGTTCATTCGCACGTAGTCTGGGGCACCCCCACCCGGAATGATAATGGCATCAAAGTCCTCAGAGCGAACTTCCGTGGGGGTCGCATCTGGTCTGATGGTCACCTGCTCTCGCTGGCCGACGTACTCATCGTTCATGCGTGAACCCAGCACAACTACTTTGACGCCCGCCTGCTTGAGGGCGTTGTAGGGGACCTGAAACTCAGAATCTTCAAACTGATTTTCAACTAAAATAGCAACTCGTTTTGCTGCGCTTCTATTGGGTTGAGAAACCATAGAAAAATCTCCTTAAATCTTGATGCCTAACCGCAAAGTGCTTGGCGTTCGGCTAAAAATTTGTAGACTGAGTGATCGTTAATTAAGTAGCAGTCAATTATTGTTTTTATAGAAAAATTAGTCTGTATTACTAAATTAACAATCTCCTAAGCGATGAACGTCGCTCTACGGGAAGATTTCGCCTCTATAGGGCTACCGATAGATTCAATAGCGAAGGGCAGCGCGGTCACTATTAGCCCTGTAGATCAAGATCGTAAAAATAGCGGAGTCATTGACTGACTCCGCCAGAGCTGTTAGTTAATCGGTAATAGCTACACTATCTCAGCCTGCTGGAATGACTGGCTTAAAAATGTAGGTTGAGCCAACAACGGAAATTTCAACAGAAGTTTTGTCGATGTTGAATTTCGCTCTGCTCAACGCCAACCTACAAAAGCCCTAATTGTAGCTGTGTCACGCCACTACTTTAGAGGCTGGGGGTTTTACCCGTTTCATTCTGAGAAGCGATTTCCTTAACTTCGCTGTAGCCCATGTTGCTGGCGGCTTCCCGGAGAACGGAAATTTGCGACTCAAACTCTAGGCTTTCGACTTGCTTAAGCGCTTGACTGACAGCATTGCTAGGCTCATAGTCTCCGGGCATGTCTACCACGCGATCGCCCATTGCCTCAGCCCAGATATACCAAACCAGTAGCTGATTGTTGTCAGTCAGGCCACCATAGGCACGAGACGATTCGCTATCTTTGCCTTCAACAATCTCTCGCATAATTGCGAGTTGAGCATCGTTATCCAGGTCAAAATAACCAGAGGCTAAAGTATCGACTATTTCAGGCTCAGCCGCGTTAGGTGCTGCCGGAGTCACAGAGTCTCCCATTTTTTCGTAAACATAGTAAAGTAACGCTAGCTTTTCGTCTGTGCCTAGCTTGCTATAAGCCTGATAAACCTGCTTGGCTTCATCTGAAAGCACATGAGATTGAGCATTGTTAGCAGAAACCATAAATAGTTTTCTCCAAACTTTTAATCTACGTAGCTAGCAGCTCTAAACTGATAGCTAGCCTCAGATTTAACAGATTGCGACAATCGCTTCTCCCATCCGAGGTTATAAATTTGGCTATTATGGCTACAACCTCCCTGCGTCCACTGTGGCTTTCTAAAGCTCTGCCGGCGTGTCAGGCGCTACCTCAATGCCGCCCTGCCGCTTTACCTGCTGCTGCTCGGTGACTAAATCTTCTAGCTGATTAAATTCGACCCCCATATTTTGACAGGCCTGCTTAAGGGTCGTGATGAAGCGTTCAGTATCCTCACCAAAGCCACACTGCTTGGCTGCCACTGCTAGACCCTGCTTGGCGTTTGACTTGGCACAATCAATGAGGATGACGCCCTCTAAAGGTTTTTCAGAAGCCATATTTATCTAAGTTTTACTCACAACTGACTGCTAAATTTGTAGCTATGGGAATAAAATAGCTTTCTCTGCAACAACAGAGATTGTTAGCGATCGCCCGCAAATTCGCATCTGTCTGTAGAGCGACTTAGCCTATAGAGTTTCGCTTTGTCTACCCCTAGCCAGATGTTTTTTAGGGTTAGAATCGCGTTTGACAACAGCAGCCTAACCGGGGCGTATTCCTCTAAAGTGTTTACGAGCAGCAGCCAACGGCTAACCAGGAAGATCTAAATTTGGGCAGGCTGTCTTGGCGATCGCCTAATGCATTCAAGCCTTGAAAGATGGCGGATTAGGGCTGTGCCAGCGGTACCCTGCTTATGTTCACTTATTTAGGGCATTCTGGGATCTAGTGAGGAGTCAGCAAAATGGAAAATTCGCAGCCAACTGACTGGACAAAAGTTTGGGGTAAGTTCATGGCGATTGTGATGATCGTCAACCTGCTTTTAGTCCTCTTTAATATTACATATATTCCTTTAAGAGACTTGTATCTAAAGCGTTTGCCGCTGATTGTTCGTCAGTACGATCAGATTAAAGGTATTGAAGCGAATGAAGTCACCGAAAATTATTTAAATACAGTTGAAAAATTAGATACAGCGATCGCTCAAAACGGCCTTTCAGCCGCCGAAAGTCTAGCCACACTGAAGCTGCTACAAAATCAAAGCCTTGCAATTGTTGATGAAAATCCGTTTTTGATTGCCAATAAATCAGCTACCTTTGCCCGCCTGAAGCGGCGCTTACGCGCTTATATTGGCACTGAGTCAAATCGGGAAGCTTTTCTGACTTTCTGGAGTCCAGCTTACCTAAAACAACAGGGATGGCCTAACGTTAAAGCTTTTTTTGATCAAAATCTGCGACCTCTCATTGCCTCTAACTACTTTCGAGAAACTAATGAAGTCGGGCAGTTTGTCGATGAATTTTGGCGGATAGATATTTACTTTGTCATCTTTTTTGCCATCGAATTTTTTCTGAGAACAGTTGCTATCAGCCGTCAAAAAGAAGGGGTTTCCTGGCCAGATGCGATCGCCCGCCGCTGGTACGAGTTGCCCCTGTTTTTTCCTTTCTGGCGCTGGCTGCGGGTGGTGCCAACAGCGGTGCGGATTCATCGCTCGCGGCTGTTTAACCTAGAACGGTTGCTGGGACAGGCCACCCACGAACCTGCCGCTTACCTGGCTGAGCGCGTTTCTCGCTTTGCTCTAGTGCGGGCGATTAACCAGGCCAAAGAAGCCGTTAACACGGGCAGCATTACCGCTCTAGACCAGACTTCTAGCCAGTACGTCCAGGTTGGCGACGCCGAAAAATTTGATAAGCTCACCGATCGCCTGCTGCAGTTAGTCATTTATCAGGTGATGCCCACTATCAAGCCCGATTTAGAAGCCCTGCTGCGCCATAGCCTGCAGAGAACACTGAAGGAGTCAGATCTATACGAAGGACTGCAGCGAATTCCAGGGGTACAGGCCATTCCGCAGGATATGGTAGCCCCCGTCTCCGATTATCTGGCTCAGGCAACTTGTGACGTATTGGCCAACTCCTATGCCGACGTTGAAGGCCGGGTGCTAGTTGATCAGCTCAGTGCTGACTTCCGCTATGCCCTGGGCCAAGAACTGCAGGCTGGCAGCAACCAGAGCGAACTGCAAAAGCTACTGAGCGATCTTTTAGAAGAAATGAAGTTGAACTATATTCAAAAGTCGAAGCAGCAGAATCCTGAAGACACTTTAGAAGAAGTCGATCAGCTAGATGAAAGTGCGCCTGCTGACTTTGATCAAGGCTGAAACAGGATAGGGAAAAGCCGCGTCTACACAAACAGGGGACAAAAGTTGAAGTCCGCATCAACCATCGTCCAGTTTGTAAAGCCTTTGCGGTAATTTTGGGCTTGCTAGAAAGAAGTCCAGATAAGCTGAGATTTAACCGAAGGTTGTCTGCAGCACCTATCAATTGCTAAGCGATGCATTCTCAAAGCCAGCTACCGTCGATCAAAGAGACAGACAGCGTTTTAGGAACGTTGCCTCAGCAAGCAAAGGAGTGGCTGGAGAGCTTGCCCTGGGCGCAGCGGCGCTATGTGCTGTCGCTCTGTCACCTGATGTGTGCCACCCCGCCTGAGATGCAGGCTCGCTTTTTAGACGAGTATACGGCTGATGGGCTGATCTCCCGCATTATTCAAGACCGAGATACCCAGCAGCGAGTCAACAGCTACTTGCAGCAGGTGCATATCAAAACCCATCTGAGTGAGCCAGTCATTAGACGCTATATCCGTCAGTTTTACGTCCATTCAGCCCAGGATTTACGCCAGCAGCCAGGTCTTTATTTAGAGTCCGCCTTGAAGCTGGTTGTCAGTACCGAAGAGCGTAATAGCGTTTTTCACTACATCTTAGGGTTTGAGATGATTAAGCTCATGTTTCGCATGAGCTGGTCGCAGCACGAACGGCTTTACCGCCTACAGATTAGCCAAGAAGACTTTATTCGGCAGTATATTCGCCCGATTCAGCACGCTCATCGACTCAACGGGTTAGTTATCCCCAAAGACGAAGGGCTGTTCTTTGCTCGCCGCGCCTATTTTGTGCAGATACCGAAAATTTCAGGCAAACGGCTCGTCGAACTGTGCATCGCTACTTTCTCAACCGAAACTGTTACCAGCTTTGGCTTTTCAATCATTCGTCATGCCAATGCTTTTCAGTTTGACTACGCCTATATCTACCAGTCAGAATCCACTGAAGCGATTTTGGAATAAGCCTGCGAGGCCAAGAAAAAATGGCTCAGGCAATCACTACCCAAGCCAGGAGTTGAAATCATAAAACGCACTTTCACAGTAACAGGCTGAAGCGGCGGCAAAGGGTGTTGAAAAACACAATCTTTGACTGAATACCGCATCGGCGGATAGGAAACACCCTACTCTGATAGAGCAGCTAGCCAGCTCAGGATAGCCGGATTTACCACTTCAGGTCGCTCATCGTGGGGACAGTGGCCCGTCTGCGGAATTGACTGGAAGGTGACACGCGGCTGGCGGCTGTCGTTTTGGCTGAGCTGGCGGTAAATTTTGGCTCCTTTGATAGGCGTCCAGGGATCGTTTTCGCCCCACAGCACCAGCAAAGGCTGTTGAATCTGGGGCAAGAGGTCTTCTGGCTTGGGGCCGGGAGGAGCCGTCACGATAGAGGCAAATACTTTTTGAGCACCCGGATCACAGGAGGGCTGATACAGCATGTCCACCAGTTCCTCTGTAATAGCGGCTCGATTGCGATAGACCTGCTGCAGCGAGCCGCGAATACGCCGTTTTTGCCGCACCCGATTAAAAACAAACGGCCCGGTCACTTTAGAACTGACTAGCTTAGTAAAAGCACCCATGACGATACGCAGCGGCAGTAGCAGCTCCTCTGGGCGATGATTGAGGCCGCCAGCGCAGTTGAGCAACACCCCGGCCTCAGCGATCTGAGGATGCTGGGCCAACATCATCAGGGTCAGCAAACCACCAATGGAATTGCCGATGAAGACAGCGGGCTGTTGCACATGGGTCTGACAAAAATCCTGCAGCAGCGATCGCCATAAGTCCAGCGTGTAATCTAAAGCGGGCTTATCCGACTCGCCAAAGCCTAGCAAATCTACGGCGTAAACCCGGTAGCCGGCCTCGGCTAAAACCGGAATATTTTTGCGCCAGTGCCCGATTGAGGCCCCAAAGCCGTGAATCAGCACCAGCGGCTGTCCCTCTCCCTGCACCGTATATTTAATTTGGTGACCTTGCCACTGCCAGCTAAACTTTTCCATCTCAGGCAGGGCGGCAACTGAAGCGGTCATGGCGTTTTTAATGAGGTTCTGCTCAATTTTTCTTTATCATAAAGGTTTTTTCCCGGCAGACGAGGGATATATCAGCCGATAGATCTCGGCTGCGGTTTGAAATGTTACTTCTCAAACAGCCCCTTACTAATATTGCGCTATGAGAAATTCCTTCCTACTTTTGCTGACAACGGTTGGCCTGCTGACGGTTCCGGCGAGTCTGCCCGCCCTAGCCCAGCGCGTCATCAACATTAGCCCTGAGGTCAATGATCAGGGGGTTGCGCCTGAAACCTCAATTTCTGGGCAGTTCGATACCGCTAACAGCGCGCCAGTCGATGTCAGCTCAGTGCGCATTTACGTCAACGACGCAGATGTCACCAGTCGCAGCACAATTACCGCTAGCTTCTTCAGCTATCGGCCTGCTCAGCCCTTACCACCGGGAACTGCCGAGGTGCGAGTTGAGTACCAGCCTACGGGCGGTATTCGCCGGGCTGTGGCCTGGGAATTTGCCGTCCAGCCGCCTCAGGTTGCGGCGGCAATCACCTCGGTGACGCACAATGCTGCTAGCAGTCCGCTTGCGGCTGGGGCTAACTTCTTAGCCACCGTCAATGCCACGCCGGGCGCAGAGGTGACGGTACTGCTGATTCAGGACGGGCAAACCGTGCGATCGCTGCCCACGCAAGAAGTCTCCAGCGGCGTCTACGTGGCGACCCTCCCGGTTCAGCCGGGGACTGTAATCAACGAAGGCATCGTTGTGGGTCGCCTGCAGCGTCAGGGGCAGCTTACCTATGCCGCCGCCGATCGCCCCGCCACCTTTAGCGGCACTGCGGCTGCCGTTTCAGAAGCGCCAGAAGTTAGCGAGACTGACACGGCAACCGAGACGACCACCGAGGCAGCCACCCCGGTGACGCTACAGCCCAGCTTCACCAACTACGATGACGGCGATTTTGTGATTGGCAACAGCTTTACTCTAGAGGGGCAGACCCAGCCCAGCGCCGCTGTGCAGGTGAAAGTGACTTCTAACACAGCGGTACTCGGCCCCTTCAGCGTGGGTAATACCCTTGTGGATCGAACCGTGCTGGCAGATGCTAATGGTGACTTTCAGGTGCTGGTGACGCCCTCGCTAGTTTCTAACGGTACCCGCTACCAGATCAGCGCCACGGCGGTTTTAGACAACCAAACAAGTCCAACAACTGAGCTAACCCTGATTCAGCAGTAGAGCGCGGCACTGGGAGATGGGGCTGCTCGTTTTTTGATAGAATGCTGCACAATTATTTTTGACTGATTACGTCAAGAGGCGATCGCTCCCAATGGCTGCAGCCCCGTCATCCGCACCCCCCCACGGCCCAAATAAATCTGAAACCCACTTCTACTACTTTGCCTATGGCTCCTGCATGTGCCCGGTCGATCTGAAGCGATCGCTGGTAGAAAAGACCCATGCCTACGTGGTGGGACCGGGGACGCTCAGCGGCTACAAACTGGGCTTTTATCGCAAATCACGGCTGCGCAACTGCGGCGTCCTCGACATTGTGCCGCAGCCCCATTCCACCGTCCAGGGAGTGCTCTACCGGCTGCCGTGGCGGCTGAGCGATCGCCTAGATCAGCGCGAAGAAGGCTACACCCAAACTTTCGTCACCATTGACTGCAACGGTCAGCAATATCCCAGCACCCGCACCTACACTGTCTTAGACAAGCTCACCCAGGAGATCGCGCCTAACGACTGGTACTTCAATATCGTGCTGCGGGGTGCCCTCACCTGCGGTCTGCCAGAGCAGTACTGCTGGCAGCTTTTTCACCATATGCACGAACTGCAGCAGCGGGGCGTAGGAGAACTGCGCTCGGCTTAAACCGGATGCTGGCCGTAGTAAGGCAGCGCGGCTGACCAGGGGGGGCGATCGCCCTGCTGCCACTGCGGCTGAGCCAGTTCCAGCACAGCCGTGACCGAGTCTGCTAGGCCGTTTTCGGCGAGCACTAGACGGTAGGGCTGAGGCCAGGCGGCGAGCTTAGACTGCCAGTCTGCCAAGGGCATGACCGTATCGGCTAGGACGGGAATCAAACCGCTGCTGGCAACCTGGTAAATCGCGCCGTACACTTCACCGCGCTGGGCTGGCATTTGCAGGGCGATTTGGGTGTCCTGTTCGGTGCGCGATCGCTGTGCCCAAGCAGCTAGGCTGGAAATGGCAAACAGGGGCAAATTTAGCGTCTGAGCCAGGGTGCGAGCGGTGACAACGCCAATGCGAGTGCCAGTAAAGCCGCCGGGGCCTTTAGCAACAGCCACGAAGCCGAAGTCTTGCCAGGAGTAGGGCTGAATAAAATCAGCCAGATACTCGTGCAGATGAACCGAGAGATCGCGGCCCAAAGGCCAAACCTGGTGACGCGAAACCGTCTCAAAATCGCTCAGCGCCAGCCCCAACTCCGGGCTGCTGGTATGGAGTGCTAGCCCTAACATTACTCTGGTAAAAAGGCCAGCTCACCAGGCAGCTTGGCTCCGGTCAAATCGGCTTCCGTCAGATCGGCATCGGTTAAAATTGCCTGACGCAAATCGGTATTCTGCAGAATAGCACCTTTGAAACTGGCTCCGGTAAAGTTGAGCTGGCTTAGATCCTGGCCTGACAAGTTGGCCTGACTCAGGTTGGCACCGCTGAAGTTACTTTCCTGTAGGTCTGCTTCGGTTAGATTAGCCCCGGTTAGGTCAGCTCCCAGCAGCGTGGCCCCGGTCAGGTTAGCCCCGGTCAGATCAGCCTGGGTCAGGGTGGCCCGGTTGAGGCGAGCGCCTTTAAGATTGGCCTGACTCAGATTGGCGGCGGCGAGATCGCTGTTGAGCAGACGGGCATCGCTCAGATCGGCTGCAGCCAAATTACACTGCTTCAGGTCAGAGCGCTGCAGGTCGGCCCGCTTGAGATGGGCAGCCTGCAAATTGGCCGCTTGCAGATTGACTCGGCCTAGTTCAGCGCCAATCAGGCTGGCCTGCGGCAGGTGGGCCTGGGAAAGATTGGCCTCACTCAGACCGGCTCGATTCAGGGTGGCTTGTTCAAGATTGCACTGGTGCAGATTGCTGCCGCTGAGATCGGCTCCCAGCAGATTGGCCTGGGTGAGATTGGCCTCTACTAGGTTGGCCTGGTTCAGATCAGCGCCGCTTAAGTCGGCCCCGGCTAAATTGGCCCGACTCAAATCTGCGCCCGTTAGCACCGTACCGATGAGCTTAGCGCGGCTCAGATCGGCAGTTTGAAGATTAACGGCTGTTAGCTTGCGCTGGCTCAGATCGGCCTGACTGAGATCGATCGGAACTGAGCTATTGTCAGTGCGCCACTGGTTCCACTGGTCGGGATATTGAAAAAGTTGCTGAAGGTGCTCCTGATTTGCCATAGTGCAGCCTGGTTCACTCATCTGTAGGTCTGGCTATTCATCCGCTGCAACCGCTGTGACAGGAATTCATGAAGTGCCAAACCGCTCGGACTTATCATTGCACACTTCTCTCGAACCTGTACCCTCAACAGTAACTGTGCGAGCTTCTGTCATTTTTAACAGCCGCGATCGCTGCTTTCAGGATAATCCTAAAAAAACTCACGAAGCCAGATTGCCTGAGCCTCGTGAGTTTTTCCACTCATAAATTGTAAGAATTAATTTAAGAAGCCTAGGAAACCGAAGCGGCAACGTAGAACAGGCCACTCACGAGAACCATTGCTAGAGCAGCCAGAATGGCGTAGTTACGCTTCTGGTTACCGCTGGGGGGTTCAGCCTGATACATTTTAGGCTCTCTAGCAAAGTTGTTGAGGCGACCGCCTTCTTCAGTTGTGTATGGCATAAGAAATTATCCATGTGACTTCGATTTAATTTATCTTAACAAAGATTCACGCAAATGCTATCGGCTTTAGAAAGATTTTTGAATTAGCGACTCTATCGCACGGGCTATGGCTGCGCTCAGATTTGCAATTGGCGGGGCAATGAGAACGAACGGGCGCTAGGCCAACATTTACGGAGTTTGCCGATCGCCCGCTGAAGTTCATAGCAGTGGTTTACAGGCGATGGCGCGATGGAACAGGCTTGGATTTTTGTCATTTTTATTCTGATTGCTGTGGGGCTGATAGGGCTGAGCCTCTATCTGGCCTATCGGCGCAGGCGGGCGATTGAAGCGATCGCGCCGCAGCTCGGACTCCAATTTATCGGTAAGGGCAATCAGCTTGTGCCGTCGGTGGTTTGGAGCTTCAACCTGTTTTCCAAAGGGCGATCGCGGCAAGTCTTCAATGTCCTCAAGGGGCAGGCCAATGGCGCTGATATTTTTCTATTCGACTACAGCTATCGCATTGGCAGCGGCAAGCACTCTAGCACCCAATATCACACCGTAGCGCTGCTCTGCGCTGAGTCCCTCGACCTGCCTGCCTTTTTGCTGACGCCAGAAAACTTGTTTCACAAAATTGGCAATCTCTTTGGCTACCACGACATCGACTTTGATGACTATCCTCTGTTTTCTGAGCGATATTTGCTGCGCGGCTCCGATGAGGCCCGCATCCGTCAGATCTTTGACTACCGGGTTATTCCCTTCTACGAAAAACGACAACGCATCTGCAGTGAAGGTTTAGGCAATGCGCTGATCTACTATCGGACGGAGGGCAGGCTCAACCCCGATCGCTGGGCAGAACTGCTCTCTAGCGCTCAGGAGGTCGTGGGGTTACTGAGGCCGTGGGGCCGCTGATAGGGCGGATTGACCAGCCCTCTGGCGTTTATGATCAAGAACGCAGACTAGATCCCATTGCCAATGGCGCGATCGCCCCGGCGGGCCGGACAAAACGTACGCAAAATGGCTTTGCACCGACGCTCTAAGGCGGTGTCTCTCTGGCTAGTGGCGCTGGGTCTGGCGATCGCTCCGGTGATTCTACAGCGAGCGATCGCGGAGTTTTCTAGGGCTGAGAAAAGGACGGCTCCGGCGCTGCCGCCCACTTTTGTCTATACCTACGGTTTGTTCTGGACAGGCTCAGCCGTGTCGGTGTGGCGGGGCAGAAAGTTTTGGCAGCGGGCTAACCGGGCCGATCAGGGGGCTAGGGCTGAAGAGGAAATTGCCCAGCTTTTGCAGCCGCTGACCGAGGCGGGCTGGCGGTTTGACTACAATATGCCCCTGGGCGGCGGCTGGGAGACGCTGATATTGTCTGCTTTTCACCGAAAAAGCGGGTCTATGTCATTGATGTCAAATCTCACGCGGGGGAGGTTCACTTTGACGGTAAGCTGCTCTATCGCCAGATGGGGCGGCAGACCTACGGCTTTGAAAAAGATTTTCTGAAGCAGTGTATGCGGCAGGCGCTGCAGGTGAAGCGACAGCTCCGCGTCCGCTATGTAACGGCGGTGTTGGCTTTTTCTCAGGCCAGCGTCAAGACCCAGCACGGTAAGCTGCGCGGGGTGTATGTGGTGCGGCGATCGCGCTTGATTAAGCTCCTGCAGCAGCTTGGCTAACGGGGGGTCATTTTAAGACCTTTTCAAACTGATTTTCCCAGTGGGCGTAGTTGGCTTTGGCCTGTTTTACGAGGGGCGACAGCACCAGCAGCCGCGAGAGCAGCCCGTTTACCCAGGACAGGGGAAAGTTGAAGGGCCGCGCAATGTCTAAAAACAGGACGACTCGGTAGCTATCGGTGCGGTTCCAGGCTTCGTGATAGTAGGTGTCGTCGAAGATGAGGCTGTCGCCTTCTTGCCAGTGGGCGATCTGGTTGCCGACGCGAATGCCGCAGGCGCTCTGGGGTTCCGGCACGATCAACCCCAAGTGATAGCGAATTAGTCCTTTGTGTTTGCCTCGGTGCTCTACGATATGTTTGCCGGGGGCGAGGATGGAGAAGAAGGCAACTTTTAGTCCTGGAATGGTTTGCAATAGTTTCCAGGTTTCGGGGCACTGCTGACAGTTTTTCTCGGCTACAAAGCCAAAGGCGCAGAAGTAGTAGGTTTTCCAGCCGTCGTCGGGGCTGATGCGCTGCTGGCGCGGCATGATGTCTTGGAAGTTGGGCAGGGCGTTGACGTATTGCAAGACCTGATCGAGTTCTTGTCGAATGGTTTGCCAGTTGGCTTCTAGGTCGTAGGCCCAGGGGAACTGATCTTTGGTGAAAAATGGGGTGTTGCCGACTTTGGAGGTTTCTCCTAGCCACGCTTCGAGGCGGCGGTAGCGGTGGCTGTCGAAGATTGGATGTATTGGTGTTTCAGGGCTTTGCGGTTCGATGGCGGAGGTTGACATGGTGACTGAACTGGCGTTTTAGCCTATTTATCTTCTCATTCCAGGCTAAAGAGAACCAGAATATTCTGAGATTTTTGGCTGTCCTGAGGTTTCAATCCCCGTGAGGGGTTTTTAGTGGTTTCGACCCGTAGCCATCTATTTTGCTATGCGTATTGTCCGCAAGTTTCAATCCCCGTGAGGGGTTTTTGGGGGTTTCGACTTCGACACTGTCCCTCCTTTTACTAGGTGCCTGCGAGGAGGATGTTTCAATCCCCGTGAGGGGTTTTTGGGGGTTTCGACCAGTCAGTTTTACTCTGCTGAGCACTCCCATTTCGTTTCAATCCCCGTGAGGGGTTTTTGGTGGTTTCGACGGCACTCGCTATCAATTGGGCTGTGGGGTCAAGGGTTTCAATTCCCGTGAGGGGTTTTTGGGGGTTTCGATGGATCGAATGGACTGAATTAATGGGGAATAAATATGTTTCAATCCCCGTGAGGGGTTTTTGGGAGTTTCGACGTTCTAGATAATACATCAGGATACGATAGAGACTCTAGGTTTCAATCCCCGTGAGGGGTTTTTGGGGGTTTCGACGCCTATGCCGAAGCCCTATACAAAGCCGGGGTTGTAGCACGTTTCAATCCCCGTGAGGGGGTTTTGGTGGTTTCGACGGCCGTCGGCCTAATTCATCGCGCCGATTGCTCTCGAACTGTTTCAATCCCCGTGAGGGGTTTTTGGGGGTTTCGACGCGGTTTACCTTCGTTCTGTAGGCGTCCCTAACCTGAACATTCTCAGTTTTAATCCCCGTGAGGGGTTTTTGGGGGTTTCGACCTGCAAGGCGAATCTCGCTGTGCCTTACGTCAGAGGGGCGATTGGTTTCAATCCCCGTGAGGGGTTTTTGGGGGTTTCGACTAGCCTCAAAAATATCAGCGTAGACCTGTTCCCAGCTATTTAGTGTTTCAATCCCCGTGAGGGGTTTTTGGGGGTTTCGACGCTACCTAAATTCACCTTTATCCTGTGGAAGTATACGGGCGCGTTTCAATCCCCGTGAGGGGTTTTTGGGGGTTTCGACAGTTTTTCGGCTGGGAACACGAGCTTTGTATTGTCGTTTCAATCCCCGTGAGGGGTTTTTGGGGGTTTCGACGGCGGGGGCTGAAAAAGTAGAGCCAAGGCTCGTTTCAGACCTCGTTTGCGCGAACCTCCAGAAATTAGATAGAAAAATACGATTTAGGCTCATGAAACAAATTGCCTAAATCGGGGAAAGCATTGAAACATATAAGCTACAGCGATCGCGCGGAACTCCCCAAGCCTCAAAATCGCTCAAACTCAAGACCCGTCGGCCTTTGGCTCGATAATTTATCCACCTGGCTACAAACAGCCCCCCACTCGCGCCGCAGCGCTTTCCCTATAAAATAGTGTCAAGTATTCACTTGTCTAGGTGCAAAAGCTGCCGTGTCAGACAGCTTTCGCCTAGTCTAGTCACTGCGCTCCGTCTTGTCCAGCTGCTTCGTTAAATGCAATAAACATAGATGCATTTGCAGACTCAACTAAGGCTAGGCTCTTGAAACTGCGTCAGAAATAAGCCAGATAAATCATCGTCAGGGTAGAAGGGGATATTGCTCCATGTTGCAGAAAGCCCAGCTCTCACCAACAGCAAGTTTTCTCCTGCACTTGTCTCCACAATAGGAAAACCTACTGTAGCCCCTTTAATATCGCCATTGCTAGCTAATATATCAAGCGTATCAGTTGGATTAATTTCAAGACTGTAGCTACCTGTTGAGCCTAGCTGAACATCAGGATCAAAATCTCCTCGATAAGCAGATAGCACCAGTCCCTGACCTGCATTTCCGGCGTGAAGATCGCTGATATACAACGTGCTGGGTGCTAAATCTGTTGAGCGAATATCAATTTGAACGAAAAACGGCTCGATTGGCTCAGGCGAATTTATCGTATAGACTGTGGCTTCGCCACTGGCAGTCTTGATAATTTTAGCCTCTCCGTTGATAGCGAGTAAACCCGCATAAATAATTCCATCAGCATGATTAGATGACCATGCTTGTTGCTGAGAAGTTAGCGAATTTAAGAAGTTTGGATCTAAAAGTGGAAACTTGGATCCCTTTCTAAAACCAAAACTAATATTCTCATTAGGTCTTGAAGAAAAGCCAAAGAAAGGATCGCTTTCAGTTGCATCAAAACCGGGAATTCCTATGCTTGCAATGCCGTCAATAATGCCATCTTCGCTGCTGGACTGCTGTACATTCGCATAGATACCAAAAGCTTTATCAAACTCTATTTCCGCCAAATTGTTTCCGGTAAAGCGAGGATATCCAGGATTTGTAAATTCAAGCTGACTGAGCTTAAATGACATGTTGGGCAGCTTTAACTTCACTGCTTTTGTCACAGCTTGATTATTATTATCAACACTGTCAATAAATACAGTAATGGGGCCTGTGAAATTAATTTCTGTGCTTCTTGCATCTGAATTTAGACATTCTTGTCCCGGTTCATAGGTAGGCAGACAGCCTTGTTGCAATGTGAATAAATTGCCATCTATTAGCAAACTAACAACGCGAATTCCTTGAGCCTCTAATAATTCAGGATTCTCATACTCCCAGGAAATCGTGACTGTTTCTCCTAGTGCAGGCGTTGCATTAGAGATGTTAGTAATTTTAAGCCCTAGACTAGGCGGCGGAGTGACAGTACCTTGATGATTGGACGCAATCAAGCTAGCTATACCAATAGCGACAACTAGCATGATGGAAATTTTTCTGAGCAATTTATTTATTTTCATGAGCTTATTCAGCAATCATTTCTATACCTGAAGCCATCAAGGCAAACAAAGAGAAAAATGAAAACTCCCCCAAAGGACGCGGCTATATCGCCAAAATCAAAGGCACAGCTATAACCAGGAAGCATAGTTTTCACAAACGGCTCTAGCCGAAATATTAATAAGCAAGAAAATTCATATCCAGTATTAATGAGCAGCCAAAATGCTGCTACAGCCAATAGCCAGTAAAGCTTTTTGGGTAAAAAAGCAGCGCTTAGAAAGGAAAATCCAGCGGCGTGAGCAAATGTGGGAAATGATTGATCAAAGCTCGGAAAATTGTTTTGTAAACAATCAACTGTCATCCTTTTTAAGGGAGCAATTAGCGCAGGTGAATAGGAGCGGCAAGTCAGGTAAAATATAGCTCCTAGAAAAATAAAGAAATATCCCCAAATTAAGCATCTTGCTGAATCCAGAGCGTATTCTTTGTTTTTCATAGAAACTTAGAACTGTTGACTCGCCTGCTCAGAATTTCTTGCCGAAGTCTCTGTACTCACCCAATAGCTACACAGGATTCGGATAGGATTTCCGCCGCCAGTTGATTTTTCTTCACGGTTGACGCCGATCGCTAAATACTTTACACTCAGCCATTAAGCTATAGCAGTTCTACTGTTACAGCTTGTTTACACACACAGGACTCGAAAACTTAGCGGCCCCTGAAGGTGGTCTCAACACCAACAGGAGCCTGACCCCCAAACTGAGCGAGCAGTCTGGCGGCTAGTGGTGCAGTGTACCACCAGCCACCTCGATTTGCGTTGCAATTTGTCGGGGTGGCTAAGTTTTTGGGTTTTGGGGCATGGGAAGGCAGGAGAAAAAGGCAGAAGTTAGAAGGCAGAGGGCAGGAGAGAAAGGTAGAAGGCAAAGGGCAGGGGGCAGAAATCAAGCGGTGGGTAGGATAAAGCCCGCACTTCATCGTTCTGCCTTCATCCTTCAGCCTTTACTCCATTCTTCAGCCTTTACTTCATCGTTCTGCCTTCATCCTTCAGCCTTTATTTCCGCCTTCCCCTCCCAGGCTCAAATTCACTCAAGGAGTACACTCATGTTTCAAGAGACGACTGCTAATCACGCCAGCGATCGCACTTCCCCCGCGATCGCCGTCCCCAGCCGCAAATCTGCCGATAGCGACGACCCGGTGCGGCTGCTGATGTTCGGCCCCCTGCCCTGCGTGCGGCTAGAAATCCACCGCCTACACGTCTTGGGCTATGCCGAAGCCACCGCCTGGAGCAAACCCCTGCCTACCGATCAGCCCAACGAGGTGATGGTGATTCTCACTAAGCGCTGTCGGCTAGCTGAGGGCGTATAGCGGGGGTTATTTAGTTTAGACGGCTCTCTGGCCTATCAGTGCGGACTAGGCAGCTAGCGCCTCCCTAGTCCGTAAACTTCAGTCGGTGGCGATGGTTGGCCACCGATTCCACCAGGCCAAGCGCAATGAAGTTCGTCAGCAGCGCCGAACGGCCATAGCTCATCCAGGGCAGCGGAATTCCCGTAATTGGGGCTAGGCCAATGGTCATGCTGATATTGACAATCACCTGAAACACAATCATCGACAGCACACCCACCGCCAGCAGCGAACCAAAATTGTCCTTGGCGTTCTGGGCAATAATCACCAGCCGCAGACAAATTATCCAGAAAGCCGCTAATACCGCGATCGCCCCTACAAAGCCCCATTCCTCGCCAATCGCCGAAAAGATAAAGTCCGTATGCTGCTCTGGAATAAAGTTGAGCTGAGTTTGGGTGCCCTGATGCAGTCCTCGCCCCCAAAGCTGACCAGCGCCAATCGCAATCCGCGACTGGATCAGGTGATAGCCGCCGCCCAAAGGATCCTTATCCGGATCGAGAAACAGAATAAGACGATCTTTTTGATAATCCTTGAGCAAGCCCCACAGCACGTCCCCCAGCTTGCCAGAAACCAGATTGACAGCCGTGGCCGCAATCGTGCTGAATAAGCGCCAGGGCAGCGTCAGCCAGGCAATAACGCCCATGCCTACCACCCAGACCAGCCAAACTGGAATATAGACGTGGAACAAGATGGCCGCCACCAGCGGCGACACCATCAAGACCAGCCAGCCCGGATTAGCGTTGCCCCAGTAGAGCATCCCAATCGTGATCGCCCCAAACACCAGCGAAGTACCCAGGTCAGGCTGCAAAAAGACCAGCGCCCACGGCACGGCAGTAATCGCCAGCGCCTTGATCATGCCCAGCAGTGTTGAAGCTTCCTTGCCCCGCAGCAGCGCCGCCAGCGTGATGATCAAGCCTAGCTTGGCAAACTCCGAGGGCTGGACGTTGAAGCCGCCAATTGTGATCCAGCGCTGGGCACCCAAGCCTGAAGTACCGATGAAAATAACGGCAATCAGGGAAAGATTGGTGGCCGCATAGATAATCCACTGCCAGTTCAGCAGCCCCTCATAGCGTGTTCGGGCAATCATGAGGGCCAGCACTAGACCAATCGACCCCAAAACCAGATGGTTCCAGCCAAATTCAGTCGTCTCTAAATTAATCTGGGTGCTGGTAATCACAATGCTGGCGAAAACTGTCAACGCTACCGGCAGCAAAAAGAGCAGCCAGTCAACTTCCTGCCAGGCTTGTAGCCACTTTTTCCAGCGTTTACCGACGAGGGTAGGTTGAGGCATATTAACTGAGCACAGCGACAGAAATGCGAGCAGCCACCTGCTGGGCAACCGCCTTGAGGGCTTGGGCTGAAGCGGAGTCAGGCGCGTTCACCACAATGGGTACGCCGCGATCGCCGCCCTCTCTGACCGGCATTTCTAGGGGCACGCAGCCCAGCAGCGGAATATCTAATTCATCCGCCGTTTTTTGCCCCCCTCCGGAGCCAAAGATGTCATATTGCTTGTCTGGCTGGTCGGGGGGAACAAAGTAGCTCATATTCTCCACGATGCCAATTACAGGCACCTGCAACTGCTGGAACATGCGCAACCCCCGGCGCGAATCCGACAGAGCCACCGTCTGAGGCGTAGTCACAATCAAGGCTCCGGCCATCGGCACTGCCTGCGCCAGGGTGAGCTGAGCGTCGCCCGTACCCGGTGGCATATCCACAATCAAATAGTCCAGCTCGCCCCACTGCACCTGATAGAGAAACTGACGGATGACGCCGTTGAGCATCGGCCCCCGCCAAATCACGGGCTGATCGCGATCGATCAAAAAGCCCATCGACACCATCTTGACGCCGTGGTTAAAAGCCGGTTCTAGAATATCGCCCTGCTCGCCCTGCCGCACCATCACGTCTGCCGCATCGAGGCCCATCATAGTGGGCGTATTAGGACCATAGATATCCGCATCAATTAGGCCCACCTTCGCTCCCATTTGGGCCAGCGCCACCGCAATGTTGACGGCCACGGTGCTTTTGCCCACGCCGCCCTTACCGCTGGAAATCGCCACGATATTTTTCACCCCGGCAATCCCTTGGCGATCGGGCAGAGAAGGCTGCTGAGGAGTTTCTGCCGTCACCTCCACGTCTACCGCCGTCACATCGGGGAGCTGCCGCACCGCCTTTTCACAATCTTCTACGATAAATTCGCGCAGCGGGCAGGCCGGGGTAGTCAGCACTAGGGTAAAGCTGACCCGCCCGTTATCTATCTGCACGTTGCGAATCATGTTGAGTTCGACCAGACTCCGGCGCAGCTCCGGGTCTTGAACCGGACGCAGCACGTCTAAAACCGCATCCTTGCTTAGAGAAGAAATTGCCATTGAGTAATAAGTTTTTAAAGTTCAGCCCCGGCAAATATTAAACGCAATTAACCGATGTTTAACAATCCTAGCTTTTTGTGCTGAATTTATCGCAATTGAGTCCAGGAGAGCTGAAACCTCTAGGCTATGACTAGCCCAGCAAATCCTGAGAAGGGCGTGAGGAAGAGGGATGCGGCCCAGCTAGAGCCTGTCTGGCTACCTGCTCAGCGGCGATCGCCAGCGCCGAAGCCACTTTGGCGGCGTGGGGCCGAATCAGCGACCAGGCCAGCGGAGAGAGCCAGCCCCGCAGCGTCACTGAATAGGAAATTTGGGTGCCGCAGACGGCTGACTCAATCCGGTAAGTCACTCGCTCCTCTAAACCCGGTAGCACATAGACGCGAATGCTGAGTAACTCCCGGTGATCAACCCGCTCCACAAAAATACGAATCGGCAGCGGAAAACGAGCGGTGAAAGCTTTGTAGATCAAGCCTGGCTTGGCGGTCAGGCCATTGGGCGCATTCGTGCTTTTGAGGAGGGGATGCCAGGAGACATCGGCCAGATTCACCACCACCTGCCACAGGACATCTACCGAAGCAGAACTCACCGTTTGGTAGGTGTTTGCTAGCGATCGCCTCACGCAGCTATGAGGCTGGCGAGAAATTTCCTGAATGCAGCTTTGCATCCGTTTCAACCAAAAGCAATTCATGGATACTGTCTCGATGGCAGAAGCAAGAAATTTGAGGATCCTCTAATTTTAGTCTTTTAATGATTATCCATGATGGCAATTGACCTGTAGCTGTAGGCGCAATCTTATCTAAAATTTTGACTGCCCCAACCTGATGGGATTAATGCGCTAAATTGGCTTATGGTTGCGCTCTGATCTGCAAAAACTGCAGTTAAAGCTGGCGCGGCCTGCCCCCCAGCGTCACAAATCTTTTCATCAACTGTAGGGGGCTGCTTGGTAATTTTTACTGTAGGTAACATTCTGCGTCGGCACCTATGACATCTTCACTCCCAAAATTCTCTAGCCAGTCATCTACTCTGCCACCCCAGGATTCTCGGCAGCGAGTGAGTCAAGCACTGCAGACGTTACAGGACAGCATTTGTCAGCAGCTAGAAACCCTAGATGGTCAAAGTACGTTTCAGGAAGACCAGTGGGAGCGCCCAGACGGGGGCGGCGGGCGATCGCGGGTGATTAAGCAGGGCGGCATTTTTGAGCAGGGCGGCGTCAACTTTTCTGAGGTTTGGGGCAAGAGTTTGCCACCCTCCATTCTGGTTCAGCGCCCAGAGGCCGCCGGACACGGCTTTTACGCTACGGGCACCTCGATGGTGCTCCACCCCCACAATCCCTACGTGCCGACAGTTCACCTCAACTATCGCTACTTTGAGGCTGGCCCGGTTTGGTGGTTTGGTGGCGGCATTGATTTGACCCCCTACTACCCCTTTGAAGCAGACGTAGTGCATTTTCACCAAACCCTGAAAGCGGCCTGCGATCGCCATCATCAGGAATACTATCCCGTCTTCAAGCGCTGGTGCGATGAGTACTTTTATCTCAAGCACCGCCAGGAACCCAGAGGCGTCGGCGGTATATTCTTCGACTATCAGGACGGCCAAGGCCATCTCTATCACGGCCCTGATGACAAAGGGCAGGCAGCCCAATACAGCCAGAAAATTGGCGAGCTGCCCACCCGTAACTGGGAAGACCTCTTTGCCTTCGTGCAGGAGTGCGGCAACGCCTTCCTGCCAGCCTATGTCCCCATCATTGAAAAGCGTAAAGACCTTGACTACAGCGATCGCCAGCGCGACTTTCAGCTCTATCGCCGGGGTCGCTATGTAGAGTTCAACTTAGTCTATGACCGGGGCACCATTTTTGGCTTACAGACCAACGGTCGCACCGAGTCAATCCTGATGTCTCTGCCGCCGCTGGTGCGCTGGGAATACAACTACTCAGTGCAGCCGGAAACGCCAGAAGCTAAGCTCTACGACATTTTTCTGCAGCCCCAGGACTGGGTCAACTGGTCAAGTTAGTCAGTGGGTAACAGGTCGGCGCTGTCTAGCCGGGTAAAGAGACGGAACTCAGTCACAACAAAAGTTCGTCAAAGAACTTAGCGTTCATTTTTGATATCATCTGGGCAACTTAAGGCTGTATCTTTTGCGTCAATGGGTACCAGCCGCCAACATCAGCTCGTCAAAGCGGCTGGCGCTAGGTAACCAATTTGATTGCAGGGAGTCTGTAATCTCCATAGGAGAAAGTGGCGACTCGAACATGGATCAAAAAACACTGACAACTGATGATGGAAAAACTGTGATCGTTCTGACGCCTTCGGGCCGACTGGACATCACAACCGCCTGGCAGTTTCGGCTGAAGCTACAGGAATGTATTTCGCGGGTTAGTCCCCACGTCGTCGTCAATCTCAGCCAGGTCAACTTCATTGACAGCTCTGGGCTGACCTCTTTAGTCGCAGGCATGCGAGATGCTGACAAAGTTAAGGGCAGCTTCCGCATTTGCAATGTTCATCCTGAAGCCAAGCTCGTCTTCGAGGTGACGATGATGGACTCAGTGTTTGAAATTTTTGACACTGAAGAAGACGCCCTTTCCGGCGTTCCTAGAGGCATTGCCAGCTAGATTTTCAGCTCGTGGCTATAGTCTTGCTGCTTGATCAGGCGAAACGGCCCTAGTCGAGGCCCCCATAAAATTTCTTGCGTAGCTGGATCAACACCTCTGTCAGAGCTCAGCAGTTGTACTTGGTTAGTGCCAGTATGCTGCTGAGTCTTTAGCTCAAAGCCCAGCTTGATGTAGCGAGTTTGCCCCTGATACTCAAAAGAGCAAAGGGTATTTTCCGGCATTTGAGCACTGACATCCAGAGCATTCTGGGTAGGCTGCAGAAACTTAACTTCGAGCTGACAGGTCGGCAACAAGGTTAGATCCTCAGCCGTGAGCTGCTTTAAAAGATCGAGGTTAAGAGCCGCGCCGCAAAACTGCTGCGGCTGCTTGAGGGCAAAAAACTGAATTTTAATCTGGGCGTCAGTTTCACTAATCTGAATCACCCGCTGACGATAGGGCGGATTGCCTGAAACCACGCTTACCTGCTCAATGAACAGCGTCGGCCAGGTGTCCGCGAAGCTGGGAATAGGTCTTTGCCAAACGCGCAGATGCACATACCAGGCAGGTTCATCTAGCGATTGCTGTCGATTTTCAAATTCTCCGGCCAGCGCCCGGCTGAGAGCAAGAAGGTTGGTTGAAAAAGGCATTCTAGAAACTGAGTTGAAAGAATCGAAAGGTATCTAGCTCCCGAATTCTGCCAGCTTGGCAAACGGGCCGCTAAAGTAGAGAATGGAATCACACACTCGCTAGCTTTCTACTGTGAATAACGTCCGCACTGTTTCTGACACAAAGCGTGCTTTTTACGCTCATCACACTCGCCCTATCAACTCTATTTATCGTCGCGTTGTCGAAGAGTTGATGGTCGAGATGCACCTGCTGTCTGTCAATGTGGACTTCAACTATGATCCACTATACGCCTTGGGCGTCGTCACCACTTTCGATCGCTTCATGCAGGGCTATCAGCCCGACCGGGATCGCGAATCTATTTTTCAGGCGCTCTGTCAGTCCGTTGAGCGCGATCCCCAGCAGTTTCGCGGCGATGCCGAACAGATCAAGCAATCCGTCGGATCTCTATCGATTGAGGATTTGAAGTCAAACCTAGAGCATCTAGAGGCCGCCCCCGATCATCAGCCCTGGCAAACGCTAAAGGCGATCGCCCACAACGACAAATATAAGTACAGCCGTCTGATGGCAATCGGGCTGTATACCCTAGTCGAAACCATCGATCCTGAGCTGGTCAAAGACGATAAGCAGCGAACAGAGCTGTTTACCCAGGTCTGTGAATCGCTCAATGTTTCCTACGACAAAGTTCAAAAAGACCTCGATTTGTATCGCAGCAACCTAGAGAAAATCACTCAGGCTCAGGCCGTGATGAAAGATATTTTAGAGGCCGATCGCAAGAAGCGTTTGCAGCGAGAGCAGGCGAAAGCAGGTGCGACCAGTGCCACCGAAAAGCCAGAAGAAACGTCAACCGAGGAGCCAGCTAGCTAGGACAAGACGACAGCCGGGGCGATCGCGCAGGCCGTTAAAACCTGGTCAAGTGCCCAAGTCCTGCCTCTAAGTCTTTCAGGTATCGTCAGTGAGGCTGGGAGCTGGCGTGAGCTGCTTGACAGCGGCGATTGAGAAACTGGAGCTGCTGGTAGAGCATTTGAATTCGCGGCACGGGCACCTGGGCCGCAGTAGCAGCTTTAATCGGATTGCCTAAGATAGCCTCAAGCTCTAAAGGTCTGCCCGTATCAAAGTCAATTTTCATGCTGGTGCGATAGGGCTGCATTTGCTCAGTATGCTCCAGCATGTCTGAGATTAGGCTATCAGGTAAACGCCGCTCCTGTCCTGGAGAGAGCTTTTCACCGCAGGCGTTCGCCGCTGCCACCACCTCTGCCATAAGCTGCTGAGCCAGCTGCCGCCCCTCCGGATCGGCCATCATTTCCTCAGTGGTCGCCTCTAGCACAACCGAAAGCCCGTTAAACGGAATATTCCACACCAGTTTGCGCCAGCGGGCCATATACAAATCTTCTGTGAGCTGCAGCGGCACATTCGCCCGCTTAAAATCCTGGGCGATCGCCTGCATAATTTCTGTAATTCCTGCAGGCTGCTGGGTTTGGCTATAGTGCCCCAGCATGATAGTGCCGTAATCCAGGTGGCGGATGTGCCCCGGCCCCACTTTATTGGAGCAGACAAAACAGAGGCCGCTGAGGATACGATCGCTGCCTGCGATCGCGGCGGCGGTGGTTTCTACCCCTAGACCATTTTGCAAAATTAGAACTGCCGTCTGCGGCCCCAGCAGCGGCGGCAATAGCTGAGCCAGCAGCCCGTTCTGAGTCGTTTTGAGCGCCACAATGATCACATCTACCGGCGGCATGTCGCTAACAGTCCGATAGGCATGCACCTCTGGCAGCTCAAAATCTCCCCAAACAGACTCAACCTGCAGTCCTCGCTGCTGTACCTGTTCGTAGTCGCTGTGCAGCAGAAAATGAACCTCAGCCCCAGCCCGCTGCAAACACGCCCCATAGAGGCCGCCAATGGCGCCTGTGCCTAAGACAGCATAGCTGAGAGTAGACATGGCTACTGCATTCCCAGTTCAGAGAGGGCAAGCTGCGATCGCGCCTGGATAGACGCCACCGGATCGGCCTCCACAAGCTGCGCCAAACGCTGCTGAATGCGCTGTCGCTGTTCTTCCTTTTCATTGGGGTGCAGGCGCTGAGCCAAAGACTGCAACCCGACTACAGCCGCATAGCGGACAATCCACTCGGCGTCGTGAGTTACCTGCAGCAGCGCCGTCACGGCCTGAGTCTGAGCCGCAGGCACTTCCACCTCGGTCATCTGAGACCAGTCCAAGTTGCCCAGTCCCCGCGCGGCGGCTCGCCGGACACTGAGAGCAAAATCAGCGGTAGCGGCATCCAGTAGCACAGCGAGCGATCGCGGATCGCCGATATTGGCTAAGGCTCGAATGGCCCAGGCCCTCGCCCCGTAGTTGTGATCGTCAAGCTGCTTGAGTAGCGGCGGGACAGCCTCGGGGCCCAGTACGGTTAACCCTTCTACGGCGGCCACCGCTGCCCCTGGATTATTGAATCCTAAAACCTCCAGCAGAGTGGGGATAGCCTCTGGGTGACGGACAGCCGCTAACGCCCGTACAGCTTTTAGCAAATCTAGAGGAGAGCTAGCCTGCTCTACCGCCTGAATTAAGCTGCTCACTGGCTGATTTTGCACCCTCAGTTCCCTCTCATACTGACTCAACGTACACTGGCTCACACAGGCTGGAGGTCGCCTGCCAGAGCCTTATGAATAGCCTCTGCCTCTAGGGACTGCCCAATCACGATTAGCTTTGTCACACGCGGCTCTTGGGGCTGCCAGGGGCGATCGTAGAAGCTGTCAAAGCGCTGCCCGACTCCCTGCAGTACCAGCCGCATCGCCTTATTGGGAACAGCGACAAAGCCCTTAATCCGGTAGATTTCCTGGGTTTGGCTGAGGTGCTGGAGGCGCTGAATCAGGTCGGCTGGATCAAAGGTCTGCTCCAGGACGATCGGTACCGAGGTAATATCATCGTCGTGTTCGTGCTCAGCTTCGTGATCGTGATGGCTGGGGCGACTGTCTAGGTTGTCTTCAACCGCTGCGTTAAAGCCCAGCAGCACTTCCGGGCTGATCTGTCCCTGATGGCAGGCGATCGCTTTAACGCCCTGCGGTAGCTCCTGCTGCAGCCAAGTTTGGACGCGATCGCGGTCGGCCTGGCTGACACAGTCAGATTTCGTTAGCAGCACTAAGTCGGCGCAGTTGAGCTGATCTTCAAACAGTTCTTCGATTGGGGTTTCGTGTTCGAGGCTGTCATCGGCCTGTCGCTGGGCCTCTAGCGCTTCTAAATCCCCCACGAGCCGACCGCTGGATAGAGCTTCACAGTCCACCACAGTAATCACGCCATCAACCGTGGCCTGAGTGCGAATTTCCGGCCAGCGAAACGCCTGCACCAGAGGCTTGGGCAGCGCCAGCCCAGAAGTTTCAATCACGATACAGTCAATCTGATCGCGCCGCGCCATCAGCGCCTGCATAGTTGGCAAAAATTCTTCCTGAACGGTGCAGCAGAGGCAGCCATTGGCCAGTTCTAAAATATTGCTGCCGGGATCTTCGTCCTCGTCGCAGATTTGGCAGGCTTTGAGCAACTCACCATCAATCCCGACTTCACCAAACTCATTGACTAAGACTGCAATGCGGCGATCGCCGTTGTTCTGAAGCAAGTGGCGGAGCAGCGTAGTTTTGCCAGCGCCTAGAAAGCCCGTGATCACAGTGACAGGAATTTTATGCATGGTGTTTAGCCCAACCACAATGAGGTTAACAGAGCAGACCCAAAGCCCGCGATCGCAAAGCCCGCAAACCGTAGGTTCAGCTGAGTCTGAGCGGCTGAGCGCTGCTGCATTTTCTGAGCGAGGCTATAGCTGGCAAAGGCGATCGCCAGCTGCACTAAACTAAAGCCAGCCAGGTAGGATAGCAGCGGCGACATTTCAGCCCCAATAATCGCTTCGCCGTAGGCATAGCCATGAAACAGCCCGGCAACGGCTGCAAACCCAATAGTCCAAGCTACCGGAGGCTTACTAGCCACAGCCAGCAAAATTCCCAGCACCAAAACAGAAGCCGAAACCGTCGTTTCTGGAGCCGGAAAGTTCAGGGCGGCTAGGTGCAAACCTGTGCCCGCAACGGCGCTGAGCACAAATGCGACGGGAACCGCTAGGCCCCAGCGCTGTAGGGCCGCTAATAATCCCACAGCAACCACAAAGACAAAGTGATCAGGACCAATCACCGGATGTCCAATACCAGAAAGCAGTCCAGCCCAGGCACTATCAGGAGTTTGGCCGCCAGAGGGATGATGGGCGACAGCAGGCAATGCCAGACACATCAATACCGCTAGCGCTACAGGCAGCGCTAGACCCCAGTTCACTCGAAAGTTTTTCATCCGTACCTCGCAGATGGGTTATACGCTTGGCAGGCATTCTGACTTAGAAGTTCGGCTGAGAAGTGACGTTGAAGTTGTAAATTTCAGTCTTTCAAACCGGAAAGATCAACCCTGCAATTCTCAAACCTATTCCTTCACAGCTGCGGGACAGCGCTGGACTTGCACCAGACTTTCCCCAATCTGAGCCTCGATGATGATCCTCTCAGCTCAAATCTCCAGCGGCTGACCCCCACTGGAACCAAAGCTCAACTAGCTTATCACGCAGGTCTGTACCAGGGCTGCCCCGCGATAGGAACCGTAAGGATAGGTCTAGCAACCCTCACCCAGACCTGCCCTGACCTCATCTCGCGCTTTAGGGCGATCGCAGCTTGGCTACAAAAAAGCCATCCATATCCTCCCTGTGGGGCCAGATCTTGATCCAGCCTTCAGGGGCCGCGATCGCTCGGATCTCCTCCTGTTGAGGGACTTCCAGCCGCCATTGAGGATGCGTTGCCAAAAACTCGGCAACAATTTCTTCGTTTTCAGCCGGGTGTAGCGTGCAGGTAGAGTAAACCAAAACGCCGCCGGGTTTGAGCCAGATAGCAGCTTGGTTGATGAGCTCGCTTTGAAGCTGGGTCAATTCCGCGATCCGTTCTGGAGACTGACGCCAGCGGGCATCGGCGTGGCGGTGCAGGGTGCCGAGTCCAGAACAGGGCACATCTAGCAGCACCCGATCGGCAGCTTGAGCAAACTGAGGTAGCGAGCGGCTGTCTCCGGTCAGCAGCTTAATCGAGCTGAGCTGCAGTCGATCGCTGTTTTGCTGCACCTTCTTAAGTCTGGAAGCGGCGCGATCGCAGGCCCAAACCTCACCGCGATCGCCCATCAGTTCCGCCAGGTGAGTAGATTTGCCGCCGGGCGCGGCGCAGGCATCGATTATCACCTCTCCCGGCTGCGGACTCACAATCTGGCTGACCAGCTGAGCGCTAGCATCCTGCACTGTCCACCAGCCCTCACCGTAGCCAGGGAGGCGGCTAATGCTGCCCACATGACTGGCTAGCCGCAGGGCTTGGGGCAGATGAGGGAGCCGGTATACCTCAATATCGGCAGCAGCAAAGGCAGCTTCGACGGCCTCTACCGTAGTTCGCAGCGGATTAATCCGCAGGTCGATAAAAGGCGTGCGGTTGAACCAGTCACAGAGAGCAGCCAACTCTTCAGGGGGCAAAAGCGGCTGCCAGATTTTAAGAATCCAGTCGGGGAAGCTGTGCAAAATCCCGAGCTGCTGAATCGGATCTTCGGGGAGCTGTAGCGGGTCGCCCGTTTCGGCCAGTCGCACATACTGCCGCAGCAGGCCGTTAACTACGCCTGAGAGCTTGCCTAAACGATGGTGCTTAGCTAAATCGACGCTGGTGTTGACGGCGGCAGAAACCGGGATTTGATCTAAATAGCGGAGCTGGTAAAGGCCCAGATGCAGAATTACCCGCAAATCAGGGGGCTGCTGGGTGGCCCGTTTTTGGCCGAGCTGATCGATCAGGGCGTCTAGGGTACGCTGCCGCCGGACGCTGCCATAGACCAGTTCGGTCAGCAGGGAGCGATCGCTGCTGACCAGCTCAGACTGGCTGAGGGCCTGATCGATAGCAATGTCGGTAAATGCGCCCCGATGTACGGCCCGAAGCGCCCAAAAAGCCTGCTGTCTGGCGGGTGAAGTCGTCAAGTCAATAAAATAGGGCGTTTTCGGCTAGCCGCAACGCCCTGTCAGAAATTTTGTCAGTCAAATCAAATGAATTATTTACGGCGTCGTGAGGACTGCTGTTCTCGGTTACGCCGACGGCGATCGCGCCATTCTGCGGCTGTGAGGTAGGCGACACCGCCTGTGACAACCACAAGCAGCGCAGCAGCGGCGATCGCTAGAAAGCTGTAAATTTGGGGCTGAAGCCCAGCACTCGTTTCCATAGCGTAGCTATTTTTAGAAGCCGTTGCGGCCCCAGACAACCATTGAAATTGAAAAAGTAAACACAACCAAGAGAGAAACCCAACCCAGCGTCAAAATGTCCATAGAGCGCAGACAAAGGCTTTGAATAACGTCATTCTCCATCATACGGTAAAGTCAGACTGGATTTATCGCATTTTGACTGGTTCATGACTTCAGCCTTTACGCCGCAGGAACGACTGGCCTCTCTCAAAGTCGGCGCGATCGCAGGCGCTACCACACTGCTGGTGGAAATATTGCGGCTGCTGGGTCAGCGGGCGATCGCGGTAGGCTGGCAGGGGGCGTTAGAGCTTGACCTGGCCGGACTCAGCGGCCTGACGTTTCTGGTCAGCAGTCTGATAGCGGGTCTTTCCGGCTTTCTCTTCGGCGTTACCTACCGCTACGCGGTGCGCACAGATGACAACCCACAGCTCAAATCAGGGGTTGTCGGCGCGTTTGGCCTAGTGCGAGGGCTGGCTCAGGTGGATGTGGGATCAGCCGTAGCCCAGAACTTTTGGCCGTTTTTGGCGGCGGCAATGGAGAGTCTGATTTTATTTGCGATCGCGGCGCTGGTTTTAGATTTAGGTTTCCGGCAGGACTGGCTTCATCCTTTTAGGTCAGATTAACCCAGCTCAAACACCTCAAACGAAGTCTCTGTGTTGACGGCTTGAGCATCTAAAGCAGACAGCACTTTGTAATGGGCTCTATCTGAAAACAGACAGGCACAAATTAGCTGGGCCACATCAGCCCGGTGAATCCAGCCCGAAACCCGGTAGTCTTCAGTCAGTACCCCATGACCTGTAGCGGGCTCAGATTTCAAGCCGCCGGGGCGAACAATGGTATAGGTCAGGCCGCTGGCGATCAAATGCTGCTCAGCCTTTTCTTTCTCCATCAGAATCGGGCCGAGCACTTCTTTGGCTCTAGGCGGCAGAGCAACCTCACTTTGACCTGTCCCAATTGAAGAAACCAGAATAAACCGGTTAACCCCCAGCTTGACCGCTGCATCCATCAGGTTCTTATTACCCAGAGAGTCCGCCCGTTGGCCCTCATCGTTCTGCGGCAAACCCCCGATAGTGCTGATGACGGCTTGCAGCGGCTGGCTAGCTGACATTGCCTGCTCAACAGCTGCCGCGTCTAAGGCATCGGCCAGAGCGATCGCAGCCCCCATTGCCTCTAGCTCTGGCTTAGCCGCTTCACTTCTCAGCAAGGCCGTCACCTGATGACCCTGCGGCAAGAGAATTTTGGCAACTTCCCGGCCTACCCCCCGGCTGGCTCCCGCGAGAAAAACGTGCATTTTTGTCTTCCTTACAAATTCCGGCGATCGCTTTTTATCTGCTGACTATCCGCCAGAATAAACCACCTCATTGCCATTTCCGCCAAAAACTATCAATTTACGCCTCCAAACCAGCATTCTTCACCTTTGCCCCTGCCTCATCTCCCCCATCTCCCCTATCTTCCCCATCTCCCTTTCCCCACTCCACCAAAGTCGGTTATCCCCCCCGTCCTAACTGCCTTGTCAATCGGTAGAATCAGATAAATGCAGTGTGATTAAGTAGACTCCATGATTCCAACCGTTATTGAGCAATCGGGTCGCGGCGAAAGAGCTTTTGATATTTACTCTCGCCTGCTGCGAGAGCGCATCGTTTTTCTAGGGCAAGAAGTATCCTCGGAGTCTGCAAACCTGATTGTGGCTCAGATGCTATTTCTAGAAGCCGAAGATCCTGAGAAAGATATTTACCTCTACATCAATTCTCCCGGCGGTTCTGTCTATGCAGGCTTGGGCATCTTCGACACGATGAACCACATCCGCCCTGACGTTTGCACGATTTGCGTCGGCCTAGCTGCTAGCATGGGCGCTTTCTTGCTCAGCGCGGGTAAAAAAGGTAAGCGCATGAGCCTGCCCAACGCCCGGATTATGATCCACCAGCCCCTTGGCGGTGCTCAGGGTCAGGCCACCGATATTGAAATTCAGGCCAAAGAAATTCTGCATATTAAGGATTTGCTCAACCACGCGATCGCTGACCACACCGGACAGCCCCTCGATCGGGTCGCTGAAGATACCGAGCGGGACTTCTTCATGTCTCCGACTGAAGCGGTGGAATATGGGCTGATCGATCAGGTAATCGATCGCCAGTCCGTTGGCAGTCGGCCTTTGGCAGTTCAAAGCTAGTTTTTTGAACTCTAAGCCAAATTATTAGGCAGCCCATTGGGCAAAGCGTCAGGAGTCAAATTGACTTCTGGCGCTTTATGAATTTTTGCTACAAAATAATGAGGCAGTGATGTTCTAGCTGGATGAGGAGAGTTTGATGCTTGCGGCTGTTTGTTTTGGGGTTGCTTTTGTCTTAGCTAGCCTGGTGGAATACTGGCTGCACCGCCTGATGCACGTTTCAGCTCGGATTGGCGAGCGCCACCGCGATCACCACCGCCGCAATGAGGGGCAGGGCGTGCTGTGGGAGTTTAGAGACTACGTGCGCGGCAGCTTCGTGGTGATGATTATTCCTTTCTTTTTCTCTCTAGAAGCGGGCTTGGGCTGGACGCTGGGCGCGATCGCCTATGCCGCCTTTTCTGCCTACGCCCATCAGCTCCAGCATGAAAATCCCCGCAAGTGCTTCTGGATGAAGATGCCCGTCCACTATGTGCACCATAAATATGGCATGTGGCACCACAACTTTGGTCTAGCCGTAGACTGGTGGGATCACATCTTTGGCACTTACAAGCCGGTCGAGTGGCCTGCTGCCGATGATCTGCAAATGCCGGAGCGATCGCGCTGGCAGCTTCGCTGGTGGTAAATTGCCTACAGAAATGCCTGAGTTCGCAAGGACTCAGGCATTTTAGGGAAGTAAAAGTTTGTCGCTAGACGCAGACTAAGCTGGCGACTATTCTGGATCTTCAGAAGGTAGCTCAACGTCTACGTCCGGGGTTGTAATGGTTTCTTCTTCCTGAGTGACTTCCACTTCAGGTACGGTGACCTCTTGCTGCTCCGTCCCTACCTCAACCTCAGGTCCTTCAACCTCATATTCAGGCACTTCACCCGGATCAACCTGCACATCTACGTCCGGAGCTTCTCCGGCCTCTTCTTTTGTGACTTCGCAGCTAGCGGCAAAGAGGGCTAAAAATGCGATCAGAGATCCGCGTAAAAGATTGCTACCCACAGAGCGTGATAGAAAATTTAGCATTTGATTTACCTTTAATTTGAAAAATAAATTGTAGATTCACACAGATAACATCATAAGCAAAATATCAAACAAATAGCCTCATCCATAAGAGCCAGATTTTGGAGAAATTTATTTCTTGCTATGGTCAGATGAATTTGATTTTTCTCTCTTTGAACTCCGTTTTGACCGGATAGTTTTTGCAAAAAAAATGTAGCCAGAAGCTTGCCTGTAGACTTGCTCAGTTTAAGCTTATTTAAACTTGAACAAAGTTTTAGCTGGGCTGGCCTTTAAAGCAAAAATTCTTCAATTGCTGCCGCAACGCCATGCTGTTCTACAGAAGGAGCGATCCATTCGGCAACCGCCTGCACGCCTGCTGGAGCCTCTCCCATTGCCACCCCAATACCGGCATATTGAATCATTTCTAAGTCGTTAAAGTTATCGCCTATCGTCATGACCTGATCAGCGGAGAGCTGGAGCAAATCCTCCGCCAAAAATTTAACGGCAGCTCCTTTGTTTGCCTGAGGGCTTGTGACTTCAAAAAAAGTAGAAACTGAGCTAGTGAAATAAAGATCCTCAGGACGATAATGCTGCCGCAATTCTGATAGCAGGGAGCGCACCACTTCCGGTTGAGGACTCAGCGCCAATAGCTTAGTTGTTTCTAAGGTCAGGTTGTTTTCTAAGAAAGTACGCAAATCTCCGGCAGCAATGGGCTGAATCTGCGATCGCGCCGCATATTCCTGCGTATCAGCAATGATTTCGCGTACGTGCAGGCGATCGTCAATATAGAGGTGAATTGACAGCGCCTGTTCCGCTTCTAGAGGCGCTAGGTACTCTAAAAGTCTCAGGGCGTGCTGACGAGGTAATGGGCTGTGCTGATAGAGCTTCTGAGTCAGCGGATCTTTAATCAAGGCTCCCTGATAGCTCATCAGCGGCAGGGTAGAATTAACTGCCTGATGAAACCGAATGGCGGAGCAGTACATGCGGCCTGTGGCGATCGCCACTTGAATCCCTTTTTGCTGAGCCGCTTGAATTGCTTTTAGCACCGTCGGTTCAATTTGATTTGAGCGACCGGATAGCGTACCGTCGATGTCGAGTACCAATAGCTGTATCTTGCTCAAGGTTGATCTCCTATGATGAACTCCTTACTTTTTAACTGAGCCTAGCAGCCATGATGGGATTAGGATTGCCTCAGCCACTTACAGGCTGGCCCTGCCGATGAAGGGGGGAATAACTCAGCGTCAACTGACTCGTCGCCTGCTGATGGTGACACTTTGGATGCTGCTGCTAATTTTGGCGGTTGAGGCCGGTGTAGGCTGGGTTAGTCAGTCCCTCAGCCTGCTGGCCGAATCTCTGCATACGCTGGTTGATGGCTTTAGCACTGTTTTAAGTCTGATTGCCGTGGCTTCGCCGCAGCGCACCTTAGGCCGCGAGATTTGGGGGCATGGCCGCACTGAGGTTGCCTGCACCCTGCTGCTGGTTTCTTTTCTAGGCTTTGCCGGATTTAGCCTGATTATTATCAGTTTGCAGCAAATGGAGACTGCTGCTCAGGGAACGGGGACTGCTTTTTCAGTCAATCTGGATGTGAGGCTTGTCCAGTTAGTGATGGCAATGATTCTGGTGCAGATTGGCATTGCACTATTCTGCGGCTATCAGGCTAAACAGCTCGACAGCCTTGCTTTCAAGCTCAATACTAATCATATTTTGCAGGATAGCTGGATCAGCCTAGCACTGCTGCTGGGGCTGCTGGGGGTTTTACGCGGCTATCGCTGGCTCGATCCTTTGCTCTCAATTTTGCTGGTGGGAATGGCGGGCCGCAGTCTATGGCAGGTGATGACGGCGCAGCTACCGATGCTGCTGCGGCCAACGGCGATCGCTCCGGAGGCGATCGCCCAGATTGTCAACACTGTTGAGGGCGTGCTGCGCTGTACTCGCATTCGCACGCGGGGCATGGTGGGGCGACAGGTCTGGGTAGAGGTGTGGCTGGTGCTGCACCCGGAATATCTGGTGCAGGCCCAGCAGATTGGCGAGCAGATTGAGGCTGTTATTCGCGATCGCTACGGCCCCGTCCGCGCCCTGATCTGGATTGAAGAAAACTTTACGCCCATGAGCGACATTGCCGAAGTGCTGCCAGCAGACGAACCTTACCCGTTTTCAGAAACGGACTACTGGGAATAGCTGGGATGAGCGTCGGTGCCTAGTCCATCTAAGCAGTGGACCAAACCAAGGCCAGCTTGGCTTGATCCCAGATAATTCTGGCGCTGACGTTCAAGGTATTCAGTTATCGAACTGTAGCGCCTTGCCCCGCACCGTATCGTCAAAATCACCGTGATCAAACGCCACCTGACCGCCCACAATCGTCATCACCGGCCAGCCCGTTAAATCCCACCCTTCAAAGGGACTCCAGCCGCATTTAGTCTGCAACTCTTCCCGCAGCACCGGGCGGTAGGTTTCGAGGTCAACCAGAATTAGATCGGCGTCATACCCCGGCGCGATCGCCCCTTTATTGGGAATTTGGTACGCCTTAGCCACAGCTGCAGACATCCAGTTTGCCACCTGCGCCACTGTGCAGCGCCCCCGCATAGCCTGGGTCAGCATCAGCGGCAGCGACGTTTCCACCCCCGGCATTCCCGAAGGTGTCGCCGGATAGCCCTTGCCCTTTTCTTCTAAGGTGTGGGGGGCATGGTCGGTGGCAATGAAGTCAATCACGCCGTCTAGCAGCGCCTGCCATAGCACCTCGTTATCATGGGTCGAGCGCAGAGGTGGATTCATTTGCGCTAGGGTGCCAATGGTTTCATAGGCCGCTGTATTGAGCAGCAAATGTTGGGGGGTGACTTCCGCTGTGACCCAGGCAGGCTTATCCTGCCGCAGCAGTTCAGCTTCCTCTGCCGTAGATAGGTGCAGAATATGCAGCCGTCGCTGATATTTCTTGGAAAGCTTCAGGGCTAGCTGGGTAGCCTCTAGGGCAGCCTGATTGTCCTGAATTTGGGAATGGACTTTGGGGTCGGTGCGTCCGGCAAACTGCTGCCGCCGCTCTAAAATACGAGCCTGGTTTTCGGCATGAACCGCAATTAGGCGATCGCCCTCAGCAAAAATTGGCTCGATCGCGGCTTCTGTATCTACCAGCAGCGGCCCGTGCTGGGATCCCATAAAGATTTTGATGCCGGGGGTGGGCTTAGCTGTCCGCAAATCTGGCAAATTCTTGGGCGTAGCCCCAATAAAAAAGCCATAGTTCACCAAAGACTTAGTCGCTGCCAGCTCCAGCTTAGAATCTAGCGTCGCCTGATCGATCGTTAGCGGCTTAGTATTGGGCATCTCCAGATATGAGGTGACGCCGCCGCGAGCGCAGGCATGGGAAGCGGTATAGAGGTCTTCTTTGTGCTCTAGTCCCGGCTCCCGGAAATGCACTTGCGGATCAATTACCCCTGGCAGCAGGGTTTGACCCTTAGCATCAACAACTCGTGCGCCTGGCACAGGTTCGATGGTGGCGGCCACCTGCGCAATGCGATCGCCCTCAAGGCTAACATCTCCGGTTGTAAATTCGCCGGAGGGCAGCAGAATGCGAGCGTTTTGAATCAGGAGTGTGGCTGTCATGGGAACAAATTTTTAAGCAGCAGAGGGCCGTGCAGATATCTTATCTTCTCTAACGCACCTAAGACTTTACAAAGAGATCGATCGCCTAGCAATAAATTGACTATGATCGGTTAGTTACTGCTCTTGTTAGGATTTAGGTTTTTGCCTGTGGCCGACAATTCCCACCAGTCTCCGCCGCCCGGTTCAGAGGAAGCCAAGCCGTCTGTGCCGTCTGCGCCGCCGGTCCAATCGCCGCCTACAGTCAATCCTTGGGTAGAAGCCATTCAAACCGTCGGGCTGAGCATCGTCTTAGCGCTCGGCATTCGCCACTTTGTCGCAGAGGCTCGCTATATTCCCTCAGGCTCTATGGAGCCGACGCTCCAGATCAACGATCGCTTAGTGGTTGAAAAAATTAGCTATCACTTCAATCAGCCCGATCGCGGCGATATTGTCGTCTTCTGGCCGCCGGACAATCTATTTCCGGCTGGCGGTCGCCGGGATGCTTTCATCAAGCGGATCATTGGCCTGCCAGGAGACACCGTTGAGGTGAGTGGGGGTCAGGTATTTGTCAACGAGCAGGCTTTAGCAGAAGACTATATCAAAGCGCCCCCTAACTATCAGTGGGGACCTGAAACCGTGCCGCCGGAGCAATATTTAGTGCTGGGAGACAACCGCAACAGCAGCTTTGACAGTCACTCCTGGGGCTTTGTCCCCCAAGAAAACATCATTGGCCGCGCTGTTGTCCGCTTTTGGCCACCTAGCCGCGTGGGAGGGCTAGACTAAGCGGAGGCCATAATGCGTCCGCAGCGCTCGTTAGCAGGAACCGCCTCCATTATTTTCTGCGGATTAGGCAGGTTGAGCTGTCCCATAAGCTCGATAAATTCGTCCCGGCTGTGCCCCTCAAAGCGGGGATTGAACTGTTGCTCCTCAGCAATGGTGGAAACTGTGTGGCCGCGATAATCATGGGCTGGATAAACCTGAGTATCATCGGGGAGCGTGAACAGCTTTTGCGTCACAGAGTCGTAAAGCACACCCGCATCCCCGCTTTGAAAATCGGTACGGCCACAGCCGCGAATGAATAAAGCATCGCCCGTTAAGACGCGATCGCTATTGATGAGATAGGCCATGTGGCTATCGGTGTGGCCGGGCGTGGCGATCGCCCGAATTTGAACTTGGCCGAGCGGGAGTAATTCGCCGTCTTGAATAAAGCGATCGGCGCAGGTCGCAGGAGCGCTAGCAGGCACGATGCCCTGACAGCCTGATAGCTCTCTTAGTCTGCTGGCACCCGTAATATGATCGGCGTGGATATGGGTTTCTAGGCAGAATCGCAGCTTCAGTCCTAGCTCTTGCAGTAGCTTGAAATCTCGCTCAACTTGCTCTAATACCGGATCGACGAGGACGGCAATTTGCTGCTGGGCATCGGCAATTAAATAGGTGTAGGTGTTGGAGGTTTGATCGAATAGCTGCCGAAAAATCATGGCTCATCCCTCCTGCTTTTCAATTTTCTAAAGGCAGTTTCTAACTATCTACCTTAATTATATTTTTATCTATGAGTAGAGTTTCAACGGCGGCTCTATCAGCAAAAAAAGCGGATGGAAAGAATCCATCCGCCCCTTGCTAGCCGGAGCAAGGCTGAGGCTATGTTTGGGCGAACAGGCGTCAGCGCTAGGCGATCGCCTGTTCAGCCAGTTATTGCAGCTTGCTACTTGTTGGCGTCTGACTCTGAAAACTCAGCGTCAATCACGTCATCTTCACTGCCCGTAGCGCTGGTGCTATCGCTGGGAGCAGCACCTGCATCAGCACCCGGAGCACCGGCGGCAGCGGCCCCATCACCTTGCTGATAGAGATTGCTGCTGACCGCGTAGAGAGACTGCTGCAGTTCGGTAGTGAGAGACTTAATCTTGTCAAAGTCTTCGCTTTCGATCGCGGCTCTCAGCTCTTTGATCTGGCCGTCAATCTTCTCTTTGTCAGCGGCAGGCACCTTATCGCCTAGCTCACCAATTTGCTTCTCAGCCTGATAGGTGAGGGAGTCTGCCTGGTTCTTGAGATCGATTCGCTCGCGGCGCTCTTTGTCAGCGGCTGCGTTGGCTTCGGCATCCTTCACCATCCGATCGACTTCGTTCTCATCTAGAGTAGAAGCCCCGGTGATGCTGATGGACTGCTCTTTGCCCGTACCTTTGTCCTTGGCCGTGACGTTGAGGATGCCGTTGGCATCAATGTCAAAGATGACCTCAATCTGAGGGACACCCCGAGGAGCCGGCGGAATGCCATCTAGGCGGAAGGTGCCCAAGCTCTTGTTGTCATTAGACATTTCCCGCTCACCCTGCAGCACATGGATTTCCACATTCTGCTGGCCGTCTACCGCCGTAGAAAAGACCTCAGACTTCTTGGTGGGAACGGTGGTGTTACGCGGAATTAGCTTAGTCATTACGCCACCCAGGGTTTCTACCCCCAAGGACAACGGCGTCACGTCTAGCAGCAGAATATCTTTGACTTCACCTGCCAAAACCCCTGCCTGAATAGCTGCCCCAACGGCAACCACTTCGTCCGGGTTAACGCTTTGGTTAGGCTCTTTGCCCAGAACTCGCTTCACCAGCTCTTTCACAGCCGGAATTCGGGTTGAACCACCCACCAGGACAATCTCATCGATATTCTCTTTGCTGAGCTTGGCATCTTTCAGCGCATTCTCAACCGGAATACGACAGCGATCGATTAGATCAGAAACCAGTTCCTCAAACTTGGCGCGAGTTAGCGTCGTGTCGAGGTGCTTAGGTCCGTCTTGGGTCGCCGTGATGAAGGGCAGGTTAATTTCGCTTTGGGTAGCGCTAGAGAGTTCAATCTTGGCTTTTTCAGCGGCTTCGGTCAGGCGCTGGAGCGCTTGCTTGTCTTTGCGCAGGTCAATACCTTCTGACTTGGCAAACTCTTCGGCTAGATAGTCAACAATCTTTTTGTCAAAGTCGTCACCACCGAGGTGAGTGTCACCTGAAGTCGAGAGAACTTCAAAGACGCCATCGCCCACTTCTAGAATGGAAACGTCGAAGGTACCGCCCCCTAAGTCAAAAACGAGAATTGTCTCGTTGCTCTTTTTGTCGAGGCCGTAGGCCAGTGAAGCCGCCGTTGGCTCGTTGATGATGCGCAGAACTTCGACTCCGGCAATGCGGCCAGCATCTTTGGTGGCCTGACGCTGGGAGTCATTGAAGTAAGCAGGCACTGTAATCACCGCCTGGGTGACGGTTTCGCCAATATACTTGCTCGCGTCATCTACCAGCTTGCGCAGCACCTGGGCTGCAATCTCTTCGGGGGCAAACTGCTTGTCTACGTTGGAAGACTCTAGGCGAACGTTACCGCCAGAGTTGAGGACGTTGTAAGCGACCTCGGTTGCTTCGTTGGTCACTTCGTCGAAGCGGCGACCGATGAAGCGCTTAACAGAATAAAAGGTGTTGCCTGGATTCATTACCGCCTGACGTTTGGCGATTTGACCGACGAGGCGATCGCCATTTTTGGCGTAGGCCACGACAGAAGGCGTAGTCCGAAAACCCTCGGCGTTAGCAATAACAGCAGGCTTACCACCTTCCATTACCGCTACACAAGAGTTAGTTGTTCCTAAATCGATGCCAACAACTTTGGCCATAAAATCTTGCTCCGGCTTAACAGCTATTTACTATAGTGCTAGGCAAAAGCGGTTCCCTGAAGGGGGGGTTACCGAACCTGAAGGTGAGGAATTGACGGGGTTTCAGATGTTAGGTGATCAACTAACTCACTTTGTATTAGGATGACCAAATTAGCTATTTTCGGATAGATACAGGCCATTGGAGATTTGCAAAATGACGGACTTGAATTCGACCCCCATAAGTAAAGCCGTTCTCAACAGTCTGAAAATCTTGGCAGAGCGAGGCGACCCGCAGGCGATTGAGGCGCTGGCGCGATCGCAGGAAATAGACTTTGATCTATCAGACGAAGACGCCAAAAACCTAGAGACAGAAGAGATCAAGGTAGTGCTGGAGTGGTCAGACGGCATGCATATTGTGACCGATCATGGCGCTAGCTTTATTCCTAAGGAAGCGATTCCAGATGAGGATGAAGAGAGAGAATAATCTTTATTCTTTTGCCAATTTTTACCGCCATGCTAATTGACCTTGATCAAGTTGCCGAGCAGAGCAGCACTGACTATCCCGCTCCCTTCAAAGCCCTAGTGGCCGGACGCCTTCGCAAGCGGGTCGGCAATGCAGCCGGCCTGACTAACTTCGGCGTCAATCTAGTGACGCTGCTGCCGGGGAGCAGTTCTGCCCTGCGCCACTGGCACGAAAAGCAAGATGAGTTCGTTTACGTTATTGCGGGCACACCGACGCTGATTACCTCAGCCGGGGAGCAGCTAATGACGCCTGGTATGATGGCAGGCTTTCCGGCGGCAACCGACAACGGCCATCACCTGGTTAATCGCTCTGATGCCCCCGTAGTCTATCTAGAAATTGGCGATCGCACTCCCGATGATATTGCCCACTACCCAGATGACGACCTAGTGGCGCATCACGCCGAAAACGGCTACGTTTTTACCCGGAAAGACGGCAGTTCTTACTGAAGTTGACCAGGCAAGCCCCCCCATTTTGAGTCAATGATGCGATCGCTAAGTCTGATCTTGTCTTTTAGCCTCACCCTAGCCGCTTGCCAAAGCGCCGCCCCCGAAGTTAGCCCCTCGCCAGCATCCTCTCTCGCCGACAGCGCTGCGCCACCGCCGCCGCCTGCGGGTGCTTTTATCGGCCAGCTTCAGCCTGAGCAAACCCAGCAGCTAGAGGCTCTGGGAATAGCCGTCGCCATTCCGACTGAGGTTGGCCCTGAGTTTCAGGTGGCCAAACTGGTAACGCAGCCCGCTACCCCTGATTTAGCGGCTAACTATCAAATTTTGTACCGAGACAATCGCGATCGCTGCTTTGTGATCGAATTTACCCCAGAGGGCATCGGCGGCTTACCGGAAACTGAGTTTCAGCAGCCTTTAGACTCACCGCTATTTGGCCCCGGCTATCAGCTCCACTATGGGCCATATACAGACCCGCAGTTGCGATCGCAGTTTCCAGCACCGGAGTTTGCCACCGACTGGATGCTAGGCGAGTCGGGAGCCTATCGGCTGGCGGGCGCGGCCTATATCAATCAGGCATTTGACAGTCAAACTAATTGCCAGGATATTTCACCAGCAGAGGCCCAACAGTTAGTGGCTTCAATGACCTATTTACAAAGTGATTTGCTCAACGTGGCCGAATAGGAGCTAGCGGTAAAGCAAGTGGGGTCAACCGAATATCTGGCACAGTGTTTACCGAATTGCTTTAAGCAATCTTTATAGTGACGGCATAGTATTTTTCCGGATGTCGCTGATCTCGTTTGATATCGGCTAGCCCGCTACTCTCAGGAAGAAAGCCATGACTTTTGAAACGGTGACCGAATTCTTTCAAGCTCCTGGTTTGGGTCGGGTTGAGCGGGCCATTGTGGCTGATCAGCGAGGCCGCGTTTTCTTCAACGGCACCTACTGGCCAGCCCAGTTTTACGATCTTGAGCAACAGGCGATCGCGGAAGCCAAAACCTGGGTCAGCGTTTTAGGCAGACGGGGGCTGACGCTGCTAGTGGTGCCGACGGTCACCACATCTGCCTATCTGGCACCTAATCGATAGAAAAGGCTGTTTCAGCAGCAGCAAAATCACTCTGGTGGCGGTGGTGAGTCACCTGCAGCAGAGCCATACTTAAACATAGAAAGTCACTGCGGGAGCCAACGGTTATGGATACCCTTGCTTACCTTCACTTACTGGTTCAGCACGAAGCAGATGACTATCCGGCTGTGACCTTATCCTGGCCGCATGTCTCCTTGCCCAATCGGGCCTGTCGGTTACTGCTGGGGGGAGCGCTGAGCGCGGCCCTGATGATGGGCGGCAGCGTTTACGCAGTTCCTGGCTATGTGGTCACTCAGGGCAATGAATTTCAGGTAGAAGCGCGATCGGGGCCGGGTATAGACTTTGACGTGGCGCGGACCCTGTTTGAAGGGGATGCCGTCGATCTGACTGGCAATATTCAAGACGGCTGGGCGGAGCTGTCTGATGGGACCTGGCTACCTGTAGAGCAGGTGAGGCGCAGCGTCATTCCTAATCCCGACCCAGACCCAGATCCTGACCCAGAACCGGATCCGGATCCTCCCACACCACCAGTCGAGCCGGAACCGCCTCAGCCAAACCCCGAACCGCCTCAGCCAAACCCTGAACCACTGCCGCCCACCGACACCTGGGGCAAGGTGGCACAGGTCGATGCTTATGGCTATCGGCTCAATGCCCGCTGGGGCCCAAATACCCAGTACGGCGTAGCCCGCATCCTCAACCCTAGCGAGCAAATTCGTCTCAGCGGTCAGGTGAGCAGCAACGGCTGGGTAGAGCTTATTGATGGTACCTGGGTGGCCGGCAACCTAATTGAGCCTGAGTACGGCGGTTTTAACGTGCCCGATAGAACAGGCAGCGATCGCCTCAACGCCGTTGTCTCAGCCTATGGCTACAATCTCAATGTCCGCTCTGGACCCGGCGTCACCTACAACATTGTGCGGGTGCTGGCAGACAGGCAGGCGATTGAAATTAGCGGACGCTACCGGGACGGCTGGGCCGAACTCAGCGACGGCAACTGGGTTGCGGGCAATCTGATTCGGCAGGTCAGCTCGGTTGAAGTTGATCCGCCCTCTCCACGACCACAAGACATCTCAACCATTTTGCGATTTGGCAGCCGGGGAGACAGCGTAGTCCGCCTGCAGAATCGCCTCAAAGAGCTGAACTATCTAGGTGAGGATCAGCCCGCTGACGGACTCTATGGCAGCACAACCGAGCAGGCCGTCATTGAGTTTCAGCGGGCACAGGGACTCCCCGTAGATGGGGTAGCGGGGGAGACAACTCTGGCCGTTCTCTTTGCGGAAACCACGGCTAGAAAGCCAGAACCCCAGAGAACCCTGCAGGTGGGCGATCGCATTCGCTTGGTCAATGACGGTATCGGCGGCATCTTTGTCTACGAACAACCCCTGACAGACAGCCGTATTCTCAGCACTTATGCCAGTGGGACGGAAGCAACGGTCAGCCAAATTAGCGCCGATGGCTGGGTGGCTCTCAGTTCCGGTGGCTGGGTGCTGCGTGAGTTTGTAGAGTTTTAGTCATCATGCCGTAACATAGTGTGTCGCAATGCTTAAGCAATGGTGAAAGAGTTTGTTAGTGGCGGCTGATCCCCGCTACAGTTTGGGTATCAGCTAGCTGCTGCAAAAGCCTAGCTAGAGGTCATCACAGACGTTTTGCTGTTTGGTCTGTTAACCGCTTTTTGAAGGAGAACGGTGTCAGAAAGGCGGATGACTTCACCCTGTCCAGGGTATGAGCTGAGGCCGTTAGGCAAAATCTACGGGTTGAATTGATGGCGCAGGGTTTTTACCGTTTCCCCTGCCTTGCAGTGTCCGAGGGAATGCGAAACCATTCACCAGAACAGTCTGAGGCGCTGACACAATGCAACCGCAAAGTTGAGCTAGATTTTGCCCAACTCAGTGAGGGTCTTAGTGAGCTAATCGCCAAGACCCTTCTACTTCTCATTCTTTAGTCTTCCAAATAGCCCAGTTCTTGTAATCGTCGCTGCACTTCAGGATCGTCAAATCCCGGTGCCCGCGTGGCTACAGCGGCTAGCGCCGCGGCGGTAGAGCGATCGCCCACAAAAGCCTGTAGGCACTCTTGCAGCACTTCCACATTCTCCGGCAGAATATCGCTGAGGTTGAGGTCTTCGCTGGGATCCTCAACCACGTCGTAAAGCTCCACCCGATCGCATCCGGTTTCAATCAGCTTGTGGCGACCCATCCACACGGCCCGCCGGGGCTGATCGCAGGCGCGATCGCGTACCAGATCCGGCTGCCGCTTCTGCATCAGGTTGACCACGTTCTGCGGCGGAACCGCTTCGGAAAAAACATGATCGCTAGAGCGATCGCTCGCCTGCACCAAACTCAGCGCCGCTTCCTCCGCCGTGGCTAGCCCCGCCGCCGCCACTGCCGTATGGAACAGGCGGCGAGTAGAAACGACCTGATTCACTCTGGCTCCCTGGGGAAGCTGATTTTGCGGATCACGAATAATCAGCGGCACCTGCACCAGTTCGTTATAAATAGACAGGCTGTGGCCCATCAGCTGCTTTTCCCCCAGGTGTTCGCCGTGATCGGCGCAGATAATTACCAGGGTCTTATCCAGTCGGCCTGACTGTTTGAGCTGCTGAAAAAACTTGCCAAGCTGCATGTCTTGATAGGCCACTTCAGCATCGTACATGCCGTCTAAGGTCTTCTTTTGCTGCTCGTCCAGCGCCCCGGTCAGCGGGGCCAGCCAGCCGTAAACATCGCTGTTGAAACGCTGCAAAAAGTTACGGGCATCCCGGTCTTTCAGCACGTGGGGCGCAAACTGTTCCACATACTGGCGGGGCGGATGGTAGGGCATGTGGGTGCCCATCAGATTGACAAAGGTAAAAATTGGCTGCTCTGGTTGGGTGCCTGGGCGATCGATCAGCAGCTTAGCCGTATCTTCTAGAGACTTAGCCGTATTGCCCTTAAAGCTCAGGGCCGTCTGCCATAGCGGCACCATCAGCGGCGTAAACGACAGGGCCAGCAGCGTGTCAGAGCGGGCAAAGGCATCCTGCACCTGATTGAGAATTTTAGCCAAGACGCCCTTGAAAAACTGACGGTAGCGCCCAATCAAGCCGGGAGACTTGCCTGCCTGGTTGGGGCGCGAGGTCAATAGGCCGCTGTAGTTCAAAAAGCTGTCAAAACCGCGCCGCAAACCATTATTGATCACACCGACCAGGGGATTGTTGCAAAAGCCTGCCGTGTAGTAGCCGCCTTTCTGCAGCCGCTCCGCCAGGGTTTCAGCTTGCTCAGACATCACAGAATAAGACTGAAACATCTGGTGCTCAGACGGATATAGGCCAGTGAACATAGAGGCGTGGGAAGGAACCGTCCACTGGGCAGCAGCGATCGCATTGTTGAATATTGTCGCCTCAGCAGCCAGGGCATCTAGTTGCGGGGAGGTGGGCTGGTCATAGCCATAGCAAGACAGGCGATCGGCACGCTGGGTGTCTAAAACGAGGAATAGGATGTCGGGTTGCTGAGTAGACATATCAGAAAATTTAAAGGTCGAAGACCAGAGAAATAACCGCTCTATAAATGGATTTAAGCTGCATTTACCCTAGCGTACGGGGAACTGGCTGTAGAGTCTCTACGGATGGATTTTGTTCTGCTGGCTTAGCTTGCAGGTAGGGTTAGAGCGTTAGCTCTAACTGGCGAGAACTTCACCCCTGCTGGGTTGCACTGTCCTACCCACAGCTTACTTAAACCTGCCTTCACTTAAATTCAAGCTAGAGCAATTAGCTTAAAGGCGGCTGAGATTGAGAATAATTCTCAATTAGAAATTTATCACACTAGCCGCTTCATCTGGAGTCCTCTCTGAACCTACTGCTAGCTGAGAATTTGATCGTCTAGGGAAAAGTCAATGTCGGCCTGCAGGCGCTGGGCGACAAGATAGTCGTGCTGGAAAGAATCTTTCAGGCCGCTGACGAGATCGAACTGGGGCTGCCAGCTGAGATCGGCTTTGGCTTTGGCAATCGAGGTAAAGAAGTGCTGTACCCGCATCGGAAAAGCCTTGCGCTTGCCGAAGTCAAACTGTTTGGGATCGTAGTGGACGATTTGCAGCTTTTCGGCAGACTTGCCCGCGGCCTCAGCGCAGGCTTTAGCTAAGCCGTCAAACGTGACCGCCTTTTCGCCAGAGATGTTGTAAATCTGCCCGATCGCTTGAGAATTGCCCAATACGGCTGCCATCGCCTCAGCCAAATCTTGCACATGCCCAAGCTGGGTCAGGGCCATACCGCTGCCAGGGATGGGAACCGGGCGATCGCGGACAATGCGGTCAAAGAACCAGGCTTCTAGGTCGTTATAATTTTGCGGCCCATAGATATAGACGGGGCGGACGGAGGTGAAGGGAACGCCCTGGGTTTTGAGGTAGTCTTCAGTGGCAAACTTACCCTTGTGGCGGCTGTTGGGATCGACGGCGTCGCCTTCGATGTGGGGCATCTGGTCAGACTTTTGGTAAACCCCGGCGGAGCTGACGTAGATAAAGTGCTGCAGTTTGCCTTTAAAAATTTCGACTAGGGGCTGGGTGTCGCTGAGTTCGCGTCCGTTGTTGTCAAAAATAGCGTCAAAAGATTCGCCAGCAAGTTTGTTTTTGAGCTGGGCTGCGTCTTTGCGATCGCCGTGAATTTGGCTAACGCCCTCCACGGGAGCAGGCTGGTTGCCGCGATTGAACAACACGACCTCATGGCCCTGCTTGACTAAAATCTGCGTCAGGTAAACGCCAATGAAGCGGGTGCCTCCCATGACTAAAATGCGCATGTTTTTCTCCCAAGCGGCCAACAACTTTTTATCTTAAGCTGCGGTGGGGCGGAATCAGCGCTCGCCAAAATGCTACCGTGACGGAAGACTCTGTTTCAACCACGTTCCCATGACTGCTTTTCAACCGCTGACCACCGCTGTACCTTTAGACAAAATTCGCTACAACGCGCAGGGACTAGTCCCTGCGATTGTGCAGGACTACCTAGACGGCACAGTGCTGATGCTGGCCTGGATGAACCGAGAGTCATTGCAGAAGACGCTAGAGACTGGAGATACCTGGTTTTGGAGTCGATCGCGGCAGGAACTTTGGCACAAAGGAGCTACTTCTGGGCACTTGCAGAAAGTGCAGTCAATTCGCTACGACTGCGACAGCGATGCCCTGCTGGTCACAGTGGAGCAAATCGGGGATGTCGCCTGTCATACGGGTGAGCGGAGCTGCTTTCATCAGGTGGAGGACAAAATTCAGCCGCCCCCTGCCGATACCCTGTCTCAGGTGTTTGCCGTGATTTGCGATCGCCGCGATCATCCCAAAGCAGAATCTTACACTAACAAGCTATTTGCCGGAGGAGATAATAAGATCCTCAAAAAGATTGGTGAGGAAGCAGCAGAAGTAGTAATGGCTTGCAAGGACGACGAGGCCGCTGATATTGCTGGCGAAGTGGCAGATTTGTTTTATCACACACTAGTAGCGCTGTCTCATCACCGGGTAGATTTGCAGGCGGTGTACCGCAAGCTGCAAGAACGGCGGCGCTGAAATTAGCAAAAGAGTCGCTTTCGTCCAACTCCATTTAGGCAATGGCCGTATTCTTCAACTCAGCCGGCAAACTGATCTAGCCAGCGCTGCAGCTCGGCTGAGAGGGCTTGACGCTGGCGGCTGGCAATCTCAATACAGACATGACGAGTCAGAGCTGTGACCGCAGGGCGATCGCCAGCTTCAGGTTCATGCGGCCAGATTTCATAAGTAATGGCAAAGCTGCTCTCAGTCATAGGTTCTGGAGCCAGCGTAATTGTTAGGCGATCGCCGCAAAAAAGGGGCTGATAAAAGTTAGCCTCCGCGTGAACGATGGGAACAGCGATCGCCCCGGCGCTAAAAAACGTCTTCAAGTCAAAGCCCATCTCTGCGAGCGAAGCTTCATAGGCTTCGTGGCAGAGATGGAGCAAATTAGCGAAGTAAACGACGCCCGCCGCGTCCGTTTCGCCAAAGCGAACGGTTCGCCCGTAGCAAAAAGCCACTAGCTGGCGTTGGGCTGGGCCGGACGGAAGGGCAGCTCTGGATTGGGGGCTGCTGGCTTAGCCGCTGGCGCAGCTTCTGCCTCACCACCTAAAACAAGACTTGCTAGCGGCCCATTAAGCGCCTGGTTAAAATTGCCCAGGGCATAGCGCAGCATCTCGTTTGGACTCATCGCCACCCAGCCGTCTCCGGTGAGCTGACGAACTTCAAAGTGCAGGTGCGGCCCAGTGGAGTTGCCCGTACTGCCAACTAAACCGATGACTTCGCCCTGCTCTACCCAATCCCCTGGCTGCACTAGCAGGCGAGACATGTGGCCGTAGAGCGTTTCTTGCGTACCCTCTTTATGCCGCAGAATCACCGTCAGACCGTAGCCGCCTACAAAGTCAGCGGTGGCAACGCGACCTGCCTGAGCGGCCACGATTGGCGTTCCCAGGGGTGCGCCCAAGTCAGTACCCGAGTGGAAGCGCTGGGTGCCATAGATGGGGTGGATGCGCCAGCCAAACAGGGAGGTAATCGGTGCGGGCACCGCCAGGGGAAAGATAAAGTCCTGAGCGCCCTGCCGCAGGCTATTGAGTGGACGCAGTAAGCGGTTGTAGTAGTCTCGTCCCGCTGCCGTACTGCCCCCGGAGAAATTGATACCGTTGGCGCTGATATTGACCGGGCCTACACTGACCGCTGGGCTGCCCCCATTGGCATTCCCGCGGCTGGCAACCGGGGCCGAATTTTCGGCAGGAAGCGGAGAAAGAGCCGGATTGGGATTACCGCTAGCACCGTTGGCCCCGCCGCACACGTTATTTGGGACTGCTTGACCCTGCTGCAGCGTAGCCTGACAGCCTGTAGAGCGCTCTGAGAAGACTAGCGTTGGATTTTCGGTCGCGCCAACGCTGTAGTCGGTGGGATCGACAAAAACAGAGTTGTATCCCTGGGGGACATTCTCAGCCGCTGGCACAGCCGTAGGCACGACTTCGCTGGCAGGTTCAGGCGCAGGCGCTGCTGCCGGAACGGGCAGGGCCGGTTCTGAAGCGGGCGCTGCTGTCGGGGCGGCCACCTCTGGCTTGACCGCAGGGGCTGCTTCAATGGTTAGTTCTTCTGCCTGGGCTAGAGACAGGGGAGCTGTCGGCGCGGGTGCGGGCGCGGGTGCTGTGGGTACTGTGGGTATCAGGTCTGCCGCTTTGGTCGATAATTCGTCAAGCGGCTGTTCATTAGGCAGCGATTCGGCCATGACTAAACCGCTGCTGATCAATCCCAATCCTCCGGCTAAACAAAAGCCGCGTAGCGTCAGCAGCGTTGCCCTACGCATCGGAAAATCTGACTTAGGGCTAGGCTTTGCAGGCATACCATCTCTCCCGTACTGAATGCAGTCTCAAAGATTGAATCAACAGCACAAATCTTAAGTATTGTATCCCAGAGCGATCGCTCCAGGGGGCAGGTCAATTTCGTCCTCGTCAGAGGGCTGCGTCGATTGTAACCGTATCCGCAGCAATCCGTGTTCAGAGACGCCAATGACGTCGCCAGAGTGCCCATCAATGCTAACAGTTTGGCCCAGATTGATTAAGAGACTTTCGTAGGTTTTGAGAAAAGTCACCGCGCCTACCTGCTGATAAAACTGATAGCCTTGCAAAATGCCTCGCAGCACCAGGGCTGCTACTGTTTCCGACTGGCTCAGAGGACTAGCCGGAAAGTCTACTAAAATTGACTGTAAATTGATGCCTGTTTGAGGCACCGCGTTGCTGACATTGAGGCCTACCCCAATCACCGCCTGAGTCACCTGTCCGGACTCCAGTCGGGTTTCTGTGAGAATACCGCCCAGCTTGCGGCCTTGCACAATCAAATCATTAGGCCATTTGAGCTGAACGGGAAGGCCCAAATTCCTGAAGGCGGTGGCAATGCCCCAGGCGCTATAAAGCGTCAGGCAGTGGGCTTGGCTAGCGGCTAGATCTGGCATCAGCCCCAGCGATAGATAAAGTCCTCCTGGTGGGGACTCCCAGGTGCGTCCCCGCTGACCTCGCCCGGCAGATTGCCGCTGCGCAATCACGACGGTTCCTGCCGGAGCGCCCTGCTTTAAAAGTCTCCAGAGCTGACTGCTGGTTGAATCTAGACAGTCAAACAGATGGATTTGACAGCGCGGTCGGATAGCGCCAAGCGATCGCTCAAGCCCTAGAGACGGGGCGGGGGCCGCTAGAGCCTGGTGTAGCCGGTGAAGATCCAAGCGGTCTAATTCAGAGAGTATAAAGGCGCTGCGGCCAGCTTAACATGCAGGTTATGCCTGATGGCCCACCCGACTGCCACAAAATTGACTAAGTTAAACAACAGATCCTTCTGCTAACACATTCGCCTCATGGAACCCTGGAATTGGCAAACTTGGAACGGCTCAGCCTATCTTACCTGCAGCCTGCTAGAGCGCTGGCCTCACGGTTTTTTTACGGCCCGGTTCTGGCCGCAGCCACCGGAGGAACTGGTGAACGCCCTGCAGCCAAACGCTTCTGTTCATCGAGTTCAGCAGGTTCATGGCGACCAGGTGGTGTCGCCCACTAAGCTGCCCCAGCCCGTCGCAGCCGCTCATGCTGTGCCCCTGCCGCCAGAACGCTCCCAGGCGGACGGGGTGCTAACCGACAGCCCGCTGCAAGCTGTTTGGGTGTGCAGTGCCGACTGTACGCCTGTCCTGATTGGCGATCGCGCAACCGGACAGGTGGCGGCTATTCACGCGGGCTGGCGCGGTACAGCCTTGAAGATTGTGCCTCAAGCGATCGCCAAGCTACAGGCCCAGGGCAGTCGCCTAGCCGATTTGCGGATTGCATTAGGGCCAGCGATCGCCGGTGAGGTCTATCAGGTTTCGACCCATGTGGCCGCCACCGTAGGGGCGACCCTGGTAGAGGCCGATTGCTTCAGCACGTCGGTAGACCTAGTTAGACATTTACAGCAGCAGGAAAAGCCGCCGCTGCTGCCAGATCCCGAACCCGGACGGGCCAAATTAGACGTGCGGCGAGTGAATCAAATGCAGCTAGAGCAGCTAGGCATAGACCCGGCCCAGATTGCCGTTGCGCCTCACTGCACTTTTCAAGCGCCAGAGCAGTTTTTCTCCTACCGCCGCACCCGCGAGAAGAAGGTGCAGTGGTCGGGCATTGTGAGCGTCTAGAGCCACGTCTGCGATCGCTTAGCTGAAGAGTGCGGCTGCCTAAGGGCGAGCAGGGTATCTATCAGGTACCCAATGGGAGTTTAGGATGAGGCTGTTTCCAACTTCAAATCGGCAATTAGCTGTGATAGCTGATCGCTGTTGGCGTTGTAAACCTGATTGCAAAAATGGCAGGTAACTTCAGCCCCATCATCTTTTTCAATCATGTCAGCAAGTTCTTCCTGACCTAACAGCTTTAAAGCGCCCAACATCCGGTCTTCTGAGCAGGGACAATTGAACCGGACTAGCTGAGTCTCCGGGAAGATATCCAGTCCCATATCGCCTACTAGGTGATCAAAAATCTGCGGCAGCGTCTTGTTTTGCCGCAGCAGGGGCGTAAATCCGCTGAGCTTGGCAAGGCGAGACTCCAAGGTTGTAACTAGCTCTGGATCTTCGGCAGCCTTGGGCAAAACCTGCAGCAGTAGCCCACCCGCTGCTTCCACGCCGTTGGCTCCCACAAACACTCCCAAAATCAGCGCCGAAGGTGTCTGCTCAGAAGTGGCTAGATAGTAGGTTAAGTCCTCGCCAATTTCGCCAGAAACCAGCTCTACCGTACTGGAATAGGGGTAGCCATAGCCCACATCCCGCACAACATAAACATAGCCGTCTGAGCCAACCGCGCCGCCCACATCAAGCTTGCCCTGACTGTTCAGCGGCAGCTCAATCGCCGGGTTGTCTACGTAGCCCCGGACGGTTCCATCTAGGCCCGCGTCAATCAAAATGCCGCCCAAAGGACCATCCCCTTTAACTCGGATATTCACCCGCGACTGGGGCCGCTTCATGTTGGAGGCTAGCAGCAGCCCTGCTGACATCGTGCGGCCTAGAGCGGCTGTGGCTACATAGGAAAGATGATGACGCTGTCGAGCAACTTCAGTCAGCTTAGTTGTGATGACGCCAACAACTCGAATGCCCCCCTCTGCAGCGGTCGCTCGAACTAATTGATCTGCCATTGAGAACCCTGTCTGCTTAACAATTTTCAATATTTCTATTCTAAAAGGTGCAGCTCGGCTTTCTTGCCCAAGCGAGGGGAAGATTCCCCCCGGCGATCGCCGTCATTATCCGGCACCGCCAATATTAGCCAAACTTCCCGCCGTGGCTTAAAGCTTCTGTCATACTGGAAATGCAGTGAGGGTAAATTTCTTCAAGGTCGCTATGTTAGGGACATTTCAGCAGAGCAATTTGCGAATTGAGGTGAATGCACCTGAGGCTGCTATTCGGGAACAGCTTGTTCTACCAGATCAGTTTCGGCAGTGGCTTTGGCCGCAGCGATTTTCTGCCGGCCTGCCTGCTGAACTCACGCCCGGACTGACCTTCAGCAGCTATATTGGGCCAGTCGAAATTCAGCACCAGGTCAAATCAGTCGCTCCGAATTACCTGGAGTTTTTGCTCTACGGCGGTATTGATGGTTTTCATCGCTGGTATTGGGGCGATGGCTGGCTGCAGTCTCACCTAGAAGGTCGTTCGCTATTTCCGCTCAATTTAGGGCAAACGCTTAATTTATTGCGGCTCCGTCAGCATTTAGAAGTTCCAGTGCCCGCCGCGAACTGAACGGCTCTAGGTTAGGTAGGCGCAGTCAAACATGAGCAAATGTAGGTTGCGGTTGAAGCACGTTGGCACAGCTTTGCCTGAGGCAAGAAAAAACACCCGCATGGGTTACGCTGTCCCTCTAGCGCCGCCACGCCCGGCGGTTTTTAGCCATCCTAAAAATAATTAAGTCCGCCTACTTAGGCGTCAGATCACTAGCTAGACTCTGGGCTGGTAGCGTCAAAGGTAGAGCGACCGGAATCGCCGTCAGTCATTTGTACCCGCAACCTGACTGAGGCACCATGCGAAGGCAATCCTTCAGCGGCAGTCAGAGCGTCAATCGCGCCCGCCACCCGTTCTAAAGCCTGCGGTGAATACTGAATCAGGCTGGAATGCTTCATGAAGGTTTCTGTGCTAAGAGCAGACGCATAGCGGGCGGCACCTGAAGTTGGCAGAGTGTGGTTTGGGCCCGCTAAGTAATCCCCTACCGCTTCGGGCGTAGAGTGTCCCAAGAAAATAGCCCCGGCATGGCGAATATGTTCTAAAAGCTGCCAGGGATCCTCAATCTCTAGCTCTAAATGTTCGGGGGCAAACTCATTGGATAAGTGAGCTGCGGTCTCTAAAGAATCGACTACGATGGCAATGCCGTAGTGGGCGATCGCCTTTTCGGTTAGAGTCTGACGCGGATGATCAACCAGTTGGCGCTCTACCTCAGCCGTCACCTGTTCAGCCAGATCAGCGCTAGGCGTAATTAAAATAGCGGCTGCTAGAGGATCATGCTCGGCCTGAGCCAATAGATCGGCCGCTACGTGAGTGGGATTAGCGGTGTGGTCGGCGATGACAAGTACTTCAGAAGGCCCCGCCAGGGAGTCAATCCCCACGGTGCCGTAAACCAGCTTTTTGGCTAAAGTGACATAAATATTGCCTGGGCCAGTAATCACGTCTACTTTAGGAATTGTCTCGGTGCCGTAGGCCAGGGCCGCGATCGCCTGTGCTCCCCCTACGCGATAAATTTCCTGCACGCCTGCTTCTTGAGCGGCTACCAAAACGGCTGGATTTAGCGTTCCGCCCTCGCCGGGAGGCGTCACCATCACCAATCGCGGAACACCTGCCACCTTCGCTGGAATCGCATTCATCAGCACGGTGCTGGGGTAAGCCGCTCGTCCACCGGGAACGTAGATACCGGCGCAGTCTACCGGCGTATAGCGCTTGCCCAAAACCACCTCGTTCTCGCCAAAATTCACCCAGCTTTTGGGCATCCGCTGACGGTGAAAGTGCTCGATATTGCGGCAGGCTAGCTGAATTGCGTCCAAAAGCTTCTTGGAAACCTGCTGATAGGCCGCATCTAGCTCTGCTCCCCGCACTCTTAGCTGCTCTCGGCTCAGATCCTGCCGGTCGAACTCCGCCGTGTAGTGTAGAACAGCCTGATCGCCGAGCCGCTTGACCGTCTGCAGCACCTCCCTCACCGTCGCCTCTTTATGTACGACCTGACTGTCGTGAGTGCGTGAACAAATACGCTGAAGTTCTGCTTTTGCCTCAGCCAACTGATGAATAATTCGCAGCATTACAGCAGGATAGTGGGAAAAACCAACTTTTGAAGATGACCGCTTGGAGAATCAGCTCAGCTACCTTCTAGGGCAGAAGAAGCAGCTAGAGGATGCCATCCTTAACGATCTATAGCTTAGCGCGAATTTTCGTTGCGGCATAACATAAGCCCAATAGAAGTGCTATGATTATTTATCCAGTGATAATCTCATTAGACTAGGGCTGACTGTGGCAAATATTAAATCTGCGATTAAGCGTATTCAAATTGCAGAGCGTAATCGTCTGCACAACAAATCTTATAAATCTGCGGTGAAGACTTTGACCAAGCGATATCTCGCTGCGGTTGATGACTATGCGGCTAATCCGTCTGCTGAAAACATGCAGGCTGCTCAGGAACGACTGGCAGCGGTGTACAGCAAGATTGATAAAACTGTTAAGCGGGGAATTTTGCATCCCAACGCTGGTGCCCGCCGTAAGTCGCGGTTGGCTCACGCACTCAAGCGGCATGAGCAGCCCGTTGCTTCTTAGAGGATGCCGCTAATTTCGCGGTCTTCTCCTGAAGCAGTGAGCTGGTCAATATGCCACTAATTGATACACACGTCCATATTAATTTCGACTCTTTTCAAGCAGATCTAGATGAGGTTGCTGCAGCTTGGCGACAGGCGGGCGTAGTCCATCTAGTTCATTCATGTGTTGAGCCAGATGAGTTTCCGGGCATCCAGGCGATCGCCAATCGCTTCCCGGAGATTTCTTTTGCGGTCGGGCTGCATCCACTAGATATGGACAAGTGGGATGCAGCTATGCCTGAGCGGATCAAAACCCTGGCTGAGTCGGATGAACGAGTCGTGGCCATTGGCGAGATTGGACTTGACTTTTACAAAGCTGAGGATCGGGAGGTGCAAGAAACCGCGCTGTGGGCACAACTCCAAGTTGCTAAGGCGCTCAGCTTACCCGTTATTATTCACTGCCGAGAAGCGGCTGAGCCTATGGTTCGGCTGCTGCAGCGATTTTGGCAGGAAATTGGCCCCGTTAAGGGTGTAATGCACTGTTGGTCAGGAACGCCAGTAGAAACCCAGTGGTTTCTAGATTTGGGCTTTTATATTAGCTTTAGCGGCATTGTTACCTTTAAGAATGCCCATCAGGTCAAAGCTTCAGCTCAGATAGTGCCCTGCGATCGCCTGCTGGTTGAAACTGACTGTCCTTTTCTAAGTCCGGTACCTAAACGCAAAGAGCGACGTAATCAGCCCGCCTACGTGCGTCATGTTGCCGATTCTGTGGCCCAGCTAAGAGGAACTTCACCAGAAATGATCGCCCAACAAACGACTGAAAATGCCTGTCGTTTATTTGGCCTATCAGTCTCTGCTTAGCCACCGCGATCGCCGTTAGACACCGACATCACAGTGCTACATGTTCAGCGACCCGATCAACCCTTATGAAGCTGGCTTTACAGAATGTTTTTAATCTCATCAAGGCCAATGCGTTTACCAGATCTTCCAGTTCTCTCAAAGGCCGCGGTTGAATTTAGCCTACCTAATTCGAGCTGGTTGAAAACGTTCGTTTTTTCGCAAGCTGCCGTTTAAGCGGCTGCATACTTTTTTATCCGCCACCTGACGTGGCCACTAGCGGTTATCGCATTACTAGCTCAGCCGCTGCACGCTTACCAAAAGTCCAGGGCACGACCTGTAGAGGAGAGGCATGACTGATCAAACCTATCAAACTCCCGTTTTTGTTCTACCAGACCTGGTAGAAATTCAGCGTTCTAGCTTTCGCTGGTTCTTAGAAGAGGGCCTGATTGAGGAGCTTGACAGCTTTTCTCCCATTACAGACTATACCGGCAAGCTAGAGCTACATTTTCTCGGTAAAGAATACAGGCTTAAAAGCCCCAAATATGACGTTGACGAGGCCAAGCGGCGTGATAGCACCTATGCGGTGCAAATGTACGTACCCACTCGCCTGATCAACAAAGAGACAGGAGAGATTAAAGAGCAGGAAGTTTTTATCGGCGATCTGCCACTAATGACCGATCGCGGCACTTTCATCATTAACGGGGCCGAGCGCGTCATCGTTAATCAGATTGTGCGTAGCCCTGGTGTCTATTACAAGTCTGAAACTGACAAAAACGGTCGGCGTACCTACAACGCTAACCTGATCCCCAACCGGGGAGCCTGGCTCAAGTTTGAAACCGACAAAAACGGTTTGGTTTGGGTGCGGATTGATAAAACCCGCAAACTATCGGCTCAGATTTTGCTGAAAGCGCTAGGACTCAGCGACAGCGAAATTTTTGATGCCCTGCGCCATCCTGAGTATTTTCAGAAAACGATCGAGAAGGAAGGCCAGTTCAGTGAAGAGGAAGCGCTGCTGGAGCTGTACCGGAAGCTCCGTCCCGGTGAACCCCCGACCGTTTCCGGCGGGCAGCAGCTGCTAGACTCTCGCTTCTTTGAGCCTAAGCGCTATGACCTGGGCCGCGTTGGCCGCTACAAGCTCAATCGCAAGCTGCGGCTCAATATCCCCGATACTGTACGGGTTCTGACGCCGCAAGACATCCTATCAGCGGTCGATTATCTGATCAACCTTGAATTTGATATCGGCAACATCGACGACATTGACCACTTAGGCAACCGCCGCGTGCGCTCGGTGGGTGAGCTGCTGCAGAACCAGGTCAGAGTCGGGCTGAACCGTCTAGAGCGGATCATCCGGGAGCGAATGACCGTTTCAGATGCTGATTCTCTCACGCCAGCGTCTCTGGTCAACCCGAAACCGCTGGTTGCTGCAATCAAGGAGTTCTTTGGCTCCAGCCAGCTTTCCCAGTTTATGGATCAAACCAATCCACTGGCTGAGCTGACCCACAAGCGCCGCTTGAGTGCGTTAGGCCCGGGCGGATTAACCCGCGAGCGGGCTGGTTTTGCGGTGCGAGATATCCATCCTTCCCACCACGGACGTATTTGTCCCATTGAAACCCCAGAAGGCCCCAATGCTGGTCTGATTGGCTCTCTCGCCACCCACGGCAAGGTCAACGATTTTGGCTTTATTGAGACGCCCTTCTTCAAAGTTGAGAACGGACGTATCCTCAAGGATCAGGCCCCCATTTACATGACGGCGGATGAGGAAGACGATCTGCGGGTGGCACCGGGGGATGTGCCCATTGACGAAGAAAACCGCATTTTAGGGGATCAGGTACCTGTTCGCTATCGTCAGGACTTTACCACCACAGCTCCATCCGAGGTGGATTATGTGGCGGTTTCTCCGGTACAGATTATTTCCGTTGCCACCTCGCTGATTCCTTTCTTGGAGCACGATGACGCCAACCGGGCGCTGATGGGATCTAACATGCAGCGTCAAGCGGTACCGCTGCTGCGGCCAGAGCGGCCTCTTGTGGGCACCGGCCTAGAAGCTCAGGCAGCGCGGGACTCTGGCATGGTAATTGTCAGCCGCACTGAAGGTGAAGTTACCTTTGTTGACGCCAATCGGATTTCGATTCGGAGTCCTCAAGGCGAGGAGAATACCTACTACTTACAGAAGTATCAGCGCTCCAACCAAGACACCTGCTTAAACCAGCGGCCAATTGTCTTCGCGGGCGATCGCGTTGTGGCAGGTCAGGTAATCGCTGACGGTTCTGCGGCTGAAGGCGGTGAAATTGCTTTAGGTCAGAACGTTTTAATCTCCTACATGCCGTGGGAGGGCTATAACTACGAGGACGCCATCCTCATCAGTGAGCGTCTCGTTTATGACGACGTTTACACCTCAATCCACATTGAGAAATATGAGATTGAGGCTCGCCAGACCAAGCTTGGCCCCGAAGAAATTACGCGGGAAATTCCCAACGTGGGTGAGGACGCCCTGCGTCAGCTCGATGAAACCGGCATCATTCGCATTGGTGCCTGGGTCGAATCGGGCGACATCTTAGTCGGTAAGGTGACGCCTAAAGGGGAATCTGATCAGCCACCAGAAGAGAAACTGCTGCGAGCCATCTTTGGTGAAAAAGCGCGGGACGTGCGGGACAACTCCCTGCGCGTTCCCAACGGGGAGAAGGGCCGCGTGGTTGACGTACGTGTCTTCACCCGCGAGCAGGGCGACGAGTTGCCCCCCGGCGCCAATATGGTGGTGCGGGTCTACGTGGCTCAGAAGCGCAAAATTCAGGTAGGCGACAAGATGGCGGGTCGTCACGGCAACAAGGGAATTATCTCCCGCATTCTGCCGATTGAAGACATGCCCTACCTGCCAGATGGCAGACCCATCGACATTGTGCTCAATCCCCTGGGCGTACCTTCCCGGATGAATGTGGGTCAGGTGTTTGAGTGCCTGCTGGGCTGGGCGGCTGAAAATTTAGACGTCCGTTTCAAGGTGACGCCCTTTGACGAGATGTATGGCGAAGAGGCCTCGCGTAACACCACCCACGGCAAGCTGCAGGAAGCGCGGAAAGCAACAGGTCAGGACTGGGTTTTCAATGCGGACAATCCGGGTAAGATTCAGCTTTATGATGGCCGCACAGGTGATCCGTTCGACCGCCCTGTGACAGTTGGTAAAGCCTACATGCTGAAGCTGGTACACCTGGTAGACGATAAGATTCACGCTCGCTCTACGGGTCCTTACTCTCTCGTCACCCAGCAGCCTCTAGGAGGTAAAGCCCAGCAGGGCGGGCAGCGCTTCGGTGAGATGGAGGTATGGGCGCTGGAAGCCTTCGGAGCCGCTTATACGCTGCAGGAGCTGCTGACGGTCAAGTCAGACGATATGCAGGGACGCAATGAGGCGCTCAATGCAATTGTTAAGGGCAAAGCGATTCCCCGACCTGGAACGCCAGAGTCCTTCAAGGTACTGATGCGAGAGCTGCAGTCTCTGTGTCTAGACATTGCTGTGCACAAGCTGGAGACTCGCGAGGACGGTACCAGCCGCGATATTGAAGTTGATCTGATGGCCGATGTCAGCAATCGTCGAACGCCGTCACGGCCAACTTATGAATCCATCACCCGCGAAGAACTAGAAGAAGTCTCGGAATAGGTTTCTTCAGCCAGGAGGAGGGACTCACTGCCTCCTCCCGATCCCTCTATTCACCGCATTAAGCATTTAGTCGAAAGGAAGTTGCCCAGAATGCCCAAGCTAGAACAGCGATTTGACTACGTCAAAATCGGTTTAGCTTCTCCAGAGCGAATTCGCCAGTGGGGAGAGCGTACGCTACCCAACGGCATGGTTGTGGGAGAAGTCACTAAGCCAGAAACGATTAACTACCGTACGCTAAAGCCTGAAATGGATGGCCTCTTTTGTGAGCGCATTTTTGGGCCGGCTAAAGACTGGGAGTGCCACTGCGGTAAATACAAGCGGGTGCGCCACCGGGGCATTGTCTGTGAGCGCTGCGGGGTTGAGGTGACTGAGTCGCGAGTGCGGCGTCACCGTATGGGCTATATCAAGCTGGCTGCACCCGTAACTCACGTTTGGTATCTCAAGGGCATTCCCAGCTATATGGCTATTTTGCTGGATATGCCGCTGCGAGATGTCGAGCAGATCGTTTACTTCAATGCCTATGTTGTTTTAGATGCGGGCAATGCGGAAAATCTCTCCTATAAGCAACTGCTGACCGAAGAGCAGTGGATGGAGATCGAAGATCAGCTTTATGACGAAGAGTCTCAGCTGGTGGGCATTGAGGTCGGCATTGGTGCTGAAGCGCTGAAGCGCCTGCTAGAAGATCTCGATCTAGAAGGTGTGGCTGAGCAGCTCCGGGAAGATATCACCACCGCTAAGGGACAAAAGCGAGCCAAGCTGATCAAGCGGCTGCGGGTGATTGACAACTTTGTGGCAACCGGCTCGCGGCCTGACTGGATGGTACTGGACGTCATTCCGGTGATTCCGCCGGATCTGCGGCCTATGGTGCAGCTTGATGGCGGTCGCTTTGCCACTTCTGACCTCAACGATCTCTATCGCCGGGTCATTAACCGCAATAATCGCCTAGCCCGCCTGCAGGAGATTTTGGCTCCTGAGATTATCGTTCGGAATGAAAAACGGATGCTGCAGGAAGCGGTAGACGCCCTGATTGATAACGGTCGTCGCGGTCGCACTGTCGTAGGCGCGAACAACCGCCCGCTCAAGTCTCTTTCAGACATTATTGAGGGTAAGCAAGGGCGATTCCGCCAAAACCTACTGGGTAAGCGCGTAGACTATTCCGGTCGTTCGGTCATTGTTGTTGGTCCTAAACTGAAGATTCATCAGTGTGGCTTACCGCGCGAGATGGCGATCGAGCTGTTTCAACCTTTTGTTATTCACCGTCTGATTCGTCAGGGTTTGGTGAATAACATCAAGGCGGCGAAGAAGCTGATTCAGCGCAATGATCCCCAGGTTTGGGACGTACTAGAAGAGGTGATTGAGAGCCACCCCGTGATGCTCAACCGAGCACCGACGCTGCACCGTCTGGGAATTCAGGCTTTTGAACCCATTCTGGTAGAGGGGCGAGCGATTCAGCTTCACCCGCTGGTCTGCCCGGCTTTCAACGCTGACTTTGACGGCGACCAGATGGCGGTGCACGTACCGCTCTCGCTAGAGTCTCAGTCTGAAGCCCGGCTGCTTATGCTGGCCTCTAACAACGTCCTATCTCCTGCGACGGGACGACCGATCATTACGCCTAGCCAAGACATGGTTTTAGGCTGCTACTATCTCACGGCTGAAAATCCCTATCAGCAGAAGGGAGCGGGACGCTATTTTTCCAGCATGGAAGACGCCATTATTGCCTATGAGCAGGGACTAGTAGATCTACACGCTAAGGTTTGGCTGCGATTTGACGGGCCCGTCGAGACAGACAGCTCTGAAACCTTAGTCAAAGAAGAAAAAGGCGGTGACGGTATTGTCATGCGGGAGTACAGCGATCGCCGGGTGCGCGAAGACGCTGAGGGCCAGATCATTTCTCAGTACGTGCGAACGACCCCTGGCCGCATCATCTACAACAAAACTATTCACGACGCATTAGCTAGCTAACGCAAACCGCTGAAGTGGCTTGTCTAGAACAATACCTTTGAACAGAACAGAGCGAAGGGCAAGGAAATAAAGATGTCAGAGCAGCAAGGTTCCAAGCAGTCTACTCCCATACTGTTTCGCAATCGAATAATTGACAAAAAGCAGTTGAAAAAGCTTGTCACCTGGTCGTTTGCCAACTACGGCACGGCCCGGACAGCGCAGATGGCTGACCTGGTAAAAGATTTAGGCTTCAAGTACGCTACGCGGGCCGGGGTGTCTATCAGCGTAGCTGACCTGCAGGTACCTCCCAAGAAAAAGGAAATGCTGGAGGCTGCCGAAGAAGACATTCGTGCCACGGAAGAGCGCTATACGCGAGGGGAAATCACCGAGGTTGAGCGTTTCCAAAAGGTAATTGATACCTGGAATGGCACCAGTGAGGAGCTGAAGGACGAGGTTGTTCGCAACTTTAAATCCAACGACCCGCTGAACTCGGTCTATATGATGGCTTTTTCTGGGGCGAGAGGTAACATTTCCCAGGTGCGCCAGCTAGTAGGAATGCGCGGTCTGATGGCCAATCCGCAGGGAGAAATCATTGACCTACCCATTAAGACCAATTTCCGTGAGGGTTTGACAGTCACTGAGTACGTCATCTCCTCTTACGGTGCCCGCAAAGGTCTGGTTGATACGGCGCTGCGAACAGCAGACTCTGGCTATCTCACCCGCCGTTTGGTGGATGTGTCCCAGGATGTGATTATTCGCGAGCTGGACTGTAATACTGAGCGAGGCATTCCCCTCACCAGCATGACTGACGGCGATCGCGTGCAGATTCCGCTCCAGGATCGCCTGCTGGGCCGCGTACTGGCTAAAGATGTGCTTCATCCCAAAACGGGTGAGGTGATTGCTGAGCGCAATCAGGACATCTCAGATGATCTAGCCGAAGTGATTGCCCAGGCTGGTGTAGAGGAACTAGAAGTTCGTTCAGCTCTGACTTGTGAAGCGGCCCGTTCAGTCTGTCAGCACTGCTATGGCTGGAGCCTAGCCCACTCGCATATGGTGGATCTAGGTGAAGCGGTAGGCATCATCGCGGCTCAGTCCATTGGAGAGCCGGGTACCCAGCTCACCATGCGGACGTTCCACACCGGGGGCGTCTTTACCGGCGAGAAAGCACCTGAAATTTTTGCTAAAGCTGACGGTAAAGTTAAGTTTCCGGAAAAACGGCTGAGAACGCGGGCGTTTAGAACCCGGCATGGGGATGACGCCTTTGTAATTGAGTCTAAGAGCGCCGATATCAAGGTGGAGACAGACTCCGGCAAGAACCAGAGCTTCGGTCTGCCGCAGGGAGCCACCCTGTTTGTGCGAGACGGTGAAGCGGTGAAGAAAGGGCAGCTCCTAGCCGAAATGCCTTCTATGAGCCGGGTGCGTAAGGTTACCGAGAAAGCCAGTAAGGACGTAACCTCTGATCTGTCGGGCGAAGTCCTGTTTGACGGTTTGCAGCAGGAAGAGAAGAAAGACCGGCAGGGCAACACCACCCGCCTAGCCCAGCGAGGCGGTCTACTTTGGGTGCTTTCTGGCGAAGTTTATAACCTGCCGCCTGGTGCTGAACCCGTGGTGAAAAACGGCGATCGCATTGATGCAGACGGCATCATTGCCGAAACCAAGCTGATTACCGAGCGCGGCGGCGTTGTGCGACTGCCCCAAACCTCGGATGGCAAAGGAGGCCGTGAAGTTGAGATTATAACTGCTTCAGTTCTGCTTGATAAAGCTGAAGTCAAAGTTGAAAGCGGTCAGGGCCGCGAGCACTACGTAATCGAAACTTTTGGTGGTCAGCGATTTTCGCTCATTGCCACACCGGGCACCAAGGTCGGTAACGGTCAGGTGGTAGCGGAGCTAGAAGACGATCGCTATCGCACTCACACCGGCGGTATTCTCAAATACTCCGGGGTTGAGGTGGCTAAGCGCGGTAAAGCCAAGCAGGGTTATGAGGTCGTTCAGGGCGGTACCTTGCTTTGGATTCCCGAAGAAGCCCACGAGATCAACAAGGATATTTCTCTACTGCTAGTAGAAGATGGCCAGTATGTTGAAGCGGGCACCGAAGTTGTCAAAGACATTTTCTGCCAGAGCAACGGCGTCGTAGAAGTCACTCAGAAAAATGACATTTTGCGAGAAATCGTGATCAAGCCAGGGGATCTGCACATGGTAGATTCCCCCGAAGATGTCATGGACAAGGACGGTACGCTATCAATGGCTGGCGAAGAAGTCATGCCGGGACTCACTATTGATGATCTGCGCTATGTCGAGTACGTAGAATCGCCTGAAGGGCCAGCGCTGCTACTGCGCCCAGTCACGGAGTTTACCGTACCCGACAAGCCGTCTGTCCCCAGCCAAGACTCCGTTAGCGATAGCAGCGATAGCGCTATTCGCCTGCGGGCCATCCAGCGAATTCCGTTTAAAGATGGCGAGCGGGTTAAGTCGGTTGAAGGACTTGACTTAGTCCGGACGCAGCTACTGCTAGAAATTGATGAAGACGCGCCTCAGCTGGCGGCAGATATTGAGCTGGTAGCTGACGAATCAGATTCAGAGGTAATGCGCCTGCAGCTGGTGATTTTAGAGTCTCTAGTGATTCGCCGCGACATCATTGCCGATCAGACTCAGGGCAGTACTCAAACCCGTCTGCTAGTTGAGGATGGCGAGCAAATCGAGCCGGGCGCCGTCATTGCCAGAACTGAAATTCAGTGCAAAATTACTGGAGAAGTTCGCGGTATCCGCGAGGGCGTTGAGGCTATTCGCCGGATTCTGGTGGTTCGTGATGAGGATCTAGTTGAAGTGTCTACCGGGGATCACTCACCCTCTGTCACCAAGGGCGATCTAGTTGTAGCAGGATCTGAGATCGCCGCCGGTGTAACTGCTGAAGAATCAGGGCAGGTTGTCAATACAACGGGTTCAACCATTACCCTGCGCATTGCTCGCCCCTACCGCGTTTCTACAGGTGCCGTTTTACATATTGAAAATGGCGACCTAGTACAGCGAGGTGACAACCTGGTGCTGCTCGTATTTGAGCGAGCTAAAACCGGAGATATTATTCAGGGTCTACCGCGGATTGAAGAGCTGCTAGAAGCCCGTAAGCCCAAGGAAGCCTGCCTCCTGGCTGAGCGACCCGGGGAAGCCCAGGTGGTCTACAGCGACGATGAAACGGTTGAAGTGAAAGTGATTGAAGGGGACGGTGTCGTCACTGAGTACCCGATCAGCCCTGGACAAAACCTCTTGGTTTCAGACGGTCAAATGGTCAGTACGGCTGAACCTCTAACGGACGGCCCTGCCAATCCTCACCAGATCCTAGAGGTCTTCTTCAAGTTCTACTCTAGCGAAGGAATGGGCACCCACGAAGCGGCGCTGCTGAGCCTACAGCGGGTCCAAAACTTCCTGGTGAATGAGGTTCAATCTGTTTATCAATCCCAGGGGATTGATATTGCCGACAAGCACATTGAAGTCATTGTGCGACAGATGACCTCTAAGGGTCGGATTGATGATGGGGGTGATACCACCATGCTGCCTGGGGAACTGGTAGAGATTCATCAGGTTGAGCAGGTGAATGAGGCCATGTCTATCACCGGCGGCGCTCCGGCTGAATACACGCCGATGCTGCTGGGAATTACCAAAGCCTCACTCAATACCGACAGCTTCATCTCGGCAGCTAGTTTCCAAGAAACGACTCGGGTACTGACAGAAGCGGCGATCGAAGGCAAATCTGACTGGCTGCGAGGTCTAAAAGAGAACGTCATCATCGGTCGCCTCATTCCAGCAGGTACGGGTTTCAATGCCTATGAAGAGGCTACTTCAACCGATCTCGATGCCTCGCTGGAGAATGCGCTGCTGGACGATGGCCTAGATCTGCAAGATGTTGTGCTAGACGATCAGACGGCTCGCTCCTATAAGCTAGATCCTGGCATGGACGGGCTTTCTGAGGACGGACAGCGTCGCTCTCCTAACGGCTATTCGGCGCTGCTAGATGACGGTGACGGTCTGATTGATGATCAAACTGAGTTAGGCTAGGTCACTGATTTAGTCAGCCGTTGATCTGCTGTCAGCACTAGGACGGTTTATTTAGAGGGAATGGCGGAAGCCATTCCCTCTTTCTATAAGCTTTTCGTAGAGCGTTTCTAGTCCCTGGGTATTTTTGCGAATGTCGAATCGATGCTCAACTTGCCTGCGGCCCTGCTGCGCCATTGTTTGCCTCAGACTGTCGTTATTAAGCAGGGTAAGCAGGAAAGTCGCGATCGCCGATACATCTTTTTCAGGCGTTAAGAATCCGGTTTGCTGGTGAGTTACCGCCTCTGGAATGCCTGCATGTAGTGAGCTAACCACAGGCAGTCCCATCGCCTGCGCTTCTAGAATGACGATCGGCAGTCCCTCAGAATCGCCTTGCTGGCCAGTGATGCTGGGAGCCGCTAGCACAGCAGACTGATTCATCCAGCTCCGCACTTTTTCAGGCGGCTGCACGCCTAAAAAGCGATAGTTTTTGAGACTTCGAGCTGCGAGAGTTTCTAGAGCCGAGCGCTGATAGCCATCGCCAATCACCACCAGCTGACAGTCTGGACGCTCAGCCTGCACCTGAGCCATTGCTCGAATCAAATACTGGCACCCTTTCTTCTCAACTAGGCGACCCACAAATAAGACAACGGGCTGGCGCCGAATATCAGGATTGGGCGTTAGCTGCTCCAAATCGATGCCAATGTAGTGAACCTGAATTTTCTCTGGCGGACAGCCGCGTTCAATGAGGCGATCGCGAATAAACTGGGAAACGGCAACAATTTGATCGGCTTGGCGAAATAGGCAGGATTGCCGCCGACAAAACAGGGTGGGATAGAAGCGTTCGCGGTGGATTAGCGACGTGAAGCCTGCTAGCTGAGCTGGGGCCGGGTAGGGCAGACTCACCTCTGCGGTGGCATAGTAGCCGTGGAAGGTGACAACAAGCGGAACGTGGAGCTGTCGGGCCAGAGGCAGTGCTAAAGCGCCGTCGAGGCCAAGATGAGCATGAATGAGCTGAGGTGAGTAGGCTTTGATGCGCTGCAGCCAGTAAGGATTGATAATCCCCCAGCGCATGTAGAGATTTTTCCAAAGCTTGAAGCGCTTAACCGACTGATCTAGAACAATCTGGTGCTCCTTGGGCAGCGGAAAGCAGGATTTGGTAACTGTTGTGGTACCGACATAAAAGCCTCTGTACCGCTGGCAGTGATTCACCTGAGCTGGAATAAAAGTCTCTGAGTAGGGCAGAATCTGATCGCGAAAAATAACAATCGATGACTGCATGAAGCTCGAATGGCTAGCTTTCCTCTATTTACCCATTTAGAGCAGCCAAATCGACAAAGCCTTAATAATTGGCACTAGCTGCTCTCTCAAAAAGCAACGCCTCTCCTTCCCAAACAAGCATTCCCAATATTTTGTCAGGCTAGAGGCGGTACAGGTGATCTCATAGCGTCGTCTCCCCCCCACGGCCCGGCAAAATGTTTATCCTGGATCAGAGCTGTTAATCATTTTCGCTGAGCAATCGCCTGCAATTTTGCCTATGCATCGTCGCCAGTTTCTGAGTTTGACCACAGCAGCGGCGGCAACCGTTTTACTGTCTCAGTGTTCTCGGCGATCGCCCCGCATCACAGCGCCGCAGCGTTTCGTTAGCCAATCAGGGCTATTGGAAGCTGAGCTAACGGCTCAGACAGCGGTAGTTACTGTGGGGGGGCGGCGGGCAACTCTGCTGAGCTACAACGGGCAGGTACCCGGACCTCTGCTGGCAGCGCAACCTGGAGATACCCTGCGGTTGCACCTTCACAATCAGCTTCCCCAACCCACCAATTTGCACTATCACGGGCTGCATATTTCGCCGTCGGGCAATGCCGACAACGTGTTTCTGCATGTGCCGCCGGGGGAAAGTCTGACCTATGAGTTCACGCTGCCACCCGATCATCCAGCAGGGCTAGCCTGGTACCACCCCCACCAGCATGGACTGGTAGCTGAACAGATTTTTAGTGGCTTAGCTGCGCCCATTTTGATTCGAGGCGGCTTAGATGAGCTACCAGAACTGCAGGCGGCGACGGAAGCGCTGCTCGTGCTGCAGGATTTTGCTCTGAATCGGCGGGGAAAAATTGTGCCCCCCAACCCTATGTTTCAGCGCTGGGGCCGTCAGGGTGACCTAATTACCGTTAACGGGCAGCACCGACCACGGCTAACGCTGCCCGCTGAGGGCCTCTTGCGGTTGCGACTGCTCAACGCTTCAGCCTCTCGCATTTATCGGCTAGCGCTCAATCAGCATTTAATGCATCTAATCGCAACAGACGGCAGTCCTTTGGCAATGCCGATCTCCCTTGATGAGCTAATCCTAGCCCCCGGCGAGCGGGCAGAAGTGCTGATTCAAGGCGACCAAGAACCGGGGGAATACGCCCTGATGAATCTTCCTTACGATCGCGGCATCATGGACATGATGGGCGGCATGGGGATGAGGGCAGAGAACGTCACAGACGAGCCGCAGCCGATCGCTCAGATCAGCTACGGCGATCGCGTTAAGCAGCCACAGGCAGTCCCTCAGCAGCTTTTAAACGTTGAACCGCTGCCAGAACCGCAAGTTCAAAGAGAATTTGTGCTTGATCACGGCATCGATCACCGCACCGGGGCCCCCTTTTTAATCAACGGTAAGGCGTTTGAACCAGGCCGAATTGACACCCAAGTTCAGGTAGGTAGCGTCGAAGACTGGCGCATCATCAACCGGGCAGGCATGGATCATCCCTTTCACCTTCATACCAATCGGTTCCAGGTGGTGAGCCGCAACGGTCAGCCCGTCACAGACTTAGCCTGGAAGGACGTGGTTTCAGTGCCTGCCTACGAGGAAGTGGTGATTCGCATCCGCTTTGAGGACTATGCGGGCAAAACTGTCTATCACTGCCACATCTTAGACCATGAAGATCAGGGCATGATGGGCATTATTGAGATGCAAAGTTCTAGTTAGGTCGCACCCGCATCAGCGCCTGACCGAACTCGACCGGCTCTGAGTTTTCCACCAAAATCTCAATGATTTCCCCAGAAATCTCCGCCTCTAGCTCGTTCATCAGCTTCATCGCCTCAATAATGCAGACAGTCTGCCCGCTCTGAATGCGATCGCCGACATCGACAAAAGGCGGCTCTTCGGGGGCCGGAGCGCGGTAAAAAGTGCCCACCATGGGCGAGGTGATTTCCAGCAGGTTGGGATCGGGGGCAGGCGATCGCTCTGGGGCAGGCTGGGCTGCCGGGGCCGGAGAACTATCAGGCAGGGGGGTCGGCGGCGTGGCACCGTTACCCGTCAAGCCGCTTTCTGAAAGCACCACTGCTGAACCAACCGCCGCCTGTTTCCGCAGCGTCAGCTCAAAATCGCTGCTTTTTAGAATCAGCTCAGCAATGTCTGTTTGATTTAGTGCAGCCACCAGTTCACGCAGTTCGCCAAAATTTAAATCCACTTAGTTAAACCCCATGCCTACAGCCGTTTTATTGCTGGAAAAATTAGTTTGATGTCTATCTGCCGCTATCAGGCTATTTTCAGCGTCAGCTATCAGCAGCCCATGCCGCAGCTATTCCCGTCCTAAATAGGAGTCATTGCGGGTATCAATTTTTATTTTCTCACCCACTGAGATAAACAAGGGCACCATTACCTGCGCTCCTGTCTCAACCGTAGCAGGCTTAGTCCCGCCTGTAGCCGTATCGCCTTTGACCCCCGGATCGGTTTCAGTAATTTCTAGCACCACCGAATTGGGTAGCTCAACTTCTAACACCTGATCGCCCCAGCGCACAACGCTGACTTCCATCTCTTCTTTCAGATACTTGACGCGATCGCCAATTTGCTCCTCTGAAAGCCGCGCTTCCTCATAGGTTTCCATATCCATAAAAACGTAGTCCTCAGCGTCCCGATAGGTATGCTGCATCGTCCGCTTTTCTAGCAGCGCTTGCGGCACCGTTTCACCGGCCCGAAACGTTTTTTCGACCACGCTACCGGACTGGACATTTTTCAGCTTCGTCCGCACAAAAGCCGACCCCTTACCGGGTTTGACGTGCAAAAATTCGACCACGCGCCACACCGACCCTTCTAGCTCGATTGTGGTGCCGGTGCGGAAGTCATTACTAGAAATCATGAGGGGGACTACCTTGGTTGCAACGAGAACAAACGCAGAACAATCGGCCCTTATTTTACCGCTCAGCGGGATTTTCCCCATACTTCTAGAGGGGAACACACTATGACAGAATCAGTAAAGCGCCCAACCGCCGGGTAACGTTGAATATTAGAGCAGTGAGTATGGTTTTCATCAAGCGTTGGCTTCAAGCAGCCTCTCTAGGTATCCTGCTGTTTGCAGGGCTTACCTGGATGAGTTCTTTTTCGGAAAAGGCTGAGAGCCTGGCAGCTCCGGCTGTTTCTATCAGCAATAGTTCTCAAGCGACGCCCACTTTGGTCAGCTATCTGCCGCCGGGCAATGCCATCACCGATGGCAAAGCGCTTCTCAGATATGCCCTACCCATTGAAAACGAAGAAATCCGCAAAGTTCAAGCAGATTTAGAAGAACTCTCGGAATGGCTGCGCAGTAAACGCTGGAGTCCTATCAAACGCAATATTGTCAAAGTTGAACGCATTCTTAACCGCCGTAGCGACAAAATCCTAGCGGCAGTGCCCGCCGCCAATCAGTCTCAGGCAAAGACTTTACTCAATCAGCTCCAGAACGGGCTGCAACCGCTGCGAGAAGCCGTTGAGGCTCAAGCTAAAGAGCGGGTCTGGCTGCGGCGCTCAGAGCTGCTAGATACCGTAGGCAAAATTGAGGAGCTAATGGTAGAGGGTTTCCCCTATGAGGTGCCCGCCGAATATAGCAGCTTGCCCCAGCTTAAGGGCCGCGCCGCCATTGAGTTCACGACCAATAAAGGCAGCATGATCGCTGTCGTCGATGGCTACAGCGCGCCCGTCACGGCAGGCAATTTTGTCGATTTGGTACAGCGCGGCTTCTACGATGGCTTAGAGTTTATCCGGGCCGAAGACTACTATTTTCTGCAGACCGGCGACCCGGAAGGGCCAGCGGAAGGGTTCATTGATCCGAAAACCAACGAGTATCGAGCTATTCCCCTGGAAGTTTTAGTGAAGGAAGATGAGGAGCCTATTTATGGCGCTACGCTTGAGTCTCTAGGCCGCTATATGGACGATCCGGTATTGCCCTTTTCGGCTTTTGGTACCTTGGGTATGGCTCGTCCTAGTAACGATGTCAATGGTGGGTCTTCTCAGTTCTTTTTCTTCCTGTTCGAGCCAGAGCTAACGCCAGCGGGCCTTAATCTGCTAGATGGCCGTTACACGGTGTTTGGCTACGTAGTTGAAAATAAAGAACTATTAGATGACCTGGGCGAAGGCGATCGCATTGTTTCTGCCAAAGTAATCGAGGGTTTAGACAACTTGGTCACGCCAGCTACCTAGGCTGTATCAGCGTAACGCCTCCTCTGCATTTTTTACGCTTTTGCCCTCTACTTAGCGCGATCGCCTCTAGCTGCAGTGTTTGTAGGCAGTTGGGGGCGATCGCGTTTAGATGAGCGCATATAGATGCCGATTGGTAAAAAGCGGCCTTTAACCGACTCAGGCAGTAAACAGCAATGGCAATGGCGTCTCTAAAATCACCCTGCAGCGCGCAGGTGAGGTGGAACCGTTCTGAGGCTTCGCTTTGGCTCAGGCAAAAACGTGCATCCCTTTCAGACCAAAGCAATAGGCTAGATGAGGGATGAGGCTTCAATCCTGGTTGGCCTAAATACTGTCTAGCTAAGAAAGCATAAAATAGTAAGTAAGGAATGCTCAGACAAGACAAGCAACGCAATTTTCGCTGATGCGAACTGAAGATATCCCCATTCAATTGATTCACCGCCCCCTTTTGTCGCAAAACGACCCGGATAAAGTGAGAGCGCTGATGGCTTCCATTCAGGAAATTGGGCTGCAGGAGCCGATTGACGTGCTGGAGGTGGAGGGACAATACTACGGCTTTTCTGGCTGTCATCGCTACGAAGCCTGTAGCCGCTTGGGTCACGAGACGATTCGCTGTCGCGTGCGCAAAGCCCCTAAGTCGGTTCTCAAACTGCATTTGGCTTAACAGTTTTCAACGGATTTGACGATGATTCAGGGCGATCGCACTGCCGTGCTGCGCCAACTCATGCAGCAGGCCGATATTTCTAGCTTCAAAGCCCTGAGTCAGCAGGCTCAGGTTTCCCAATGGCAAGTGCGCCAACTGCGGCAGGGAAAAATTGCTCAGATGCGCTTGCAGGTTTTGTTGCAGCTTGCTACGGCGCTGAGGTTGACCCTGCCTGAACTGCTAGCGGATTTCTCGCTCGTGACTACCGCGACAGAGAGCGACCAGGTAGAGCAAGGAGATCAACCAGTCTTAGCGCAAGAATATCAGCGACTGCAAAAGCAGTTGGCCCAGCAGCAGCAGCAGCTAGAGCAAAAATTTCAGCAGGATAGCCTCAATACTTTAGAATCCTGGCTTTTAAGCTGGCCGACAGCCGCTTATGCCGCCCAAAACAACCCGCAAATTCCGGCGACGCGCCTCATTCCCCTAATGCGCCCCCTGGAAAATTTACTAGCAGACTGGGGAATTGAGGCGATCGCCCCCGTAGGCGCAGAAATACCTTACGATCCCCAACAGCATCAGCTGATTGAAGGGAGCGCCCAGCCGGGAGATTTGGTTAAGGTGCGCTACACCGGATATCGCCAGGGGGGCAAGCTGCTGCATCGAGTGAAGGTTAGCCCGGCGTAGTTTTCAGGTGTAAACCACATAGCCACAGATACCCACAAGGCTTCCCGCTGCTGTCAGCGCCAGCACCAATCGGGGAAAGACGCAGCCACCGTTGTATTGGCTTAAAGGATCAGAGCCGATGCTGATAAAAGCGGCGCTTTGGAGATCTGCTTGATTTTGAAACCAGGCGATCAGATTTTGCCAAGCCCGCTGCGTTTCAGCCTTGTTTTCCACCTGCTGCCACCACTGTCCCTCAGCCTGCAGCGGCTCGACTGTCACCTCAGCCGTCGGATAAATGGTGCCGCCAAAAGCCGAGCGAATCAGGTCTGCCGTTATGGCCTGGGGCGCTTGATCTTCCTGAGAAGCGGTGATCAAGAATGGGCGAAAGTAGTCCTCAGATTCCGAGCCAAAGCCAACCGCAATTCCATCCATAATGCTGGCGGCCTGGCGGGCTAAACGGCGACATTTTTCTAACTCAGCGACTGCGTGATTGTGATGAGTTTCATCTCCATCCCGGCAGAGGAGACCGCAGGAATAGGCAACAGTTTGGGTCGAGATGCAGTTATGGGGCCATTCTCCTTGAGGATCATGAGGATCGCGGGTGTTAGACCTAACCCCGTAGGTTTCCATGCACTCTGCCAACGGCAACAGGCGCTCAGCATCTGGCTGACAGTCGCGGACAACCTGATTGCTCACGATCTAAATCTCAGCTGAGAGGTTTGAGCCTGTGAAATCATGGGCGATCGCGCTCTGACCAGTCTTCATCACTGGGTTCATCCAGGTTGCGATAGGGAGGAATAATCACCCGGTAGTCCGCTTCATAGACCCCATCCTCACCCACACGGCCACTAAAAGTTTCGGCGGCAGTATCAGATTCACCATCCTCAGCCTGATTCCTTGACCCAGTCTCCTCTTCGCCGCGATAGCCGTAGGAATAGATAGACCCTGACTGATAAACCCGTTTAGGAGAAGCGGGAGCCTCGTAGTCGCGTGGCTCGGCGTACTCGTCTATGTTCTCTTCAGTCACGTCTGCTGATTCTGGCCAGTCATCCCAGCCTTCTTCCAGCTCATCTAAGGAGTCTTCTACCACGCTTGCGCCTTTGGACGATTCATCATCGCGCCAGTCCTGCCAGCCTTCCTCTAGCTCATTGAGAGAATCTTCTACCTGGTACTGCTCGCGCTCACGGCGAGAACGGGGCGGTCGGCGCGGCGGCGGCTCGTTGGGGTCTGGGCGTTCGCCCCAGTTTTCCCAGTTTTCCGGCGAGCGAAAGGTCTCCCAGTCGGTTTCTGAAGCAGAGCGATCGCGCTGGGGCGCAGCTTTTTCAGCAGGCTGAGTGGTTGTGGCTTTTTTCGGCGGCTGCCAGCGGTTTGGCCGCGGCGGTTTATCTCCCTGGGGCTGGGTCCAGCCAGAGCGCGGGTTAGCGGGCGATCGCCCCTTGGCTAAATCCATGAGTCCGGCCAGTAGCAAAGCCGTAATGACTCCTGCCGCGATCGCCCCTACTAGCCAAACGGCAATAGGGAGCGCCTGAGTTTGAACGCCCAAAAACACCAGCGGTAGTGCGGGTGAAGTATTCTGCAGGGCAAACAAGACTAGAGCGCCTACCGCCAGCAGCAGCGCCACCAGACGAGTTGTCATGCGCCCTCCTCCAGGTGTCCCTGCCATCGCTTTAGAGGAACGCAGTCAATCTCTAGCTGATCGAGGACGCGAGCGACCACAAAATCCACCAGATCTTCAACAGTTTGCGGGTTGTGATACCAGGCCGGAATGGCCGGGACAATGCGGGCACCCGCTTCTGCTAGCGCGGTTAGGTTGCGCAGGTGAACTAGGCTAAAAGGCGTTTCGCGCGGCACCACAATCAAAGGACGGCCTTCCTTGAGCTGCACATCGGCAGCTCGCTCCAGCAAATCTGAGCTGAGTCCTGCTGCCATTTTAGCAACGGTACTCATGCTGCAAGGCATCACCACCATGCCCAAAGTCCGAAAAGAGCCGCTGGCAATGTTGGCCCCCACGTCTCCCCAAGGATGGCAGCGCAGCTTGCCCCCGCTCACTTCCCCGGCCTGCGATCGCCAAAAGGCGGCCTGCTGCTCTGGCTCTACCGGCATCCGTATAGATTGCTCAGCCTGCCAGACCATATGGGCCGACCTAGAGGCCACCACTTCAACTTCATAGTCAGCCGTAAGCAGGTGCTTCAGAGCCTGCACGGCGTAGATCAGGCCCGAAGCTCCGGTGATTCCCAGAATTAAAGGCCGTTTAGTTGTCGTCATCGTCGCCGTCTGCGTCAGCCGCGCTGGCCTCAGCCGCACCGTCAAAATCGTCCTCATCAGCGTCGTCGTCGTCCCCGGCCTCACTGCCGCCCCCGACGGCGAGCAGATCAATTTGCTGCCGGTAGTAGTCAACGCTCTTGACCTGTACCTCTACGCGATCGCCTAGACGATACTGGCGGCGATTTTTGCGGCCTACCAGCTTTTGCTGGCGGGAACGGTACTCGTACCAGTCATCCTTAAGTGAACTGACGTGGACTAATCCTTCTACCAGCAGTTCTTCAATCTCGACGAAAAAGCCATAGGACTGTACGCCCGTAATCAGGCCGTGAAACACTTCCCCCGTATGGGCCTGCATAAACTCAGCTTTCTTCAGGCCCTCTAGATCGGCTTCGGCATCCTGGGCAAGGCGCTCTCGCTCGGTAAGATGCACCGTAATGCGGGAAAAGTGATCTTCGAGTTCGTGATGAATATCGGGCGGCAGGACGCTCCAGTTAATCTTGCCGTGACAGCTACTGTGGTTGAGATTTACCCGCTCTTTAGATCGGGTCGAGCGGCGATCGCGACCCTGCTCGAACACAGCATGCAATACCCGGTGGACGAGCAAATCGGGATAGCGGCGCATGGGTGAGGCAAAGTGGGTGTAGCCTGCCTCTAAGGCCAAACCAAAGTGGGTATCAGGGTGAACGCTGTAGAAGGCGGGCTTAAAGGAATCTAGCAGCAAATAGGTCAGCACCTTCTCAGTCTTGGAGCTGGCAAACTGCTCTACAAAGTTCTGATAGTCGCGGGAGTGAACCGTTTCTTCGTCCTCTAGCTGCAAATCTAAGCCCATGTTGTTTGCCAGCTTGATTAGCTCCTGCACGTCGCTTGGATCGGGGGTGCGATGGACGCGGTAAATGGCAGGAACGCTGAGAGCCTTGAGATGATCGGCGACTAGCTGATTGGCCAGCAGCATAAACTCCGTCACCACGATGCGGGCTGGCAAATGAGAGGAAACGACCATCGCCCCTAAAGCGCCCTCGTCATCGTACTGAAACTTGGGAGAAACATAGGGCTTTTGCTTGCTATCTGCCTCCGTGGGGAAAGATTCCTCTGGCAGATTTAGCTCAAAGGCACCGCGAGCGTGGCGCTGCTGCTTAACGGCCTGACTCAGCTCATAAAGCTGATCGATCAGCTCATAAACCGACTCAAACTTTTTGATGTCCTTTTCCTTGATACCCAACCGCTTCAGCGCCTCTGCGTCCGATCGCTCCAGAATTGCTTGCGCTTGCTGATAGTTGAGGTGGTAGTCAACCTTCACGGCTGTCGGCTGCAGCTCAAATTCTAAAACCTGACCCGATTCATCTAGAGTGACCATTAAAGAAATGGCTAAGCGTTCTTTGCCGTCAACCAAAGAGCCGAGAGAGCCAAAGAGCGGCGGCGGCAGCAGCGGCACCTCCTCTTCGCCCAGATAGACTGAAGTCCCCCGCTTTTGCGCTTCGCGATCGATGGCTGATCCCATCGGCACGTAGCTAGAGACATCCGAGATATGAACGCCTAAACGCCAGTGACCCTCCGAAGTTTTTTCCAGGGTCAGGGCATCGTCGATGGCCTTGGCATCAGGCCCATCAATGGTGATGGTCAACTGCTCACGCAGATCTAAACGATTTTTCAAGTCGGCTTTGCGTAGCCGGGTCGGCAGCGATCGCGCGGCTTCTAGCACCTCTTCTGGAAACGTGCGGGGCAGATCGTGCTTACAGTAGACAATGTCTAGGTCGGAGGCAGCCTCAGCATCACTGCCCAAAATTTGAGCTACCCGCCCTTTAGGAGGCTCTTGACCCAGGGGATAGCGCAAAATTTCGATATGAACGAGCTGATCGACAGCCTGCTGCAGCACTTCCGGATTGCCGTTGGCCTGTAGCTCTAGCTCAAACAGCAGCCGATCGTCTAAGGGCACCGCCTGATACTGCTCATTTTCCTGCTTGACTCGCGCTAGGACGGAGGTATTGGCCCGCTCTAAAATGAGCTTGACCTCTCCTTCAGGGCTGCGCCGCCGACTGCCTTCCTTAGTGACTTTGATCAGGACGCGATCGCCATTCCAGGCCGTATTGAGATGGCTCTCCCTGACATAGATATCTTCGGCCCCCTCTTCATCCTGAATTGCAAAGCAAAACCCCTTACTAGAGCAGCGCAGCTTGCCCTCCACCACGTCCTCTTCTTCAATGCGGCGGTACTTGCCTCGATCTTTCTCCAGAATGCCAATTCGCTCTAGGGCGTCGATGGCAATCTGCAGCATTCTAGTGTTTTCGGCAACTTTGCAGTTGAGCTTTTTTTCTAGAGTTTTGAGCGTAACAGATTTGTCATTCTTAAAATTGGCTAGCAGAGCAGCAATTGAGAAGTCCATTGAGTGAAGCGTCCTTGATAATGTCCGAAAATATTCACCTGTTTTGGCAGCGCCCCTTTCACAAGTTCTGTAGGCGGGCACTCGCCCCCCTGACCCAAAGTAATTTTCTGCAGTTTGAAACTACTTGAGATAACCTGCTCAGCTATGCTGAATAAGTGACACAGTTACTCCAGTGGCAGGGAATCATTGCTGACGGGTAATCACTGGGTTGTCTCAGCGCAACAGACCAGGCATTACGTCTTAACGAGTCCACTATCAGCAGAGCAATCAGAAATAGTGGGTATTTTCCGTATCCTGTAAGGGTTTTACTCGGAATATACTTACACCTACTCTATACTTCCGTACCAAGTGGAATCCTGTCAAATTTAAGTCCGCTGCCCGGTCACAATAAAAGCGACTCGCTTACCAATGTTGGTGGCATGATCGGCAATGCGCTCTAAATAGCGAATTACCAGCACCATCAAAACAATAGGTTCAATAATGCCTTCCACATCGCGCTGATGGGCTAACAAGAGGTAGAGATCTTCGTAGTCTTGATCAACGGCATCGTCCTTATCTTTAATTTGATTACCTGTTTCAGCATCTAGATTAGACAGAGCCACCAAGCTGAGAGCTACCATAGAGCGGCAGCGATCGAGCATGGTTCGCACCCGACCAATACAGGGATCGACCGGATAGGGAAACAGCTTGATCGCAACTTCGCCAATATCTTTGGAATAGTCACCAATACGCTCTAGATCGCGCACCATTTGCATAAAGGCACTCAGCAACCGCAAATCCTGAGTGACGGGAGACTGCAGCGTTAGCAGATTGATGCAGTCTAGTTCGATTTGGCGGTAAAACTGATCGATTTGGCGATCTTGAATCTTCAGCTTCTTAGCCGCTTCCAAATTGCGCTCGCAGAGGGCTTCACGCGCCAGCAAACAGGAACTCTCAACTAAAGCGCCCATGCGCAAAATATCGCGCTGCAGGCGTCTGACCTGGCGATCAAAGTTAGTTCGAATGGGACGTGATGTACTCAAATTTCTAGCTGTTCTTATATAAAAAAGTAACGCGATCGCTCTTTGAGACCCAAAAAACGGGGCTAGATTCTAGTGTAAATTTGCCTGCTAATTTATGCCTGCTTAGGAGTCGCTCAATGAGTAGCCAACGATACTTTTATTGAGGATATGGGGCTAAAAAGACGCTGCCTATTAGATTACAGTGTGTAACAGATGATGTAGATAATGCCGTAGGGTCAGCAATTTTAGTCAAAAATGACTGATGACTCCCTATTGTGACGTCAAGGAACAGTCTGACAATGTCTTTATCAGATACTCAAGTATATGTCGCGCTCGTTGTGGCTTTGATTCCGGGCATTCTTGCTCTGCGTCTCTCCACTGAGCTATACAAGTAGGCTCATGAAGCTGCTCAGTCCTCAACTCAGCAGCAACTATCTAAACCTAATATCACAAGACTCTGGGCTGTTAAGTTCGGAGTCTTTTTAGCATAAACCGCCAGAAAAAGCACCCGCCCTTGGTCAAAAGCCTAGCCTCAGCCGACTACGGGCCGCCCCGCCGACTCATTTGCTTTTCAGCGAAAAATTGCTGACTTTCGAGGTTTGTTTCCGCAAGATTGGCGCTATTCTGTAGCCAAAGCCATATATAAGCTCTTACGGTTTCCTTATTCCTATGTCAGCACCGCAGCCTGTTCATCACGTTACTCTGCCAGCGCCGCCGCTCCGGCGTTCTCGTCGTGTCAGCAGGCGATCGCTGCTGTTATCCCAGTCTCCCAAATCTCTGGGCTGGGAAGTGGGGGCAAAACTGCTCGTCAACTTGCTGCTGCTGAGCGCTATTGTTTCAGCGCTATGTAAGCTAGTGCCCTATTTTCAGCGCCAGCAGGTCCGGCTGCAGGAAATTGAGATGGCGGTGGAGCAAGCAGAAACCGAGACAGCACAGCTACGGACTGACTTCAGCCGCTCGTTTGACCCTGGGCAGGCCAACAGCATCATGCAGGAGCAAAGTGGCCGTAAATCGCCTCTCCAGCGTACGGTGGTATGGACCGAGCCGAATTACAACCGCTAGGGTGAGATTTTAAGGAGAAAGACGGCAAGATTGTTTTGCGGCCAGCCCAGAGCTGGCGAGGCGCTTCTATGTTTTTAGCAAGGGCTTAGCACTGCCAAACCCTTGCCAAGGTTTTGGCCTTATGGGTAGAAGCTCAAATCGGGAAGTCCTAGCGTTTCCTCAAAGCCCATCATTAGGTTGAGGCACTGTACCGCCTGTCCCGCCTGTCCCTTCATCAAATTGTCAATGGCAGAGAGGACAATCACTCGCCCCGTGCGCGGATCTACCTCAATGCCGATATAGCAGAGGTTAGTCCCCCAGGCCCATTTAGTCTGAGGATAGAGACCGTTAGGCAGGATTTTGACCCACTTGGAGTTGCGATAGAAGGCCGAGTAGATGGTGAGCAAATCATCTCGTACCAGCCCCGGATCCCGCATGGTAGCGTAGACGGTTGAGAGAATACCGCGCACCATCGGAATTAAATGGGGCGTGAACTGTACCGTGACTTCGTGCCCGGTCAGGTCGCTGCAGATTTGCTCAATTTCGGGGGTATGGCGATGGCGCGCTACGCCATAGGCTGCTAAAGAGTTGTCGGCTTCAGCCAGCAGCAGATGAGTTTTGGCCTGTCTGCCGCCGCCAGAGGTGCCTGACTTAGCGTCAATAATCAGGCTCTCCGGCTGGGCCAGTCCTTGCTTTAGCAGAGGGGAAATGGCTAACAGGCTAGCCGTAGGATAGCAGCCAGGACAGCCAACAAGCTGGGCCTCACGGATGCGATCGCGGTATAGCTCCGGCAGTCCGTAGACAGCGGTAGCAGCTACATCCTGGTCGTCTCGCTCAACGCCGTACCAGCTTTGATAGGTGTCTAAATTTTTAAAGCGATAGTCAGCCGAAAGATCTAAAACCCGACAGCCTTTTTGCAGCAGCGTGGGGGCCATTTTGCAGGCTAGACCATTGGGCAGAGATAGAAAGACGACCTGACAGCGCTGAGCGATCGCCTCTAAATCAATAGCTTCAATGTTTAAATCAACTGCATGACCTAAATGGGGATACAGATCGGCAAACTCCTTACCCGCGCTGCTATCGCCTCCCAAATAGACAAGCTCTGCCTGAGGATGGTGCTGCAGCAGACGTACAAGCTGCACACCACCATATCCCGACGCTCCTATAATTCCGATTGCTACTCGTTCCGAGGCTCCCATAGGTCTAACCGAGTCCACACTATTGACAACAGGCTAGTAACGAGATCGATGCTTCGCTACTGCTGCTGAATTGTATTACCAAAACCTGAGTTTTGCTGGAACTTATCGCAACATTTAGCCCCTGATTCTATTGGCGCAAAAGTTGCTGGTTGAGTTGACTGACTTTAGGATAGCGGCGATCGCCCCTAGTCACTGCTGCTGTCAAACCCCCGGATTACAATCAAATTAGAGTGTTCAATTCAAAAGTATTATCAGGTATGGCTGTGTCAGATTCCTCTGGAACCCCCTTCTTAGACGACAGTTCAACGTCACCAGCCGAAACAGACTTCAAATTTGATTCGATTGAGTCGGCCCTGGCAGATTTAGCCGCTGGCCGCTCGATCGTGGTGGTGGATGATGAAAATCGCGAAAACGAAGGTGATGTCATCTGTGCTGCCCAGTTTGCCACACCTGACATGATTAATTTTATGGCGGTTGAAGCCCGGGGTTTGATTTGTTTAGCCATGACCGGAAAGCGTCTAGATGAACTAGACCTGCCCCTGATGGTGAGCAATAGTGCCTTTGAAGATGAAAATGAGCAGACAGCTTTTACGGTCAGCATCGATGCGGCCCTGCATTTGGGGGTAACTACCGGAATTTCGGCTGAAGATCGCGCTCGCACTATCCAAATTGCCATTAACCCCAACGCTAAACCTAACGATCTACGCCGCCCAGGCCATATCTTTCCGCTACGGGCCAAAGTAGGGGGCGTTCTCAAACGGGCCGGACATACCGAAGCCGCCGTTGATCTAGCTAAGCTAGCCGGACTGTATCCGGCTGGGGTCATCTGTGAGATTCAAAATCCCGACGGTTCGATGGCGCGGTTAACCCATCTGGTAGACTATGCCCGTCAGCACGGGCTGAAGCTGATCAGCATTGCCGACTTGATCAGCTATCGGCTGCGCCACGAACGCTTTATTCACCGCGAAGCTGTAGCTGACCTGCCCAGCCAGTTCGGCCAGTTCAAAATTTACGCTTACCGCAATCTGCTAGATGACTCAGAGCATGTCGCGCTGGTGAAGGGAGATCCAGCCACTTTTGATCAAGCTTCGGTCATGGTGCGGGTGCATTCAGAGTGCTTGACGGGAGATGCGTTGGGGTCACTGCGCTGCGACTGTCGGATGCAGCTCCAAGCAGCCCTGAAGATGATTGAAAATGCTGGCAAGGGAGTGGTGGTCTATCTGCGCCAAGAAGGGCGCGGCATCGGCTTAATCAATAAGCTCAAAGCCTATTCTCTGCAGGATATGGGGTTAGATACGGTTGAAGCTAACGAAAAGCTAGGCCTGCCGGTCGATCAGCGCAACTACGGCGTGGGGGCGCAGATTCTTAACGACATCGGAGTGAAGCAGTTTTGCCTGATTACGAATAATCCCCGTAAGATTGCTGGCCTCAAGGGCTATGGCTTGGAGATGGTCGATCGCGTACCGCTGCTGATTGAAGCCACCTCCTACAATTCTGAATATCTGGCTACCAAGGCCAAAAAAATGGGGCATCTGCTCTTGCAGTCCTATCTGCTCACAGTGGCTATTCACTGGCAAGAAGATAGGATTCCAGTGACAGCCCGCTATGAGCGCTTGGAAAAGCTGCGCCATCTGGTCGAGCAGCACGATTTACACCTGCAGGAAGAAGCTCGTTCAGTAGCGATCGCCCTGTTTGGCCGCGCCTCGCTGATTGTCAACCTGGGCCTCGATCAGCCCGATCTGGTGTCTGCCGACTGGTATCAGCACTGCGATCATCCCTATTTAGAGGCGATCGCTAAGATTCTTGACCAGCTAGCCACCTGGGAATCCATTGCTCAGCTAGAGTTCATGGTTTCACCGGGGAGCGATCCGTTTACTAATTTACAGATCAAGCTGGATCGGCAAATTTTCCGTTTAGACAATCAGTCAGGGGGAGTTCAGCCTTCCGAACTGTGCCAGCAGCTAGAAACCCAGCGAATTTACGTCTTCTCGCGGCATACACCCAGCGACTAGGCCGTTACCTGCAGCAGCCGAAACCGATTGCGTCCGCGCTGCTGCGCCTGGGTCAGGGCTTCTTCGGCCTGCTGCAATAGGGTAGCGCCATCGGTGGGATGACTGCGATCAGCGATCGCGCCGCCAACGCTTAAATTGACGTCTACCACGGAGTCATCCTGCAGCCGTACCGGACTTTTAACCACAAATGCCTGCAGAGCCTCCCCATAGTCTGCCGCCTGCTTGCCGTCTAATCCCGTGGCCGTGCAGGCAAACTGGCCTTTGCCATCGCTGTAGAGCCAGCTTTCCACAGCGGCATTTTGCTGCAGAATATCGGCGATCGCCTGCCAGAGCAGCTTTTCCTGCGTTTTGAGAATTCCCTGCTGCTCAGCGGTAGGGGCCGCCTGCATCAGAAATAAACAAACAGAGCGGTAGTGCGGATCTTCGACTTCGGTATACAGACGCCGCAATAGGGACGAGACGGTCTGAGACAAAGATTTCTGATGCAGCAGCCCGGTGACTGCATCCATCAGCCCCAGCGAACTCAGCAGCGTATTGTAGCTCTCTCGCAGCGTTCCCTGCTTACCTGTCTGAGCAGTAATTTTCTGCTGTGCCTCAGTGATTTGCGTTTCTAGACTATCGACCTGCCGCTTGAAGCGGGAGTTGCGCCAGTTGCGGCGAATCAAAGCTGGCATTGACACTAAAAGACCAACCACAACGCCAATTGCCAAAGTCACCAGCAGCACCAGCGCCAGCGATTCTTGAAACTGCCAAGTCAGCAAATTGATAGTGACTAAGTTGTTGTTCTGGACTGCGAATAAAATAGCTAACAGCGCGATCGCCAAAGCTGCAACAATAAACAGACGCATAATGACAAGCTGCTGAGATAAAATTCAGAATAGAAGTTTTCTGCTCCTATCTTACTTCTATTCTCCTACTGCCGCAGACCAGCCCTTCGACTCAAACTCCTGAGGGAATACGAGACTGTCTGTAATTGAGATAGCGTTTGAGCAGCCGCACGCCTCGCCGTTCAGTCCAAGCATATAAGCTACTAGCAAACGGAATACTATTAATAGTTAAAGAACGACAGCTGTAGTTAAGCAGACCGGCTGCAAATAGCATTACGAAGAGATACAGTACAGAGAAATTAGCGTATCCTAAGGCATCTGCTAAAAAGACTCTAGCCAGCAAAAAGAAAACTACTTGATGAATCAGAAAAATTTCGTAAGACACTTTAGATAAAGCCTTAATAATCCATTCAAGGTGTCTTACGGGTGAGTGCTCACAGCCATAAAAAAGAGCCAGCAAAATAGCAACTAATCCCAAACATAACAGACAGTCGCAGAGCGGCCAACTAGCTTTATAGTAAGACGCTATATTGCCTAACCCCCAGCAAACAATTCCAGCTAGCAAAATCTTTAGTCGAACCTGCCAGCAGCTCAAAAATTGCGCTAAAGTTCCATCCGCCTGCAGCTGAGCAAACCACATACCCAAGACAAATTCAGGTAGCCTTGCTAGAAATATGCCATAGGGAACATGAATTGAAAATAGTCTGTGCAAATTCCAGTCCCAAGGATTCTGGCAAGCAGCATGAACGTCAAAGGGAACTGGAGTTGCACAGGGATCAATATTGATGATGAAGCGATAGTTGAGCGATAACAAAACAGTTCCCAATAAAAGCGCTAACAATGATATTTGATAGCGGCGCAGCAAATAAATTAGGATGGGGAAACAGAGGTAAAGCCCAATAATCAATGGAATATACCAAAGAGCACCTGCTAAAGCGAAAAAGCTAGCCTGGGATAGTCCCCGTATCAAAAATAAACTCATTAAATACTGAGTAAAAAGTATGGCGGGCCGACTCAAAGCTTCTTGCCCCGCTAGAGCATCAATGACTGCACTGCCTGCTTTAATTACAAAAATGGCTGTCAGAACCACCCAATACTTAGGTAAGACTCGATCGAATCTTCTTCTCAGCCACCTCAGCCAGAACTGTAATCCTAATTCAGAACTAGGCTGAGATGTCTTTAAAAAAGCAAGGTATAGACCGAATCCACTAATAAAGAGGAATACATGAACGGCTTGCCAGCCAAACTTCAAGCCTAGTTGGAAAAGCTGAATTATAGCTGTTTGCAGTGAATAGCTGTCAGCGCTGAAGGTTAAAAGTGCAGACAGGTTGCTGGTGATACCAGCGCTAGAAGGATAAAATCTGACTGGTGATATCTCTAAGTCAGCTATCAGATGTACTCCGACAACACCGATGATAGCAATGCATCTCAAAACATCTAGGCAGAGCAAGTTTTGAGAGCTGGTTGTTTGATACAATTGCCGAGCTGGGAGTTGAGTTTGCTTAGCTATCACCATAAATACGCCTAATTTATAAAACGAGTGACAGAAGCTCAAGAGTTATTTAAACATTACTGATCAGCTCAGAATTGAATTCAGCTAGTTAAGCAGCTTTATTAAGCTTTTACTTACGCTTCAGAATGATTTCAGTATAAACACTAGAATTGCTTTAAGATTACTGTGTTTTTTTCGGCAAATAATTGTTAGCAAAGAAATCTCAGAATCGCTAACTCAAGTGCTGACATCAGTATATTTTGTCAAGATCAGCTCTCGCTTGGACTTCATTGCTGCTTTATATTGATGGCTGAGCAGGTTAGCGGAGTCTTGGTCTATGGCCTAAATTAGACAGCCAAACTAGCCTTTGCTTGCTTTACGCGATTGACCCAATTGTTCGCCTAAAGACTTAAAATCATGGCAAACCTTAGCGGTACTTGGTTGGGAACCTACTGGCAGGGGGGCGTTCCGACTCGGTTTGAGGCCACCCTGATACAGGGCGGCAACAGCCTCAGCGGCCGGATTCTAGACGATAGTCCCCTCGGTGAAGCTCAGGTAAGCGGCGAGGTAGTCGGTCGTAGCGTCAGCTTTGCCAAACGCTATCTGACGCGCAAGGCAGCACCGATTCAATACGTCGGCAATATTGCAGCCGATGGCAATGCCATGCAAGGGCAGTGGACAATTCGCGGCTTCGATACTGGCCCTTGGGAAGCTCATCGCAGCGATGATGAACTGACCCGCGATCTGCAAAACCACCTAGAGCAGAAAGTACCTGCCGGCATCAGCCCGGCTTAGCCATACGAATTGAGGCTAGCTCAGCCGAGGGTGCAGATTGCCGCAATCCCATTATCCCTGAGGTGCTAACTCGCTTTCAATTTCAGGTTCTGGGGCAGTGGGCACAGTACCGCCAGGGGCGCCTACGGCCTGCGTAAATTCCTGATAGACCGTCTGCGAAATACGGCGAATTAGCTCTCTAGCCCGCCCGTCATTGTGAGGGCGCTGGACAATGGCAGCGATCGCGTAGCGCTTGCCGTTGGGTAAATCAACTAGAGCTACATCGCCCAGAGCAGAGCCAATATCGCCAGTTTTGTTGGCTACAATCGCGCTGCTGTCCAAGCCCGCCGGAATTAAGGTTTTAGTGTGGGTGCGCTGCATGATAGACAGGAGACGATCGCGCGATCGCAGCGTTAGCAGGTCACCTCGGTTAACCAGCGCCATCAGAGTGGCGAGATCTTTAGGACTGGTTGTATTGGTGCCATCCAAGTCCGGCAGGGGGTTGCGCATTACGGTCGCGTCTAGTCCCCAGTCCCGAAATTTCTGGTTGAGCGCTTCCGGCCCGCCAAGCAGGTCAATCAGCATATTAGTAGCGGTATTGTCGCTGTTAACGATCATCTCGGTCGCTACTTCTAAAGCGCTGTACTGGGTGCCAGCGGGCTGAGCCTGCATCTCGCCGGAGCCACCTACAATTTGCGCCTGACTCATCACTAAAGGCTGATCGAGCTGAATGATTCCCGCATCGACTGCCTGCAGAAAAGCGACCAAGATTGGCGTTTTAATTGTGCTGGCAGCGGGCATGGCCTCAGTGCCGGCAATATCAACGTAGGCATTGTTGTCCAAATCCAGCAGAAAAACTGACTGGGTTAGCCCCGGCGTGAGCGTCCCTAGTTCCTCAATTTCAGCTTTGAGATGGGCGATTTCAGAGCCTAGCTGAATGGGCCGATTGACTAAAGTTGCCAGCGGTCGCGTTGGTGAATTAGTTGCTGATTGAACCGGATTGCGGCTATTCGTAGTGGCATAGTCTACGCGATCGGGGCTGAGAACCGATAGCAGTGTTCCAGCAATCGCCGCCACGCCAATGCCCAAAATTAGCAGGCGCATGGCGTAAATGATTGGCGGCGGCGCGGCCATTTGGGCGCGGTGGGCACGTCGGGGGGGGATCTCTCTGGTGCGGGCAGCACTGCTGTGGGGCGGCCAAACCTGTCGTGGGCGCAGCGGCGTCACCTTGTCGGTGGGCGTCATCGGCGTCTGAGATAAATGCTGGGCGGGCTGATAAACCGACCTAGGCGATCGCGATCGCCGCGATGTCCCGAAGGTCGGAGCCGAGGAGGTTGTTGTATTTAAATGGGGCGCTGGCAGTTTTAGGCGGGATGGGACAGAGCGAGCCGTAGGATCGTTGCGACGCAGCGGGCGGGACAGATCCCGTTGCCCGGAGACAGGGCGACGGCGGGGAGAGCCGCCTAGCCACTGACGCCAGCTCGACCCATCGGCTTTAGCAGCGGCATTGTTGGGCGGCGGCACAGGACGGCGCTGACCCGCACGCCGCATCTGGGGTTGGGGGGGCAGCTTTCTCTCTCCTGATGCAGCGGGGGGAGACTGGGGTGGCTCAGCCTGAGGCGTAGCCTGGGCAAAGGGGTCTACCGCCTGCTGATGAGAATCTGTGGGTCGAGAGCGATCGCCGTAATTAGCCATAGTCATTGAACCTTAAATCGATGGCCTCACTAAAAGGCTAGCGGTCTACTGAGTTGGCGCATCTGACCAAGCACCTGTTTCCAAAGCCCACTCTAGCTGCCGCAGTATGCCTCGTAGCATGGCTACTTCTGAGTCAGTGGGAGCCGCCCGATACAGTAACCGCCTAAACTTTTCCATACGACTTGTAGCCGTATGGGGGTAAAGATAGCCGATTTTGAGCAAAACTTCTTCTAAATGTTGAAAATATCTCTCTAAATTCTCCAATGAGGCCGTCGGGAGCGACAATTTTGCCCCATTTTCCTGATTTAAGCCGCTAAAACTGCTTAAATCGCTCAGCTTCTCAGCTGGCAGAGTAGAGGGTGGTGAGGTGGCGCAACGATGTAGCAGATAGCAGCACACCGCCACGGCCTGAGCCAGGTTTAAAGAGGGATAGGCTGGGTTAGCCGCGATCATGACGAACCGCTGAGCGTAGTTGAGTTCTGTGTTGGTCAGCCCTCGATCTTCGGGGCCAAATATGAGGGCTGCTGGAACTGCTGCTGGCGTATTTTGCTCTAGCAGCCACGGCAGGGCCACTTCGGGAGACTCCAGGGCGGTAGAGATATCGCGCGGACGCGCTGTCGTCGCGATCGCCCGTTGACAGCCCTGCAGCGCGTCTGGAATTGTCTCAACTTGACGAGCTGCCAGCAAAACGTCCTGGCCGTGAACAGCCATTTGCCGAGCATTGTCGCTCAACGGATCGCACTGAGGCTTAACTAGTACTAGCTGCGAAAGCCCCATATTTTTCATGACGCGGGCAATCGATCCCACATTGAGATCTCCAGCCGGTTCTACCAGCACAATCCGCACCGCTTCAAGACAGTCAGTGGGCATAGTAGACAAACTCGGTAACAGCACTGCCCACCTATTTTAAGGGAGCCGATTTGAATTCTCTCAGGTTTGCTGCAGATCAAATAGTCGGCTCAGGCGGCAACAACAAGATTCTTCTAAGCAGCTTTTTAGGCGATCGCCATCTGATTTTTTCTGCCGATTGAAACTGCAGAGGTTGTCCGCTTCGCTTTTGGTAATGGTGTTCCATCCACCGCAGGCTGATCACCGTAATCACAAAGGCCATGTACTGCGGATCTTCCATCTGGGTAAAAATTAGGCCAAAAACGAATACGGTAAAGACTAACAGGCGGGAGAGATCGTCGTAGCAAAATCGCCGCAGGACAACAAACCAGATATACAGATAAGAGAGGAGGCCAAGCAGACCCAAATCACCCCATATCCCAGCCCAGCCAAACAGGGGCGAGAACATACTAGACTGACTTCCTAGCCAGCTTTGTCCCACCGCCTGCCAGACAGTTGCTGAGGCCGGATGAACGGTTGCCCCCAAGGGCGAAAGGATAAAGCTGTATTCTCCCAGCATCCAGCCGCCCAAGCGGCCCACTGAATGTCCCGGTCCGATGCCCAACCAAGGATTGAGAAAAGACTCATAAAAAGTTGGCACGATCCGAAACGTGGCTGTTTTCAGCAGGGTTGCTTCTCCGTCAGGGCCGTAGATTTCAGGCCGCGCCCAGGTATTAAAAGCATCCAGTGCTGGAATATTCTGGGTCGCCCAAAACAAAACCAAGCACAGCACAACAGCGCCGCCAAAGTACTTAACCGCCTGACCCACACTTTTGAATTTGCTGAAAATCAGCAAAGCGCCGCCCACTATAAAAGCCAGCAGGACTTGCTTAGCATCCGCTAGATTCATATGCCAGAAAGTCAGCAGCAAAATAATGCTGCGCAGCCAAAGCGGCACTGATTTGGCATGAACTAAGTAATAAGCACCAAATGTCAGCGCGACGGAAGCCCCCACGACATGACCAGCTCCCCCGCCCACAAAAACGCCTTTGATATTGTCTTCTAAACCCTGCTGCAAATGTAATTTGAGCACGTAGCGCTGTACATAAGCAAAAAGCGTATTAACCAAGGCAGAGCCAATTAAAAAGGCCCGTAAATTGACTAATTTTTCAGCAGTAAGAGGCAGAGTTAGCAGAATAATAGCGAATAAAAAGCATTCACACCAGAACAAAAAATTCATGCAGGCATTGATAATACCGGCATCGTTAATCAGGGCGCTGGCCAAGTTAACGCAAAGAAAAAGAAACAGGGCAAAAATCAGTTCCCAGATGATAGTAATTTGCTGTCGATCCTTAACCCGCGTTTTCGCTAGCGCAAAGGCAAATATCCAAGGAACGACGGCGAAGTGGGCCAGATTGATAACAGAAGGAAATTTGATTAAGGTCAAAACCCGCGGAAAAAAGATCGAGCAAAAGCCGAAAACGGCCAGCGTTGTCAGCTGAATATAGCCTTTTTGCTGAGCGGGAGTCTGAAACCGGGCATCCATAATTAACGAGCCGCAGAGGGATCAGGTGAGTTTGAATAGCCAGTGAACAAAGGGGCCATATAGCCATATTTCACAGGATACAGCTCTGATTCAGATAAATCGCGGCGATCGCCCTGATGAATTTCTCGAATAAAGGGTTCAAAAGGATAGTTATAGCTGGCAAACACTAAACTTTGATCAGCTTCTTCATTAATGAAAGCCGCTGTGCCATCTTCTATATTGCGATTGCCGTAGAGAAATCCACCTAGCAGCTCTGTCTTCCCGCCTGTGTGGGTTGTAATGATAGGAATATCGCGCTCGGTTTTAAGTCCCAATATCCAAACATCGGCCCCTTCATTATCAATATTGATGGCTCCGCTCTCGCTAGAGGCTTCCGTATTAAGCTGTCTAGCCCAAACCTGCTGATTGCGGAAATACCACCGCCAACCCGCCACGTTTTCAATAAATAGCTTGCTGCCCTCGGCCAAATTACGATAGCCACCTGCCCCTAAGTTGCGCAGCACTAGCGATCGCGTAGCTGCCTGTTCAACCAAAAAAGCCTGCGCCAAATCAGTCTCAAAGCCTTCAATCCAAACCGTCGGCTGGCTACCTTCGACCAGTCGAAAAACTGGCTGATCGGATTCTCTCAGCTTACCAACCGTTTTGAGACTTGACGCCCCTAAGCCCATGAGCGCCTGCACGTTCCCTCGCAGCTCTATCGGAGCGCTAATTTGATACTCCTCTGAGTTGAAGTAGACAATGGGTTTGCCTGAGTCAATCGCGGCTTGAATCGCGGCGGTATCGTCTGGCCCAGATCCGTCTACCTGAATCCAGTCTTCCACGGGCGGCCATTTGAGTTCGGGCGTGGCTGCGATCGGTAGCTGCAAGGCCCGATCAGAACTGCCAAACAGGCTAACAACCGGGTGTGAGACAAATTCTTCAACCGGAGCGGCAACTTGGCTGACCGCGTCATCGACCTGATTGGCGATCGCTGCTGCGTAACCCTCGACCTTTATGTCACGGGCATATAAGCCGCCCCCTGCCGTATTATCGATGGCGACCGCGTCCCGGCTGCCGCCCCGCAGATCAGCCTGAATCAGCGTCACCAAGCCGTGGGCGGGATAGCCCTCACTGGCGTTTTTAATGACCGGAACGGCGTTATCGCTGCTCAAGCCGTGAATCGAAACGACCTGCCGCTGATTATAAAAACCATATTGCTGCTGCTGCTTCAGCGTCAAATTCTCGAACGTGGCGCTGTGGAGCGCGCCGGTAAAGTAAACGCCAATGTCAAAACCTTCAACCGTTAGGTTTTTAATCAGCATTGGTCCGTTAAGACCAATACTTAGATCCAACCCATAGCGCCCCTGCCGCTCCGGCGATCGCAGAGTGACATCTTCGACGCTGCCATAGTTATTGGCGCGAAACTGCAGCGCGATCGCGCCGGGATTGCCGTCCCCGACCTCAATGGTCAAGCCGCGAATTTGATTGCGGAAAGCCGTCGCATCGTTTGTTTCACCTTGCCAAAAGCTGACAACCGGGCGCGGTGCTTGTGCATCCTGAAAGCCAGAACTTTGACTTTGCAGGCGAATAATGGTGTCTGCCTGACTTTCACCCTGCAGGAAAAATCGCTTTTGTTTGCCGTCAACGGCCTTCGCCTGAAGCGTATCGCTCACCAGGTACGTACCTGGCGGAAAATAAATCAGCTTGGTACGATTTTCCGCGATCGCCGCCTGAATAGCGGCTGTGTCATCAGTTTCACCATCTCCCTGAGCCAGATAAGGAGCGGCTTTAACGTTAATAACGTCAGCCTCACTTGGCAGAGCAAACTGGGCGGCGGATGTAGCCATACTCTGAGAGTGACTACACTGACCCAGTCCAGCGACCAAAAAACTGCTGAGCACAGACAAGCACAGCAATCTCAGCCATTGGGAGCGCGCTAATTTACTAATAAAGGTATTCATAAGTGCTACCTGTTTGACTCAGAGTGCCATGCTTCTAGTATTTGGGTAACCTTAGCCACATCGACGGTGAAGTTTTCGCGATTGTTCGCTTTGTCTGCGCAGATAAATTGAAAATTGTGGCCTAGCGCTTTGTTTAAGTAATAGTAGTAGGTCTGCATTTTGGCCATAATTTGCAGCTCTAGTACATTCACTTTCTCAGAGAATAGAATATGGGTTAGGCCACCACCATAAGCGCCTACCACTGTTTCAGCATCATAAAACAGCTCAATTTTTTCTGTGAGTGAATAATCTTCTAGGCAGTAACGCTTAAATCCAAACTTTTCTAGAGCCGCAAACAGTTCCGGTTCGTTGAGGATGTGGCGTTTTTTCTGGCTGCTAGCAGATTTAGCGCGGGAGATATAAATGCGATGGCATCTTTTAGACGGACGGTGAGGTAAGAAGGTTTCGCGTATTTTTTGAATATAGGCAGCGGGTAAATAGCCACAGCCAAACTGAGTTAAAAAAGTGGGTAAAATCAGTTTTTCTAACCGATAAAGTCGTCCTGGTTCTAGCTTGACCTGCTTGACATTAGCCGGTACGAGTTGAGGCACCATCAAGGTTTCTACTTCTGCCAGGGGTTCGGCGTAGAGCAGCTTAATCTCGTCAATTTGAGCATAGGCCGGGTCGTTGAGTAAAAAGCAGCGAGGCACTAAGTCAATAATTTTGTGATAGTAGCCGTTCGGCAATCCCTGATAGATGCTGGAATAGCCGGAAATAGTCTCAACGGGGGCTTCGCTAAACTTGCGACGAACAAAGTTTTTGTTCAAAAATGCCCCTGCCATCGTAATCAAATCTATGTGGGGATAGATTGACTCTGCTAGGATCTGGCGCGATGGCGTTAACACTACGCCGTTGCCGGGTTCAAATAGAACATTTTCTACCACAGTGGAATAAATGTTCTGAGCCGTGTAAGTTTCTCCTGCTAGGTAGGTAAAGGGGTCATCAAACGGCGGCATTATCTTGACTTCGGGCGTCGCCACTGTTTCCTGCGGCAAATAGTGTTTAGGATGATTTGGGCCGTAGGCTTGGTCAACGGTGATGGTTTCAAGCAGCAGCTTTACAGAGGGATTTAAAACAAGCTGACTGTACCAAGGTCGAATTAGGGGCTTGATTAAGTTGCTGGCCCTATCAACAGCGCGGTGGATAGGTAAAGTAGCTGATCCCATGTGTGTTGCTCGAACCTCTCAAACTTGGGTTGACTGAAGCATTGGGTTAAACAATAGATACCAGCCGCTGGCTGAGAATCTGACAAAAATCTTGAAGGAACGGGTCAATGGACCGCTGGGGAGAATAGATTTTGTCCAAATAGCGGCTGGTATAGGTAAATTGAGCCGGTAGGGGCTGTCCGGCTGGCAGGTGGAGTTCAATCGGCTGTCCCAACTGTGCCATCACCCGCTGGACTCGCTGAGCTAGCGCCCGAATGCTGAGGGTTTCCGGCCCTGCTACATGCAGTAGCGGCAAGCGATCGCTATGGTCAATAGCGGCAGCGATCGCCGCGCACAAGTCCTCAACGGCAATAAAGTTACGCTGCTGATAGCCGGGTGTTTTAAGAACGATTTGCCTCTGCTCAACGGCATCGCGGCAAAAGGCGAGAGGGGTCAACGTCCAGCGATGGCAGCGATCGATATTGGCAGGAATGCCAAAAAAGTTGCTAGGCCGCACGACTAATCCTTGAATGCCGTGCTGTTGAGCATAAAGCCGCACATACTCTTCTGCTTGAAGATGGCTTAAACCATAATCATTCACGGGTTGGGGCTGACTGGTTTCGTCAATTACCCCTTGAGGATTGCCGAAGACATGAAAGGTTGATAAGTAAACAAATTTGGCAATCTGATTGCGACGGCAAAACTCCAGCGCGGCTCTAGTTCCCGCTACGTTTTGGCTGATACTGCGATAGGGTTGCTCTCTACAGGTAACCTCATGGGCAGCGGCGGCATGAATGAACAGATCTGCGGGTGCAGAGAGCTGTTGCTGCTCTAACCTCGCTGGCTGATCTAAATCGATGACTAGATCAGCGCCAGTCTGACGTGAGGCTTTGAGTACCTGCCAGCCTTGAGCCTGAAAATATCGGCAGGCGATGCCGCCAAAATAACCGTTGGCTCCAGAGATGAGAACTGTTTTAGGCATGAGGGGTAGGGGCTAAACGTTTGCGGCTGCTAGAGGAGCCGCATAAGTAAAGGGGCTTTCAAACTCGGACAAGGTCGGAAAAGCTTGATCTCGGCCTGAGAGAATGGGTTCAGCGCTGGGCCAGGGAATGCCTGCCGAATCCCAGCGAATGCCAGCATCATGTTCCGGCGAATACACAGTTGAGACCCGGTAGAGCATAGTGGCCTGCTCACTGATGGCATAAAAGCCATGCGCTAGTCCTGAGGGAATGTAGAGAGCGATCGCGTTTTCGGCGCTGAGCGTAAACGTGGCAACCTGGCCATAGGTCGGTGAACCCAGCCGCAAATCGACCACCGCATCTAGTACTTCGCCTGCCGTGCAGTAAACCAGCTTGACGTGATCTTGGGGAGGAAGCTGAAAGTGCAAACCTCGCAGGACATTTTGGCGGGAATGAGAATAATACTCTTCAGCAAAGTGGGTGTGCAGCCCGTGCTGCTGAAAAATTTCCTGATGGAACGTTTTCACAAAGCTGCCGCGCTGATCGGTAAAAATGCGCGGATGTATCTGATAGCAGCCTGGAATTGGGGTGGGTTTGATATCCACGGTAATTTAGATTGAGCCTGAACTGAAGAAAGCAGAAAGAAAGATGCGGTGAGGAGAATCAGCCAAAAGTCCAGAATTTACTCAAAATCTAGAATTAAAGACCGAGCCCCTCACCTCTCTGAGATCGCTAGCGACTGCGGCAGAAGTCTCGAATGGTGGCGGTTGTGTAACGCAGCATTTCTTCGGTTAGCCCTGGGTAAAGGCCAATCCAGAAAGCGCCCTGCATGACGCGATCGCTGTTGGTGAGTTCGCCGACAACTCGGTAGTTGAGTCCCTGATAGAGCGGCTGGCGCACCAGGTTGCCGCCAAACAGCAGCCGGGTACCGATGCGATTGGCTTCTAAGTGCTGGACTAGCTCATTGCGGCTAAAGGGTGCCTCTTCTCGTACGACCAACAGATAGCCGAACCAACTCGGTTCAGAATTTTCAGTCGCCTGAGGCAGCACCAGCACATCCTGCAGATCCTGTAGCTGGGCTGAAAGAAACTCAAAGTTTTGTCGCCGCTGGTCAATAAAGCCAGGTAGCTTATCAAGCTGGGCACATCCCACTGCCGCCTGCATGTCGGTCATTTTTAGGTTATAGCCGACATGAGAGTAGGTGTACTTGTGGTCATAGCCAAAGGGCAATGTGCCCAGCTGCCAACCAAAGCGCTTATTGCAGGTATTGTCTACGCCGGGCGGACACCAGCAGTCGCGGCCCCAGTCCCGGAAAGATTCGACAATTTTGCGGAGGCGAGCATCGCTGGTAAGCACGGCACCGCCTTCACCCATGGTCATGTGATGGGCTGGGTAAAAGCTGACGGTGGAGAGATGTCCAAATGTCCCCGTTCGCTTGCCGTCATAAAGGCTGCCTACCGCGTCGCAGTTGTCCTCAATCACCCAGAGATCGTGCTTCTGGGCAAACTCCATCACCGCTTTGAGATTGAAGGGATTGCCTAAAGTATGGGCCACCATAATGGCGCGGGTCTTGGGCGAAAGGGCTGCTTCTAGCTGGCTGACATCGATGTCATAAGTGCCCAACTGCACGTCTAAAAAGACCGGCACTAGCTGATTTTGAAAAATGGGATTAACGGTTGTGGGAAATCCGGCAGCTACCGTAATCACCTCGTCTCCTGGCTTAAGCTGCTTATCGCCCAGTTTGGGTGAGGTCAATGCTGATAGGGCCACCAGGTTGGCTGATGAACCAGAGTTGACCAGCAAACAGTGTTTTACGCCCATCCATTCGGCAAAGCGGCGCTCAAACTCAGCCGCATATCGCCCGGTCGTCAGCCAAAAGTCCAGGGAGGAATCTACTAGCTTGAACAGCTCCTGCTCGTCAAAAACCTTGCCCGAAACTGGCACATAGGTTTGCCCAGGGGCAAAAGCTTTCGCCTGAAATTTGTAGTCGTAGTAGCGCTGTACCGCTGTCAGCACCTCAGCGCGAAGCTCCTGCTCAGGATTGGGGGGTTGTACGTTAGTCGGACGGGAGATGGATTGGGTCATGACAGCTTTCTATCTACAGTAAATTAGGCACCAGCGGCGATCGCTGATTTGCTTGCTTTGATATCAGCTTCGTATTGCTGAATTTGTTCTAGGGTGAGTTGCCGAAAAGCCTCAGTGTCTGAGACTGATAGCTGATCGGCTTGGTGATACCAGTTCACCGTTTCCTTGAGCGTGCGCTCAAAGTTCCAAGCTGGCTGCCAGCCAAGGGCGTGGTAGGCTTTGTCCGTCACGAGGTTGAGCAACTTAGCCTCGTGTACGGCATGGGGATCAGACTGATCTGTCCACTCGCCCGGCCAGTGGAGCAAAATTTGCTCTACTAAATCCTTGACAGGACGATTGGAAGATAGGTTAGGACCAAAATTAAAAGCCCCGCGTAAAACCTGAGCCGCTTCCCCAGGAGCGACCAGCGTTTCATAAAGCCGCTGGCCGAGCAGCAAATAGCCGCCTAAGGGTTCTAGCACATGCTGCCAAGGACGGGTAGCGCGAGGGTTCCGCACGGGAATAGGCTGCTGCCGAGACAGCGATCGCATGGCATCAGGCACAATCCGATCTTCGGCCCAGTCACCGCCACCAATCACGTTGCCAGCGCGGGCACTGGCAATGGCCACGCAGCCGTGGGGCTTTTCAAAGAAGGAATTACGCCAAGAGGCGATCGCCAGCTCGGCAGCCGCTTTGCTAGAGCTGTAAGGATCGTGACCACCGAGGGGATCATGCTCTCGATAGCCATAAAGCCACTCACGATTTTCATAGCACTTATCAGTAGTGATAAATACCGCCGCGCAGGGCTGAGTACAGTACTTCAGTGCCTCTAGCAGATGAATTGTGCCCATGACGTTGGTGTTCCAAGTCGCCATCGGCTGGACGTAGGAGCGTCTGACAAGGGGCTGGGCTGCCAGGTGCAGCACGATATCCGGCTGCGTCTCTTCAACTAGCGTCTGCACTCGCTGCGGCTGGCGAATATCCCCAATATGGTGGTTAATCTCGCTGGCGAGACCGAGCTGGGTAAAAAGAGCCGGAGTGGTTTCAGGCTCTAGGCTGAGACCAATGACTTTTGCCCCCAAGTGTAAAAGCCACAGCGTTAGCCAAGATCCCTTAAAGCCCGTATGGCCGGTGACTAAAACCCGTTTGCCTTGCCAAAAAGTCTTCATTTCCATATCTGCCAGGGAGCCTTGCCGCTATGGTGCAACTTGTTGAGTAGCTCTAATTCACGGTAGGTGTCCATGCACTGCCAGAAGCCGTCATGCTTATAGACAGCCAGCTCACCCAGTGCAGCGAGGGTTTTCAGCGGCTCAGCCTCAAAAACAGTGTCATCGCCCTGGATTAAATCCAATACTTTGCGATGCAGTACGAAGTAGCCGCCATTGATCCAGCCCGTACTGGTCTGTGGCTTCTCTTGAAAATAGGTGACTAAGTTGTCTTCAATCACCAGCTCGCCAAAGCGGGAAGCCGGTCGTACCGTCGTCATCGTCGCTAGCTTACCGTGGCTGTAGTGATAGTCCAGCAGCTTAGCGATATCAACGTCACAAACCCCATCGCCATAGGTACCCAGCACAATATCGCTGTCCATTTTGTCGATGTAGGCCCCCAGTCGCTTCAGCCGGCCGCCCGTCATCGTCTCTTGCCCGGTATCGACCATCCAAACTTTCCAGTTTTCTTCATGACCGTTGTTGAGCTTGGTCACTTTCTTATCGCCTAGCTCTAACAGAACGTCGTTATGGTTCCAGTCGTAGTTAAAGAAGTATTCGCGAATCATCTGCCCTTTATAGCCCAGGCAGAGCATAAAGTTCTGAAACCCGTAGTGAGCATAGGTCTTCATGATGTGCCAGATCATGGGGCGATCGCCCACCATAACCATAGGCTTGGGCCGAAATTCAGTTTCTTCTTTGAGGCGGGTTCCCTTACCGCCACAGAGGATGGCAACAGGAATTTGAGAAATATCGGGTGTGCTAGACATGATATTAAAACCAATAACAACAGGCTGAACGTTGCGCCTTTAGCAGAAATTTATTGGCAAGAGCACAGTATAGAGTTATGACAAATAAGGTAAAGCAGTGAACAACTGCCTCAGTAATTTTGCTCAAATAAACCGCCGGGTTTATTCCTGGCTCAGGGACATTATTGAATACAGGCTCTTAAGATTCCCAGTGCTTGAGACTGAGGTTGCTGAAGATTTATAAATCTACGAAGTCTTTGTAAATTCCCGGTAGACAATCGGGGACGATTGCTGTTGAAGATTGTCAAACTGACACTCAGTTGCAGCAGATTTGACTGAGCAATGAGTCTGACTATTGGTGATAGTTGTCGCAAGAATTAAGCCTGACAGACTGACTGATTTCACATCAAGTCAGTCTGCTGTGACTCACTTTGCGAAGCTGAGAGCAGCGCATTGCCCAACGCCGACAAACCTGACCTACCTGCGCTAGCGGCGGACTTGGTCATAGATTTGCATTAGCTGCTGGTAGTTACTTGCGGCTGTGTAATGTGCTTCAAATTCAGCTCTGGCAGCCTGACGCATACGAGCTAACCGCTGAGGCTCGGCCAGCATCCACTCGACTTTAGCCGCTAGGTCTGTAGCGTCCCCCGGTGAGAAGCGAATGCCTGTATGTTCGTCCTCAACTAGCTCCGCGATCGCGCCAATATCTGAGGCCACAACCGGTGTGCCCTTAGCAAAAGCTTCAACCGCTACGCGGCCAAAGGTTTCATACCACTTGGAAGGAAAAACTAAAAATTGAGCCTGCCCCATCAGGGCGTGAACCTGCGCCATCGGCTGCCGCCCTAGCCATTCCACATTGGGGCGCTGTCCGGCGATCGCCTGTACTTTTTCTGCTAGAGGCCCATCTCCCACGATTTTCAAAGGCACCTGAGTTTCTAGCTGTTCCCAAGCCGTCAACAGAGTGTCTAGCCCTTTCTCCACCGAAAGGCGTCCCACATAGAGCGCAAATCCGCCTTCTCCGCTACCCACGCCTGGATCGGGATAGACAAAATTCGGCTTGACGACAATCTTTTCGGGCGGCAAACCGCCCTGAATAAATTTCTTTCTGGCAAACTGTGTCAGCGCAATGTAGAGATCTACCTGATTGTGCCAGGTTTTCAGACTTTGATGAGTGACTAGCATAGCGGCTGTGGCAGTCGTCGCTGCTCGGCTACCGCGATAGCAGCTATGCACAATTCCAGGGTAAGGAATCGAGTTGCCTAAACAGTCTTCGCAGACCTGCCCGTCACGAAAGAAAAGCCCATTGGGGCAAAGCAGTCGATAGTTTCGCAGGGTTTGAACAACTGGAACACCTTGGGCCTGAGCCGCATAGTAGATAGAGGGTGAAATGAGCGGAAAGAAGTTTTGAACATGCATCAGGTCACAGCCCGTTGCCTGTAACTTCTGGGTCACGATGTCATATGATTCACGCGACCAGACTGTCCGCTGAGCTAGCTGAAGCGCGTTGAAGCTGCCGGTACGATCATTGGTTTCTTCGTAAATCTCAACTCGATGCCCCTGCGCTCTTAGAAGTTCAACCTCAGCCGCCCAAGAAACATCTTCTCCCCCACGAATCTGATAGCAATTATGAACGCTTAGAATCTGCATAAAAATAGTTTTGCGCAGAAAAGATTATGTGATGTAGAGAACATTTTATGGAAGGTAAAAATTTCTCTTAGACTCGGCATTCTGATCTCAGAGCCGCAAAGCCTGTAGCTGTAAAAATACCGCCAATAACTGTAATCTAGTCTAATTTGCTCAGCCTTCGCAGACCGAGCTAAGGGATTTATCAAAACCCAAACCTAGGCAGATTTTCTCAAAGTTTAGGTGAAGCCAGTCCTTTTTCTACAGATTCATTTGACAGTAGCTGCATGACAAGCTCATGGGATGGCTGTAATGGCTATGCTTAAATACAGATAGGTTGATAGAGGCCAGTGCAGCTTGGTTTCTGTCAAAGTGTAGATGAAAAAAGCGATGGTAACTGAATCTGCTGATCTCAGCTCCAATCCTCTCGGCCACTGCCTCGACCCCGGTAAACATTCTGGGCCTGGTGAATTTGGCGAGTTTTGGCAAATAGGGTTGCCTCAGTAAGACCCCACTGCTGCTGTAGCTTGTCGAGATCTGCCTGGATGTCCCACGCGCCGGGAAATCCTGTGTAGCGAATCTTTAAACGGGCTAGTTCAGCTAAGTTGAGGTCAGTGGGATCTCCGGCTGAAAGCTGATTTAATAGCTGGCGATCGCGTCTGTACTGGGGATGCTGCTGGTCTTTTGCTTGAGAGATGTCAGGAGCCATCAGGGATTACACTCTTTCAGGTGATTCACTGTATCGCTGCTAGCGAAAGACCGCAAGCCATTTTGGTAAATTTTTCATTATAGATTTTTCTCAATACTAGCAATGCCTTCTGTTAATGCTTTGCCGCTCAACCACTACCCCGCTATCCAGTTCAGCTTGCTGATCGCCGTTGCGGTTGTTTTGACCTTTGCCCTCAGCCAGTTGCTCTCGCTGCTGCTCAATTTTGCCTTCAGCCGCTTTCTATCACAGGATTTAGGCTCGTTCTACAGCCGCGTAATTCAGCCCCAGCGATCGCTGTTGGGTATTGTGATTGCGCTGGGAATTTTGGATGCCGTCACGGTGATCCTGCTGCGAATTATCCTCCAGGTAGACTGGTACAGCCGCATTGAGCTGCCTTTGACCTTGAGCTTTACCCTGTCTTTGGGCTGGTTGGGTTCGCGCCTATTCCGCAGCTACTTCGACAACTATCTGCTGGATGCTGCCGTACGGGCCGGACGCAAAGTTAACAGTGAGTTCCTGGTTCTAGCCAAGTTTTTCGCTAATTTTCTCATCATCGTTATCTTGACCATTGCTTTTGGTCAAACTCACGACATCAATGTCTTTGGCGTTGTAGCGAGCTTAGGAATTAGCGGTATTGCAATCGCCTTTGCCGCGCAGAAAGTATTAGAACAGATTCTTGGCGGCGTAGTGATCTTCGTCGATCGCCCCTTCAGCGTTGATGACTACATTGGCCTACCCGATGGTACCTATGGTCGAGTTGAGTCAATTGGCCTGCGCTCTACCAAGATCCGCACCTCCGGCAAAGGCACTTTAGCGATCGTACCGAATAGCTCTATTATTCAGTCAACCGTTGAAAACTTTACCGGGGCAAAGAAGGTGATGGCGATCGTCTACCTTACCTTCTACCGGGTTATTCCTGCCGATGAGCAAGCCTTGATTCGCCAGGTAATTTTGGAAAGCACCCAGGACATTTTTGGTATTGACTCTCGCAGTACGGATATTTTGTTCAAGGCTCTAGCCGGTGAAGGAAAATCCCAGGCTCAGATTACCTTTTTTATCCTTGGTTCTGGCGAAGTCTCAATGGAAATTCGCCGCCAGGTGCTGGATATTGCCAACCAAAACCTGACGCAAAGACTCAAAACATACGGTATTGCTTTCGATATTGACGAACCCACTATCTACGTTGATTCACCTATTACAATTTGACCTGTCGCTCAGCTAAAACTCTGCCGCTATTCGCGCTTCTATGAACTGGGATAGTATTCTGACAACTTTACAAATTAGTCCAGGCGAAATTCCTAAATGGATCATTTTTCTCCTGTGCCTGCTGCTGTCGATTCTAATAGGCCGCTACACGCCGGCCATTGTACGCTTAGTCGTACATCGCTTCTCCAGCGGACAGGTCACAGCTATCTATGACAGCCTAGTTGAGCCGATTCAGGGTACGTTTCGAGTGGCAGGGACTTTCCTGCTCATTTCCCTATCGATGGCTTGGCTACGAGGCGATTATGAGATTCTCTACAACTTCTTCAATCCGCTCGTAGATTTAGCAGTGATTGCCAGCGTTGCTTGGCTCATCTCCCGCATCTTTCGGCAGGTTGTGCGCATCTACGGTATTGACCTGCTAAGAAAGCTAGGCCGCGAGGTTGACGAGCTGCTGTTGGTGTTTGAGACCCTAGCCAACGTTGCAATTGGCTTTATTGCAGTGCTGGCCTTCGCCCAAAGCCAAAACTTTAACCTCATTGGCTTAATGGCAAGCTTGGGAATTGGTGGTTTGGCGATCGCCTTTGCGGCTCAAAAAATTCTAGAGCAGCTCTTGAGTACGATTGTGCTGTATCTCGATCGCCCTTTTGTTCCCGGAGAGTACATCCGCCTATCCAACGGTCAGCTTGGGCGGGTGGAATCAATTGGCCTGAGATCTAGCAAAATTCGCACCTCTGCTAAAAGTACGCTGATTGTGGTGCCTAATTCCAACCTGATTAGCATGGAGATTGAAAACGTCTCACGGGCCAAGAAGGTAATGGTGCTGCTTTATCTAGACTTTGATAAACCCCTAGACGAGCAAGATGCGGCTCTGGTCAAGCAGGTCGTCAGTCAAAGCACAGACTCTTTGTTTGGCATTGATCCAGGCAGTACCAGCATCTCTTTTTCTAATCCTGGAGCGGCTGAGGAAAACGGGTTTATTCGATATACCCGCGCTCGCGTCACCTTTTTCATCTTAGGGTCTAGCGATAACTCAATCGACCTGCGCAAACGACTGCTAGAGCTGGCCAATGATTCGATCGCCAAGCAGCTAATCAGCTATGGTATTGAATTTAGAGTCCAAGACCCCACCGTTTACGTAGAATCGCCCGTGACCATTTAGTACGGTTTTCAGTAATTAAGCCCTGACGGCAAAAGCCCAGCAGGCCGATAAAATTAAAATAACGTCAAGGCCAATCAGATGAGGCTTAACTCTGCTTGGGTGTGGCAACTTTGCTCACCTAAGGTAGTTTCGTGTCATATTATTTTACAATTATTTATGATTGGCTATTATTAGCACTGTCACTACGGGCATAAAAATGGGCTTCAGGTCATGTTCTGCGTGATTGAGATCCAGTCCGCCATGACTATAGGGGCAACGCAGATTCCTTCTGAGTAACCTTTGAAGGTGGCTAAAACCAGTTTGTCGCACTGAACTAGAGACCAGATATGAAGAAAGACATCACGCGCTATCGCAACATTGGTATTTTTGCCCACGTAGACGCGGGTAAGACCACTACAACCGAACGGATCCTGAAGCTCACCGGCAAAATTCACAAAATTGGTGAGGTGCACGAAGGTGCGGCAACGACAGACTTCATGGAGCAGGAGCAAGAGCGGGGAATTACGATTCAGTCCGCCGCCACCTCTTGCTTCTGGAAAGACTACCAGCTCAATATTATTGACACTCCTGGACACGTTGACTTCACCATCGAGGTGTATCGCTCTCTAAAAGTACTAGATGGCGGTATTGGAGTTTTCTGTGGTTCTGGTGGGGTTGAGCCTCAGTCTGAAACCAACTGGCGCTATGCCAACGACTCCAAAGTGGCTCGGATCATCTACGTCAACAAGCTAGATCGTACCGGCGCTGACTTTTTCCGCGTGGTGAAGCAGGTAGACGAAGTGCTAGCGGCTAAGCCACTGGTCATGGTGCTGCCGATTGGCCGAGAAACTGACTTTGCTGGTGTGGTCGATCTGCTGACCCGTAAAGCTTGGATCTGGGATGACTCTGGCGACCCGATGAACTATGAAATTCAGGACGTGCCTGCAGACATGGTGGATCAGGTTGAGGCTTACCGGGAGCAGCTAGTTGAGCTAGCTGTTGAGCAGGATGACGCCATGATGGAGAAGTATCTAGAAGGGGAAGAACTCTCTATCGACGAAATCAAGGGATGTATTCGTAAGGGCACCCGTGAACTGGCCTTCTTCCCTACTTACTGCGGTTCCTCCTTTAAAAATAAGGGGGTGCAGCTGGTGCTGGATGCTGTGGTTGACTATCTGCCCGATCCGACTGAGGTGAATCCTCAGCCCGAAATGGACTTGGAAGGTAACGAGACAGGCAACTACGCTTTTGTAGATGCCGATAAGCCGCTGCGATCGCTCGCCTTCAAAATCATGGACGATCGCTTTGGCGCGCTCACCTTTACTCGGATTTATTCTGGCACCGTCTCTAAGGGTGACAACATTCTCGACACTGCCACAGGTAAAACTGAGCGAGTTAGCCGTATTGTCGAGATGCACGCCAACTCCCGTGAAGAAGTAGACACTGCTCAAGCGGGCGACATTGTGGCACTGATTGGGATGAAGAACGTGCAGACTGGGCACACCCTCTGTGATCCAAAGAATCCAGCAACCCTGGAGCCGATGGTCTTCCCAGAGCCGGTAATCTCAATTGCCATTAAGCCTAAGAAGAAGGGCGATAACGAGAAGATGGCGATGGCCCTGAGCAAGATGGTACAGGAAGATCCTTCTTTCTACATGGAGACTGATGAAGAGAGCGGTGAAACCCTGATTAAGGGCATGGGTGAGCTGCACCTTGACATTAAAGTAGACATTCTCAGACGTACCTACGGCGTAGATGCTGAGATTGGCAAGCCCCAGGTGGCCTACCGTGAATCTATTACCAAACGTCTAGAAGACAGCTATACCCACAAGAAACAGTCGGGTGGTTCCGGTCAGTACGGCAAGATTGACTACGTTATCGAGCCGGGTGAACTAGGCAGTGGCTTTATCTTCGAGTCGAAGGTGACAGGCGGAAACGTGCCGCGTGAATTCTGGCCTGCTGTCCAGAAGGGCTTCCAAAGCAGCGTTGATAAGGGGCCATTGGCCGGTTTCCCGGTTGAAGATATCAAAGTAACGTTGACAGACGGAGCCTATCACCCGGTTGACTCCTCTGCCATCGCCTTTGAAATTGCGGCAAAAGCTGCCTATCGTCAGTCTGTGCCCAAGGCCAGCCCTCAGCTACTTGAGCCAATCATGAACGTAGACGTGTTTACGCCTGACGACTACATGGGTGATGTCATTGGCGACCTCAACCGTCGTCGCGGCATGATCAAGGCCCAGGAATCCGGCCCGACCGGCGTACGGATTAAAGCAGATGCGCCACTGAGCGAAATGTTTGGCTATATTGGCGACTTACGGACTATGACTTCAGGTCGCGGTCAGTTCTCTATGTCCTTCTCTCACTATGCCCCCTGCCCTAGCAACGTGGCTGAAGAGGTGATTAAAGAGACTAAGGAGCGTCAAGCAGCCCTAGCTTAGAATCACAGGATTAAAGGAGAAAGCTTGGGTAGAGCATCGGCAAAACTCAACACCAACCTTGTTTCTGTGAGCTCCCTTCTATTTCGCTGAATAAGAGCCTGAGCCAGTTGAAGGCTCGCAAAAAGGACAAGCCGAGTGGCCTGTCCTTTTTGCTATTAAAAAACTACAGTCCATCTAGAGGAGCCTCAATAATCTGTGAATAGGCCGCCAAGTCCCGCTGATTCAAGTCGTATTTGTCAGCAATAATAGTTAGAGACTCTGGTGCTTCCACCAGCTCATTGTTTGCGTCGAACTGAAGCTCACCTGCTTCTAAATCATTTGCTAAAGTACTCAGCTCATCTGTCGAGAGATTTTCTATTTTACGTAGCTCAGTTACATAAGCCGGATACTGATTGGGATGAGCTTGGGCAACAATCAGCCTGGTGCTGTTCAAGTTGTCATCAATCTCGTCTACTGAATCCTTTAGTTCTGCAAGCGTGGCTTGGATATACTCAATATCAATCGTAGCCCTGTGAATAGTTAAGGCATAGCCACCTATGCCTACAATCACTGCAGTTGTAACGGCGATGATTACTTCCCTAGCGATTTGATTCATTAGTAACCTCTTGAGCACTGCGTTCTTGAAGCGATCGCTGAGCTGAGAGAATTTGTGTGTGCATACTCTAATCCGTTTGTGAGAGCATACACACTCCTATTCTAAATCCGCATGATGGAGTCGAATCAGGCCGTATAGGTAAAGCTACATATGGATCTGACCGCTCAAAATAGGGATGATGCCAAGCCAGCTTTAATTGATGCTCGCAGTTCCTAAACGCTTAGAGGCATTTCTAGTCCTAGTGACTGAATGAGAACGGTCTCTATATCCTCTATGCTCTCCGTTGCTTGAGGCTGGGTCTGACAAACGGGTAGCTCAATAACAAAAGTTGTGCCCTTACCTGTCTCTGATCGACAGGTCAAAGAGCCGCTGTGTCGCTCTTTAATTACCTGATAGCTGATCGCTAATCCCATTCCAGTTCCCTGGCCTACTGGTTTTGTTGTAAAAAAGGGATCAAAAATTCGGCTTTGCAAATGAGGTGGAATGCCAGCCCCATTGTCGTAGATCTCTATGCGCACAAGGTTTGGGGTCGGTGCGTGAACCGTAATTTCTATTAACCCGCTATAAAGCAGGTCTGAGTCTGAGTTTTGAAGTAGCGCTTGAGCCTCTATAGCGTCAATAGCGTTGGTGAGCAAATTGAGCAATACCTGATCGAGATTTCTGGGATAGCATTCTACTTTAGGAACTAAGCAGTAATGCTTGATCACGCTGATGTCAGATCGCTGATTGTTAGAACGAAGGCGACTGCCCAAAACAGTCAATGTATTGTCTAAGGCCTCGCCTAAATCTATCGGTTTTAGCCCAGACTCTTCTAAACGGCTAAAAGCACTTAGGGAAGTCACAATCTTGCAGATCCGATCCGTCCCTACCTGCATAGAAGCTAACAGCTTAGGAGAGTCTTTTACAATAAAATCCAGCTCAATTTCATTGGCTACGGCGGCAACGCGCTGATCTGAAAGACAGGTACGGCAGGCATCTAGTAAACGGAACAATTTGCTGAAATAGGACTGAAGATGAAATAGATTGCCATAGATGAAGCTGATAGGATTGTTGAGTTCGTGGGTGATCCCAGCAACAAGCTGTCCTAGGCTAGACATTTTCTCATTCTGTATGATTATGGCCTGCGCTTGTCGGAGCTGCTGCAGGGCGGCGGCGAGTTTTTGGTTTTGTTCCTGTAGCTTTATCTCCGCTGCTTGGTGTTCCTGAATCTTTTGGGCTAATGCAGTATTAGCCGTTTCTAACTCTGCCGGACTGGGTAAACTTAGGGCTTTGGGTACAATAGGGACCAAGATCACCGCTGTTGTGACTGAGACAAAAGCGGTGATGGCTTTAAGAATGCCCGATTGCCAGTAATCTGGATGCCATAGCGTCCAAATCGCCATCAGGTGAGTCGCACCGCAGCAAATAATAAAGGCCCCAAACAGCGTAAAAACTTCTTTAAAGGGTAAGTCTTGTCGTTTTCGCGCAAAATATACCAGCGCAATAGGAATAGAAAAATAAGATAAGGCAATTAATAGATCAGCAGTAATGTGCAGTCCGACGAGCCCCGTTTGCCAAAGATAGCAATGTCCATGAGGGATATAAGCAAGCATTAGCAAGAGAAGAGTCATGAGCGGTTCTTACGCCTATTTGTGATGCTAGAGACTTAAACGACAACGACAATCTTGATACACAAATCTGAAGATGAAGATAAAGCTTACTCTCTTTGAAAGATTATCAAAGTTTGCTGAGAACTAAATAGCGCTAGCAGCTAAGACTTAATCATGTATAAAGTATGCTTCGATATCTCAGTATCTGTTAGGTGTAATCAAGCGGCAAGGCTGCTTATAAGGACTTGTCTTCTTTTTACCTAATTCTGAAAATTCTTGATTTTCACTTAATAGATGATTGGCGGCAGCCGTTAAATCTAAACTTCTGTCTTATATACCTTTACTAACAGTTCATGAATCAACAGGTTCAAGTATGCTATCTAAAGTATTCCCAACCTTTTCTGCGATTCCAGCAATCCAGTTTTCATCCTGCTTGGTGTAGCTACGGGGCGCATTGGCTGCCAAGATCAAAGCACCGCTTTTGCCCATCGGCTGGCAAATGACACCCTGCGTATTTTCCGGTAAATAATTAAATTCGACGCGACCAGGGTAAATTTTTAGATTGACTAAATACACAGGCACCTGCTTTTCTAAAACTCGCTGCAGAATAGCGCCAGGGTTTACTTCAGCTACTGGGCCGAATATGCCGCGCCGCATCAGCACCTGGCCTTGGTAATAAGCGACTACCGATCGCGTCACCGTATTGGTTAGCAGCAGATGAGAGGCCCAGGCCAATTCTGTTTGCACGGTTTCTGGTAAATCTGCCTGCAGCTCGAACCCCGATTCACCTGTCAGTTCTACCGTCTCAGGTGGTTTAGGCTGAATCTGTTCCCACAGCAGCCCGGTTAAGATCAAGACGGCGCTGATGATTACGCCCAAAGCATCCGATCGCGCCTGCGAATCCGTCAGGGCTGGCGTCATTAATCGGTTAATGAGCAGCAGCGTGCCGGCGATCGCCCCGACTACAATAGGAAGACGGCGCAGGACTTGATCTTGATCGGACTTTGCCATGAACTCGGCGGTTGAGATTAACAGTTCTAGTGTATCTTTACCAGGTAAAACGTCTGTTCTCTCGGTAAGTGTGTCTATGACCAGGTTGTTGCCCATGCTGGGAATTGGCCTGCTTTCTCTGTTTGTTGGCAGTAGTCAAAGTCAGCCAATAGCGGTTTCTAACTTAGATGCAATCGAACTGGTGGCCCAGTGGAAATCGCCCTGGGTGGCTAAGCTATTTGAGCCTGACCCAGCGGCAGCAGCGATCGCCCGGCAGTATCTCTCAGCGTTAGCCAATCAAGGTTTGGCAAATGAGGCTCAGGGGCTTTTTGTCTTCACCGGCACGACGACTGAAACCCACCACCAGGCTACGCTCCCCCTGCCAGCGGCTTCTCTGACTAAAATTGCCACGACCTTGGCCGCCCTATCAACTTGGCCGCCCAACCATCGCTTTGAAACCTTAATTGGCGTTACTGGGCCAATCGAAAATGGCGTGGTTCAAGGCGACTTAGTGATCCGCAACGGTAATGATCCGTTCTTTGTCTGGGAAGAGGCGATCGCCCTGGGCAACGCGCTACAGGTAGCGGGGATTTCTGCTGTGGCAGGCAATCTGGTTGTGCTGGGTGATTTCACCATGAATTTTGAGGCCGATCCTTATCGGGCCGGGGAACTGCTGCTGCAGGCTCTAGACGTGCAGCGCTGGTCGCCGGAGATTTGGGGCCAGTACAGAGCCTTGCCGCCAGATACGCCCCAGCCCGAAGTCATCGTGCAGGGAGGCGTGCAGGTACAACCTTCAGAGGCTACCAGTCAGGTATCGGCCTGGGTGGTGCAGCACCAGTCTTTGCCGCTGGTCGCTATCCTCAAAGCGATGAATATCTACAGCAATAACGTCATGGCAGAGCAAATCGCCAATCTCAGCGGTGGGCCAAGGGCGGTGATGACCCAGGTGGCAGATAAGACCCAGGTACCCATAACGGAGATCCAGCTGATCAATGGATCGGGGCTGGGAGTCGAAAATCAGATATCCCCCCGTATGGCAGTTGCCATGCTGACGACCTTAGATCAAATGCTGCAGAGGCAGGGGTACACCGTTGCGGATGTTTTACCGGTAGCAGGTCGCGATACTGGCACTTTGGCCTACCGCGATTTACCCGCCCACGCTGCGCTCAAAACCGGAAGTCTAGCCACCGTTAGCTCTTTAGCAGGAGTTTTTCCCACCCGCGATCGCGGTCTGGTCTGGTTTGCCATTCTCAATCAGGGCGGCAACCTGGAAGGGCTGCGCCAGGGACAAGACAATCTGCTGAAGGCGCTGCAGCAGCACTGGGGCAATGCGGTAACGGTTTCCGATCGCCTCCAGCCCAGCGTTAACTTCGATCAGCCCCTCTATCAGCTCGGCAATCCCCAGCGCAACCAGAGTTTTAGGCAATAGCTAGCTGTCCCCTAGGCAAATGCCAATGGAACGGGCCGTCCTCACCAGAATGTCATGGGGATCAACCGCTCTATACTGGGCGATCGCCTCGGCAATGGGAACGCTGGCGACATCGCGATCGCGCCAGCTTACCATGTGATCAAACTTACCTTCGGCGATCAAATCGACGGCAGCGACCCCAAAAGCGCTGGCCAATACGCGATCGAGCGGTGAGGGAATGCCGCCCCGCTGCACGTGGCCCAATACCGTTACTCGCGTTTCGGCGCCGCTACAGTCAGAAATCGTGTCGGCTAAATACTGACCAATCCCGCCCAAACGGCACTGCCCCAGCCGATTGGTCTGAGTCACTTTGCAGCCAGATTCATCACAAACCGACTCAGCCACCACCATCAGGGCAAAATTACGACCTCGCTGATTCAGCCGCTCAATGGCCTGACAGACGTTCTTAATTGAGTAGGCAATCTCTGGAATCAGAATAATGTCAGCACCGCCCGCAATGCCCGCGTTGAGGGCAATATGACCGGCATCTCGCCCCATGACTTCTAAGATCATGACGCGGGAATGGCTAGCTGCTGTAAAGTGCAAGCGCTCTAACGCCTCAGTCGCAATATTGACGGCTGTATCGAAGCCGACGGAGCGTTCAGTACTGCCTAGATCGTTGTCAATAGTCTTGGGAATCGCCACCAGATTGATGTTGCCCTGCTGGGCCAGCTTGCGCAAAATGGCTAAGCTGCCATCCCCGCCAATGCCAATCAGGGCGTCTAGATTCATCTGATGGTAGCCCGCAATTATTTCTTCAGAGCGATCGCGCAGACTGCCATCTGGCATGGGATAGGCGAAAGGATTGCCTTTATTGGTGGTTCCCAAAACTGTGCCACCTAAAGTCAGCAGCGGATAGGTGTCTGATAGGCTGAACTGCGTGTATTCCGGTGGGCGACGCATAAGACCGTGCGTAGCGCGGCAAATGCCAAATACCTCCCAGTCATAGGTGCCAATGGCCCGGTGGGTCACGGCCCGAATCACCGCGTTTAGCCCGGCGCAGTCTCCCCCGCTAGTCAGAATGCCAATTCGCTTGATATTGCCCATAGAATGACTCTCTAGTTTTGAGCTATCAAAACTATCCGGTATTCGGAGCTAAAAAAAGCTGTTATCTAGAAAACTTAAAATATTTCTGCTCAGCCTCTACAATCCTGACTGTTTTTATGTCATTGTCTGTTCATTTTTGGCGCTGTGCTGTGCCCTGGGGAGATATTAAACTGACGCCGACAAAGCAGCTTGAAGCTAGGGCTGTGGACTTTTACGGGCACTTACTACCCTTTTCTGAAGCAAATAAACGGTGAAACTGAACTCGTTTCATAACCTTTTTTTAATCATCAAGTTTTACAAAGCAGATAGGCTAAAGCCTTAGAAAGCAAGCGAATTGCGATCGCATTTCTATAGTTCATCTAAAGCTTAGTCTCGCTCTTTAAAATGCCTCCCTAATATGGAACCAATGGGCGGTGGCAGATCAAAATCAATTTGTTAACTGATGTATTAACAGCGTCTCTGCCCTAGAGAACGCAAATTTTAGGAGGAAAACTACATGGTTGATGGCTACCAGCCAGCCCAGGCAGCGGCTTTAGATCGAGACTGCATGACCCTGTCGCGTCACGTTTTGGAGCAGCTTCACAGCTTCGGACCTGAGGCCCAAGATCTAAGCGCCCTCATGAACCGGATTGCCCTAGCTGGCAAGCTGACGGCCCGACGGCTAACCCGCGCTGGCCTGATGGAGGATGCCTTGGGCTTTACTGGACGCACTAACGTTCAGGGGGAAGAAGTCAAACGCATGGACGTTTACGCCAACGACGTATTCATTTCCGTCTTTAAGCAAAGTGGCTTAGTCTGCCGTCTGGCGTCTGAAGAGATGGATAAGCCCTACTATATTCCGGAAAACTGCCCGGTGGGTCGCTACACGCTGCTTTACGATCCGATCGACGGTTCTTCAAACGTCGATATTAACCTCAATGTGGGGTCTATTTTTGCCATTCGGCAGCAGGTCGGGGACGATGCCGATCAAAGTGCCTCAGACCTGCTGCAAAACGGACATGAGCAAATTGCGGCTGGCTACATTCTCTATGGGCCTAGCACCGTGTTGGTCTATTCCATTGGCCACGGCGTTCACGCCTTCACCTTAGACCCCAGCCTAGGCGAGTTTATTCTCTCCAGTGAAAATATTCGGATTCCCGAACACGGCCCTACCTATAGCGTCAATGAAGGGAATTTCTGGCAGTGGGAGGATTCCTATCGCGATTTTATTCGCTATGTTCATAGACATGACGGCTACTCGGCCCGCTACAGCGGTGCGCTAGTAGGAGATTTTCACCGCATTCTGATGCAGGGCGGTGTGTTTCTCTACCCCGGCACGATCAAAAAGCCCGAAGGTAAGCTCCGTTTACTCTACGAAACGGCCCCTCTGGCCTATCTGGCTGAACAAGCGGGGGGAAAAGCTAGTACGGGTTCTCAGCGAATTCTAGAGGTGGTGCCAGATAAGCTGCACGCCCGGACGCCCTTAGTAATTGGCAGTGTTGAGGATGTAGCGCTAGTTGAGTCTTTCGTCAGTGAGCGGCAGCGGGAAGCAGCGGAGTTGACGACCTCCAATCCTTAAATCTAGTCAGACAGCTGCCTGTCTGCTCGCGAAAAAATTGTTGTAACGTTATCGGGAGATATCTAACTATATGACTGCTACTGCAGATAATCCAATTCTCCATCTCAAAGATTACGGTCAAAGCGTTTGGATGGACAATCTCAGCCGCGATATTTTGCAATCCGGTGAGCTAGAAAAGCTGATTGAGAGCCGGGATGTGCATGGGATCACCTCTAATCCGGCAATTTTCCAAAAAGCGATCGCCGGAAATGCGGTGTATGACGAAGCGATTGAAGCTGGCATCCGAGCCGGTCAGTCAGTCGAAGAAATCTACGAGGCGCTGGTATTTGAAGACATCCGCCACGCCTGCGATACGCTCATGCCCATCTATCAGGAGACAGGTGGCTTGGACGGCTACGTTAGCTTAGAAGTCCGTCCCAGTTTGGCCCGCGACACCGAAGGGACTCTGGAGGAAGCGCGGCGCTATTTCAAAGCGCTAGATCGTCCTAACCTGATGATCAAGATCCCCGGCACGCCGGAGGGCGTTCCTGCGATTGAGCAGGCCATCAGTGAGGGCATCAACGTCAACGTGACGCTGCTGTTTTCTGTGCAATCTTACAAAGACGCTGCCTGGGCCTATGTGCGCGGTCTAGAGAAGCGAGCCGAGCAGGGCAAAGACATCAGCAAGATTGCCTCAGTCGCCAGTTTCTTCCTCAGCCGGATTGACACTAAGGTAGACGATCGCGTCGATGAGCTGCTGGTAGGAGAAGACAACCTTAGCAAGAAAGCCAAGCTGCAGGAAGTCAAGGGCGAAGTGGCGATCGCCAATGCCAAGATTGCTTACCAGGAATACAAAAAGATTGTTGAGAGCGATCGCTGGCAGGCTCTGGCTAACCAAGGAGCCAACGTGCAGCGGCTGCTCTGGGCGAGCACCAGTACCAAAAATCCTGAGTACAGCGACGTGATGTATGTTGACGAGCTGATTGGCCCAGATACGGTCAATACGTTGCCGCCTGACACCATCGAAGCCTGCGCCGATCACTGCGATGTTGACAACCGGATTGAAACTAACGTCGATCAGGCATACCAGCTAATTGAGAGCCTGCCTGAACTCGGTATCGAGCTTGAGCAAATCATGGATGAACTCCTCGAAGAAGGCATCGATAAGTTTGTTCAACCCTTCGACAAGCTGATGGACTCACTGGTTACTAAAGTCAAGCAGCTATCGCCTGCTTAGACTTGAACTCACGAAAAGCGGGTTTGGAGAGAACTGATTATCACTTACAGATCTTCCATCCCGTTTTTGCCATTGTTCTTTTACCTGTGCCCTTTCCTAATTCCTCTTGTCTATGGTCACCCTACTCGAAAATCCGCTACGCGTTGGTTTGCAGCAGGATCCAATCCCCGATCCCCAAATTTTGGTTATTTTTGGTGCCTCAGGCGATTTAACCCATCGCAAATTGGTACCCGCCCTCTATCAGATGCGCCGCGAGCGACGGCTGCCGCCAGAAACAACCATTGTGGGGGTTTCTCGCCGCGATTGGAGCCACGACTACTTTCGCGAGCATCTCAAGGAAGGGGTGGATGAGTTCGGTGGCGGCATTGGCAGTCAAGAACTGTGGGATGACTTTGCCAAAGGGCTTTTTTATTGTCCGGGCAACATTGATCAGCCAGAAAGCTATCACAAGCTCAAGGCTTTTCTCTCAGAACTGGACGAAAAACGAGGAACTCGCGGCAACCGGGTCTTTTATCTGTCCGTAGCACCGCGCTTTTTTGGCGAAGCTGCTCAGCAGCTAGGGGGCGCTGGAATGCTGAACGATCCCAGTAAGCAAAGGCTAGTGATTGAAAAGCCCTTTGGTCGCGATTTATCCTCTGCCAGAGTCTTAAATCAAACCGTGCGCCAAGTCTGTGACGAAAGCCAGATTTATCGTATTGATCACTACTTAGGCAAAGAAACGGTACAGAACCTAATGGTTTTCCGTTTTGCGAACGCCATTTTTGAGCCGCTGTGGAACCGTCAGTTTGTCGATCATGTGCAAATCACGGTGGCGGAAACGGTAGGTTTAGAAGGACGGGCTGGCTATTACGAGACGGCGGGTGCCCTACGAGACATGGTGCAAAACCATCTAATGCAGCTCTTTTGTCTGACGGCGATGGAAGCCCCCAACTCTCTAGACGCTGACAGCATTCGCACCGAAAAGGTCAAGGTCATTCAGGCTACGCGCCTAGCTGACCTAAGTGAGCTAGAGCTATCGGCGGTGCGCGGCCAGTATTCTTCCGGCTGGATGAAGGGCAAGTCAGTGCCGGGCTACCGCGACGAGGAGGGAGCTAGCCCAGAGTCCACGACGCCAACCTACGCCGCTATCAAACTCAATATCGATAACTGGCGCTGGAAGGGCGTCCCTTTCTACATGCGTACGGGCAAGCGAATGCCCAAAAAGATTACCGAGATTTCTATTCACTTCAAGGAAGTGCCGTATCTGATGTTCCAATCCGCAGCCAAGCAGATGAACCATAACGTCCTGGCGCTGCGAATTCAGCCAGATGAAGGCATTTCTATGCGATTCGAGGTTAAAACGCCCGGCAATTCCCTGCGAACCCGCTCGGTTGACATGGATTTTCGCTATGATGCTGCTTTTGGTAAAGCGAATACAGACGCTTACAGCCGACTTTTGGTGGACTGTATGTTAGGCGATCAGACGCTCTTTACGCGGGGCGACGAAGTAGAAGCCTCTTGGCGAGTTTTAACGCCTCTGCTGCAGGCATGGGATGCCCCCGCACCGGCAGAATCTATTCCCATGTATGAAGCGGGTACTTGGGAACCTGTCGAGGCTGAACTGCTGCTCAACCGCGATGGTCGTCGCTGGCGTAGGTTATAATCCCGAACTTAATGGAGAGTCGATAGCATAGAGATAGCCTCAAATAGTTCAGCGATTCAGCTTCATAGCGAATAGCCCCAAATCTCTCCATTGCCTTGCTTTGATTTGTCCTTCACAACTTCCCCAAAGCCTAACCTTACGATCCCTTACTCTATAGACTCTATGACTACTACTCCCCTGGTTGCGCTGCAAAATCCCAAAGACATTTCTGTTGACGAGATTGAGGCCGAGCTGCGCCAAATCTGGCACAGTCAGGACTCAGGTAAGTCTGCTCCTGTGGTAACCCGGGCAACGACCTTCAGCATGGTAGTTTATGAACCGGAAGAATTTCAGCAGCTACTTGCGGCTTTAGGGTTCTATCAGGGGCCTATTGATGGTATTCATGGCCCTCTGACAAAAGAAGCTGTCAGAGAGGCGCAAACCGTTTACAAGCTATGGGTGACGGGGCGCGTCGGTCCGCACACGCTGCAGCGGCTGCGAGACGAGTACAAAGCGCTGCCAGCCGAGAAGCAGAGTATTTCTAATGAAGATCGGCGCGGATTTACCCTCAGTGATGCGATCGCCGCCCACAATCCTTGCCGCGTCATTACCCTCTCTCCCGTTCTAGGCGAGGACACTGGCGTCACTGCTCAGGTATCAGCCTACTGTCCGGTGCAAAAAAGCAGCGGTAGTAATTTGGTTTGCTCGGAGTACATCACCTTACAGGGCACCAAGGCAGCTTTAGAGCGCGTCGGCAATTTGGTTTCTTCTTTAATGATTGCTGATTTGCCCAAGTTTGTTTGGTGGAAGGCAACCCCCAATCCAGAACAGGCTCTGTTCAACCAGCTAGCAGCAACCTGTAACTGTATCGTGGTGGATTCTAGCTATTTCAGCGATGCTGAGTCTGAACTGCTGAAGATGCAGGAGCTAACTGAGAAAGGAACCTACATTGCCGATCTCAACTGGCACCGGCTTTCTCCCTGGCAAGAGCTGACCGCTGCCGCCTTTGATCCGCCGGAACGGCGAGCTAACCTGCTGGAAATTGACAATATCAGCATTGATTATGAAAAAGGTAATGCAGCTCAGGCGCTGATGTTTTTGGGTTGGTTTGCTAGCCGCTTAGAGTGGAAACCCAGCGAGTTTGTCGAGGAAGGCGGCGACTACGACATTAAGAAAGTCTATTTCACGGGAGCTAATAATAGAAAAATCGAAGCCGAGCTAGCGGCGATTCCCACTGCCGACTGGGGAGAAGTCACCGGCGACTTGACCGGGCTACGGCTGACCTCAAGCAATTTGGCCGCAGACTGCTGCACCATCCTTTGCTCAGAGACAACGGGCTGTATGCGTATGGAGGCAGGCGGCAGCGCTCAGTCCTGCCGGATTGAACAGGTGACGGCGCTTTCAGATCAAAAGGCGGAATTTATTCTGGGGCAGCAGCTACAGCGTTGGGGGCAGGATGTTCTCTACGAAGAGAGCTTGGCCATGACTACCCGCATCTTGAAGCTGAAAAAGTAGCGTTCCGATCTTTTTGTTCCTTTTGGACTCACCTGCATGAAAGTTCAGTATGACTCGGATGCTGACATTGTTCGCATCGTTTTTCAGGATGTCTATGTTGAAGAAACGGCTGAAGAAGTTCCTGGCATTGTGATGGAGTTCGATCAAGACGGCATTATTGTTGGCATTGAGATTCTCAAAGCTTCGCAGCGAATTGAAAACCCACACAGCATTGAGTATGCCTGCTTAAAGTCTTCTCAATAGCTCTAGGTAGGATTTGCCGCACACAAAGAAAAGGAGCAGGTTCACCTGCTCCTAAGTTGGCTATCCGACTGGGTTGAGAGAGGAGAAAACTGTTAGCTAAGGGCTTCTAGGTAATCGCGAATGCGGTTACGTCGCTTGGGCTGGCGCAGCTTTTGTAAGGCTTTAGATTCAATTTGGCGGACTCGCTCCCGCGAAAGCTCTAGAGCGCGGCCAATTTCAGCAAGAGAATAGGGAGTACCATCTCCAAGGCCGAACCGCATTTGGATCACTTCGCGCTCGCGGGTGGTCAAGTCGGAGAGGAGCTGCTGCAGATCGCGGCGGAGGGCTTCCCGCATCAGACTCTCTTCTGGCGAAATGCTGTCGGTTTCTAGCAAATCGCCTAGCTCTGTGTCTCGTTCCTTACCGACTTTGGTTTCCAGGGAAACAGAACGCGGCACCCGCAGCAGCACTTCCCGCACCTGCGGCGGCGTCATCTCTAGCTCTTTGGCGATGTCCTCAACGGTTGGCGTACGTCCTTGATCTTGGGAGAGCTTACGCTGGGCTTTCTTAATTTTGTTGAGCTTTTCGGTGATATGAACTGGCAGACGAATCGTCCGACTCTGAGTCGCGATCGCCCGCGTGATCCCCTGACGAATCCACCAGTAGGCATAGGTGCTAAAGCGATAGCCCTTGGTGGGATCAAACTTCTCCACGGCTCGCTCTAGTCCTAAAGTCCCTTCCTGGATTAGATCCAGCAGCTCTAAACCGCGATTTTGATACTTCTTGGCGACCGAAACAACCAGGCGCAGATTGGCCTTGATCATATGCTCTTTGGCCCGAATCCCTTCGGCGATCGCCTGATCCAGCTCCTTGGTATTGATCTCTACCAGCGCTGCCCACTCCTTTTTGCCCTGGGAGAGTAGCGGCTTTAAGTCTGCTGCTGACATTTCTGCTTCTCTCGCCCACCGCTCTAGAGAGGGCCGATGGCTAAGATGAGAGGTGAGGCGATCGCGGATTTCTATCAGCTCTACATAGGTTTTGAGCAAACCGCCTCGCTCCTCAGCCGCCTGATTGAGTAACTCAAGCAGTTGCATATAGCGCTGCACAAACTGAGCTTCTGAGACTTCTTCGTCCCGGCGTAGCAGTCTAACTCGGCCAATCTCTTGGAGGTATAAACGAACTAAATCTGTTGTGCGACGAGTACCTGCTTTGCTAGCAGCTAATTCCTCGGCAACCTGATTCAGTTCAGCATCATCGAAACTGTCGAAGGAAAGGTCTTCAGCAGTATCCTCAGGATCGGCTTTTTCTAAGTCAACAGCAGAGGGATCTTGGTTAATATCTAAACGCTCTGTGTCTTGAAAATAAGAGGTAGCTATCATAGCGACTGCTTTCAGTTGCTCCAGTTTGGCGAACAAAGGTCTAGCGAGGCTAGGCTCACGGTTAGAGTGCCCACGTATTTATTAGACTAGCGATCAAACGGCTAAAGTTCCGCCTGCAGTCGTAGCCTAAACAATTAATAGGGAAGAAGCCGAGAATAGATAAAGAGTCAATAAAGCGATATCCCTAATCTGCATAAGCCGTTAATGAGCAATTTTTCAGGTAGCCTCATTGACTACCCCGAAAAAGCGACTCGCAGCTTGAGCAGAGCAATTGTTTGCTGTAGACCTAATCAAGTGCTACAGGCAGTACCCGCAAAATTCCGGAGAAACTATATTTATTTACGCCTCATCAATAATGGCGCTACGGTCGAGCAGCAGCAAATTGCGCAACTGGTCTGAATCAAATTCAGTCAGCCACTGCTCGCCTGAACTAACGACCTGTTCCGAAAGCGCCTTCTTACTTTCAATTAGCTCGTGAATACGCTCTTCCAAAGTGCCGGTGCAGACAAACTTGTGAACCTGCACATTACGGGTTTGACCAATGCGGAAGGCTCGGTCGGTGGCCTGATTCTCCACGGCTGGGTTCCACCAGCGATCGAAATGGAAGACGTGATTGGCTCTAGTCAGGTTTAGGCCCACGCCACCAGCTTTGAGCGACAAGATGAAAATCTTGGGGGCATTGGGATCATGCTGGAATCGATCAACCATCGCCTCGCGCTGCTTCTGCGAAGTACTGCCGTAAAGAAACAGCGTTTCCTGCCCCAAATAGCTCTCCAAATGGGCCTTCAGCAGTTTGCCCCATTCCGAAAACTGGGTAAAGATCAAAGCGCGATCGCCTTCAGCAATTAGCTCCTCTAACATTTCATCTAGGCGCATTAGCTTAGCAGAGCGATTGACTTTGCCAAGACTCTTCTGCTTCAGGAACTGAGCCGGATGGTTGCAAATTTGCTTCAGCTTCACCAGCAGTGACAAAATGAGGCCGTGGCGCTGAATCCCTTCTGACTCTTCGATCGCGGCTAAGGAAGCGTCAACCGTTTCCTGATAAAGACTGGCTTGTTCAGCCGTCAAACCGCAGAAGACCGTCATTTCCTGCTTCTCTGGCAGCTCTTGAATAATGGTGCGATCGGTCTTGAGCCGTCGCAGAATGAAGGGCTGTACCAGCGATCGCAGGGTTTTGAGCGAAGCCGTATCGCCATAGCGCTCAATGGGAGTGGCAAAGCGACGCTGAAAGAAATTGCGTGGCCCCAAATAGCCCGGATTCAAAAAGTCTAAGATGGACCACAGTTCGGAAAGACGGTTTTCCACCGGGGTACCCGTGAGGGTGATGCGAAAATCGGCCTCAATTTCGCGGACAGCCTGAGACTGCTTGGCTTCCGGGTTCTTGATATTCTGAGCTTCATCGAGGACGATTCCCTGCCAGCTTACAGCTTTGAGGTCTTTAACATCTCGATGAACCAGGGCGTAGCTGGTAATCACCAAATCAACCTCAGCCGTTGCCTTGACCAAGGCTTTACCGTGAGGTCGTTTATCGCCGTGGTAGACCAGCGTTTTTAGCTTGGGACCGAACCGCCGCACTTCTCGCTGCCAGTTGCCAATCACAGAAGTAGGACAAACCAGCAGCGTCGGCTGCTCTAGCAAATTTTCTGCGCGCAGATAGAGCAAAAAGGCAATGAGCTGAATGGTTTTGCCCAAGCCCATATCATCAGCTAGGCAAGCGCCCAAACCCCACTGTTCTAGAAAGGCCAGCCAGGAAACCCCTCTAGCCTGATAGGGACGCAGCGTACCCGCAAATCCGTCCGGTTCGGGAATTGGCTCTAGGGTTTGATTACCTGTGGTCAGCGTATTAATCAGTTCTTTCAGTGCCCCGGAAGCCTCAAAACTGACCACGGGCAGCTTTTCAATCATCTGGGTATCGCCCGTGCTAATGCGCAAGGCGTCCTCTACTGAAAAGCTCATCTGCTCCGGTCGCTGCTTGAAGAAGGTTTGAGCTGCTTTTACGTCCTGAGGCCGCAGCTCCACCCATTTGCCATTGACCTCAACTAGGGGAGACTGCTGGGAAATGAGTTTTTGAAATTCTTTTTGTGACAGGGTTTCCCCGGCCAAAGTCAGCTCCCACTGAAAGTTAAGCAGGCTCTGCAAGCCTAGGCGCTGTCGCTGTCGGCGTTGGGGCGCTTCAGCTTGGATGCTCAGTCCCAGGCGGTTATCCAAATCGGCCTGCTGGCTCACCAGGCTGGGGGGCAAAATTACCCCAAAACCGCTATCTTGCAGTCGCCAAGCGGCAGCTTTAATGAACTCGAATGCCTGAATGGGGTCTAGGGAGCAGGCTTGCGGTCGCTGAGTTTGCAGACTGTCGTGAATGGGCTGGTAGAGCCGCGCAGCTCGTCCTAAACCGGCCAAAAAGTTTTCTTGGGGATTTTCGAGGACCCGATCTTGATACGTCAGTTCGTCTACCGGATTTTCCCAAATGGTGGCGGCCTCTAACAAAACAGTAGCTTTGTCAGTGGCCTGCATACAGTAGCGGAGCAGCCATGGCTGCTCCACTGAGGCAGGTGGCTCTAGGACAAAACAAGTCCGGAAGGCGGCTGTCTCGCCTGCCTGCAGATTTTGCAGCGGTGCGGTCCAGGTAGCGATCGCCTCGTGCAGTCTCAGCGCCGCTAGCAGATGGGTTTCAAAGCTACCCTCAGGACTACCCAATGCCGTCAGCCAGTCCTGAATCGGCATGTCGCTATCGAGCGGAATATTAGTGGGCAGCGGCTGGCTCTGAGCGATCGCCTTAACCTGAGAGTTAACCAAGGTGCTCAGAAAGCTCAGCAGCAGTTCTTGAGGCTCGGCCAGCAGGCTGATAGCGCTATCCGCTTCAGTCACTGAAGCCTGATAGGTCCGGCAGACAGCGGGCATCTGCTGCATGTAGTTGCGCAGTCTGCCTTGATCAACAGCGCTGTCGAGCAGCAGCTGCCAGGTGGCGATCGCGCCGTCAGCAGCCGGATGCACCTCCGGCAAAAACTTGGCGCGGGCCAGCAAATCTAGCACCCAGCGGGCAATATGCGACCAGTAGCAAAGATCAGAGCCAATCACGGTGGATTCTGCCTGTGCCTGTCCCAGCGGCAGTCCCTCAAAGAAGGTGATTGCCTCAGCAGGGCTAAGCTGCAGACCGTCTACCCGCCAGGGAAACAGGGCCAGGTCGCCCTGCTCGGCGTCATCCGTCTCCAGCGAGGCATTGGAGAGCTGAGGCAAAAAGGTGTCCGCCCGGTAGCAGGTTGGCAGCGCGATTACTTGCGATCGCCAATACTGAGCTGATACCGCTCGCGGGGGAAGCTGGGTTGCGGTCGACTTAGCGGAGCGGCGACGGCTAGGAGTTTTAGCGCTGGCCGTCGTCGCCTGCAAGACAGCCGCAGGCACCTGAAATAGGGGTTCTAGCTTGCCCGTCTGTTCTGAGCGGCTGGTAGAAGACTGCAAAAAAGCCACCAGTTCATCTGGGGTGAGGCCATAGGGATGCTGAGCAACGCCATCTGACTGAATCGGGTGAGTTTCGAGGTGTCGCCAGGTTTCCCCCCAAATCAAAAAGCAGCGGTCTTTTGCTATCCAGTTGCCGTGTAAAGTCGCCATGCGCAGTCAAATCGTTCAAAACAAAGAAAAGGGCTGATTTTGCCAGTTAGGTAGAGAATTTAGCTCTCTCAAGCCCTCCAGACAAACTTGCTGAGAAGAGACTGTTTGAGCAAAAGTCTCTCAGCCTGCCAAAAGACTCCATTATCTAGAATTTGGGGCAGGGTCTAGCTCAGGCATCCGAAATAGAGACATCAAAACACCGCCAGAAAGTCTTGACGCCCAACTCTTCTCCAGTCTTTCTAGGCGGATAGTCACGTCTGTGAATACTGGCCTCATTGTACCGCCTGGCTTGACGTAGAATATCTGCTCACAAGATAGTCTGATAAACTGAACGCGAATCCAGCGGCTAAACATAGAACCCATGGAAATCAATCTGCCTGAGGTTGTTGCTGAAGTCGAGGCGGCCTTTCAGCGCTACGAGACCGCCCTGATCAACAATGACGTAGCCGTTTTGAATCAGCTATTTTGGCAGCATCCAGCCACTATTCGCTACGGAGCTACTGAAAATTTATATGGCTACGAGGCGATCGCTGAATTTCGCGCCCGGCGATCGCCGCAAAACCTAGCCCGCAAGCTTACCCAAACGGTGATTACAACTTACGGGCAGAACTTTGCCACTGCCAACACAGAGTATGAAAAAGCGACTGGTATCCAAGGCCGTCAAAGTCAAACCTGGATGCGTACGCCTGCAGGCTGGCGCGTTGTCAGCGCTCATGTCTCATTTCTGGCTGACTAGTCCAGCTTATACCTGTGATAATTGAGGCAGAACTCACTATTGCCCTTCGTGAATTCCTGATATTTATCCCGCAGAATTTCAAAAGCTTCGTCGCAATTGCGCACTAAAAACAGGAGTTCGTAATCTTCTGGGTCGATTAGCTGCTTTTGCAACGGCCACTGTCGCACCCAGGCCAGCAGGTCGGCCCACATTTCGCCTACTAGAACAATGGGAATATCGCAAATATGTTCTACCTGCAAAAGCTGCCAAGTATAGACCAGCTCTAGCAATGTCCCGACCCCACCAGGGGCCACCACCACCGCATTTGACAAGTTCATAAAATGATCAAGGCGATCCGAAAAGCGATCAAACTCGCGCTTGATATCGACATGATCGTTCACGCCTTCTTCAAACGGCAGCTTAATACTCAGACCGTAGGATTTGCTGGCCGGATCGGCCCTGCCTTCCTTATGGCCTCGGTTTGCCGCCTCCATCAGACCAGGGCCCCCTCCCGTCACCACATCCATCCCTTCACGCCCTAGCAGCCGGGCTAGACGACGAACCTGTTCATAAATAGAATCTCCGGCATGAATACGAGCTGAGCCAAAAATAGCCACACGAAAGCGATCGGAGTCAAGCATAAACCTGAATGAATTGCTGATGGGTGTAAGCGCAAAACCAGCCTAATACAGACTAACTACACCCTACAGCGAAATGTTCCCCTGTTAAGCGTTATTCTTCGCACCGAGGTTTATATTTGGAGTTCTGACTTTCTATCAGCTAAAACACCTCAGGTCTGTTCTGCTAAAGTGCCTGCTTAGCGCTTGAATCTAGGCATCAGAAATAGCCAGCTGATGAAGAAGAAAGCGGCTGTAAAGAGTTGGGCAATATCGACGGCTGATAGATAACCGTCTGCAAACGCAGCCAAAGTGCGATCGCTAATACCAAACAGCCAAGCGGCATTACCGAAAGACCAAATACCGATTCTCAGGTAGTAAACAAAATCGTCTGATATTTCTGCAGACTTGACTGCTTGATTCGCTTGTGGATTCATTGCAAAGTTTAGAAGTTGAGGTATCAGAGTTTGGCAGTTTAAGCAGATTACAATCAGAGGTTTCGACTGCAGCTTTCGGCTAAGTCTAATTCAGATCGCGGTCCGAGCTGAAAAAACTGCCGCTGCTCAAATAAACATTTCGTTACTTTCTGTTGTAGCGAATTAAATTGTGTTATGCACTCTACCCCAGGCCTTATTCTTGACCGCAGCGCTGAGGGGATAAAAATAGTCTCTTCTCGAAATCTTCTCGTTTGCAGCCTAAGCTAGCTTCATTGCGAGGTGTTCCTGTCATCTTCAGCAGAGGGGTAGTTCATGACCGTTGAGTCGGCAAACAAAGGCGATCGCCAGCAGGAAACTCTAGCAAAAATGGCGATCGCCTTGGCTACAGTCAGGGAGGCAGTAGTTTGGGTCAATCAGGCCCATCAGGTTGAGTGGAGCAATCCGGCCTTTGACCGTTTAGTCCGGCGATCGCCGGCGGAGACACAGGGACAAAATTTTGATCACCTGCTAAAGCTGGTGGCAGCAGGCCAGCCCGTAACCGCCGAGCAGTCCCCCCCTCGGCGCATATTGCGGGAATGCTACGAGACAACAGAGTACCGGCTAGACTGCGATACGCTACATCGAGTTTTGCGGATTACAGGCACAGCCGTCTCTCCCGGAACCGCTACAGCTACGGCAGTGCTAACAATTCAAGAAATTAGCTCTGGCCCAACCGAGGAAAAGGTCAAGACGTCGGCTATGACCTCGCTGCTGCAGGCCACCCTAGAAGCCACTGCCGACGGCATTTTTGTGGTTTCGCCTCAGACCGGGCTGCTGACCTACAACCAAAAGTTTGCCCGCATGTGGGGCCTGCCAGAAGCGCTGCTGCAGTCCGAGACCGACTGCGCGGTTCGCTTTGATCTTATGGCCCAGCAAACAGCTGATCCAGAAAGCTTCAAGGCCCGGGTGCGAGAAATCTACAGCCAGTCCCCAGAGGCAGAGACATTTGACTTTGTAGAACTTAGGGATGGCCGCCTCTTCGAGCGCTATTCCCATCCACAGCAAATCGATGATCAAGTCGTAGCGCGGGTCTGGAGCTACCGGGACATCACTGCCCGCCGCCAGCAGGCCTATTTTCTCGAACAGCAGGCCGCCGCGATTCAGGCATCCATTGACGGAATTGCCATTTTAGATGCCCATCAGAAATATGTTTATCTCAATGAGGCCCATGTCCGTATCTATGGCTATGACAGCGCCGCAGAGCTGCTAGGCCACAACTGGCACCTGCTCTACGAGGCCGACGAGCTACAGCGATTTGAGCAGGAGGTACTGCCAGAATTTGCTCAGCATGGGCACTGGCGGGGAGAGGCTGTCGGGCGGAAGAAAGACGGCAGTTGTTTTGATCAAGAAGTTTCGCTGACGCGGTTGGACAACGGCGGGCTGATCTGCGTGGTACGCGATGTCAGCGATCGCAAGCGTCAGGAACAGGCACTGCGCCTGATTGTTGAGGGCACAGCCGCTAAAACAGGGGATGAGTTTTTTCAAGCCTGCGCTCGCTATCTGGCTGACGTGATGCAGACTCAGCACACGCTGATTGCAGAAAAGCTGGATGCCTCGGTGAAGCGATGTCGGATCCTAGCCGTTTGGAACGACTTTGGTTTTCATGCAGGCGAAATTTATGATCTCAGCGAAACCCCCTGCGATCGCGTCTTGCAGGGTGAGCTTTGCTATTTTGCCGAAGATACTAAGGGAGCGTTTCCAGCAGATGAACCGCTACAGGCTTCAACGATTGAGAGCTATTTGGGCATTCCCATGCGGGGGGCGGCAGGGCAAATCTTAGGCCACATTGCCGTTATGGACGATCAGCCGATGCGGCCTAATCCTCAGCGGGAACTCATTCTGCGGATCTTTGCGGCTAGGGCGGGGGCTGAGCTAGAACGGCTGCGGGCAGAAGCACATCTGCGACAGCAGCAGGATATTTTGCGGCTGGTCATTGACGCGGTGCCCAATCGCATTTTTGTCAAGGATTGGCAAGGCCGCTATCTAATTGCCAATCAGGCGGCGGCTGAGTTTTATGGTCAATCGGCTGATCAGGTAATCGGCAAGCGAGATACCGATTTACATCCTTCCCCTGCTGCGGCAGCTCAGTTTGTAGCTGAGAATCGACGCGTGATTGCAACAGGCCAAGATCTCTTCATTCCGGAAGAGAAAGTTGCTCTAGACACAGAATCGAATGAGTGGCTGCAGTGGCAAAAGCGGCGCATTCGGCTACCAGGTCGCTCAGACTACTGCGTACTAGGGGTAGGTGTCAGCATTACAGAGCGTAAGCGCATAGAAGCGGCGCTGCAGGAAAGCGAAGCCAAATTTCGCCAGATTGCGGATAATATCCGCGAGGTTTTCTTTCTGTTTACGCCAGATGGGACAGAGATTCTCTACATCAGCCCTGCTTTTGAAACCGTCTGGGGGCGAAGCTGCCAGGAAGTGCAGGCTCAAACGGCTGAAAATGACCTTTGGATGACCTGGATTTATGCGGCAGACCGCGATCGCGTCCGTACCAGCGTTCGCAATAGTCTGCATCTGGGCCAGAGCTATCAAATTGACTATCGGATTGTCCGGCCCGATGATTCAATCCGCTGGGTGCGAGAAAGCGCCTCACCCATTCGCAACTCGCAGGGCGACATCTATCGCTACGGCGGACTGGCTGAAGATATCACGGAGCAAAAGCAGGCTGAAGAAGCGCTACGCCGCAGTGAACTCAAGTTTCGCAACATTTTTGAAAATTCCTACGTGGGTATCTTTCGCTCCCGTCTGACCGACGGCCTGATTCTAGAGGCGAATCAGCGCTGCGCTGAAATTGTAGGCTATGCCTCCCCCAACGAAATGGTCGGAAAACGCTTTACCCGCGACTTCTATGTCGATGTGGCAGATCGAGAGCCGCTGGTGGAGCAGCTGATCAAGTACGGCAAAATTAGCAACTATGAGACTCGCTTTCGCCACCGCGACGGCTCAATCCACTGGGGCCTTTATTCCATGCGGCTGAATTTAGAGGAAAACTGCATTGAAGTGGTGCTGGCAGACATTAGCGATCGCAAGCAGGCAGAGGCTGAACTGCAGCAGGCTAAAGAAGCCGCTGAAGCCGCCAACCGAGCCAAAAGCATTTTTTTGGCCAACATGAGCCACGAACTGCGTACCCCCATGAACGCTATCTTAGGCTTTGCCCAACTGATGGAGCGCGATGATTCCCTCAGCCTGCGCCAGCGAGAATCGCTAGCCATCATTAACCGCAGCGGCGAGCACCTGCTGGATTTGATCAACGACGTTTTGGAAATGTCGAAAATTGAGGCAGGCCGTACCACCCTAAACGCAGATCCCTTCAACTTGCATCAGCTTCTGCAAACCCTCCAGGAAATGTTTCAGTTCCGCGCCGAGGCCAAGCAGCTCACCCTCCAAGTCCACATCGCGCCTGACGTGCCCCAGTGCATTGCCACCGACGAAGGCAAACTGCGTCAGGTTTTGATTAATCTGCTGGGCAATGCGATCAAGTTTACGCAACAGGGCGGGATAGAGGTGCGGGTACGGATCGCAAATCGAGACGGTAGAGGACAGAAAATAACGCTGCGCTTTGAAGTCACTGACACTGGCCCCGGCATTGCAGCAGCGGATTTGGACAAGATTTTTCAGCCGTTTGTGCAGACCGCGCGGGGGGTGCAAGCCGGGGGCGGTACGGGGCTGGGGTTGGCTATCAGCCGCCAGTTTACTCAGCTCTTGGGCGGCGATATTGCCATTGATACAGAGCTAGGCCGGGGATCGACCTTTGGCTTTGAAATTGCAGCCGCGATCGCTCTAGAGTCCTCTGCGTCAGCGCCCTACCGTCGAGTTTTGCGGCTGCTACCGGAACAGCCTACCTGCCGCGTACTGGTAGTTGACGATCAGCCGGAGAATCGGATGCCGCTGATGCAGCTTTTGATCTCAGCCGGATTTGCCACGCGGGCGGCGGCGCAGGGAGAAGACGCGATCGCCCTCTGGCGAACCTGGCAGCCGCACCTAATTTGGATGGATATGCGGATGCCCGTGATGGATGGCTACGAAGCCACCCGCCAGATTCGGCAGTTGGAACAAACCCGGCAAAGCGATCGCACAAACGCCGACTTTCGTTCTGATTCCCGCCCTTTTCCCGCCGCCACTAAAATCATCGCCATTACCGCCACCGCCTTTGACGAACAGCAGACGCAAATATTTGAAGCGGGCTGTGATGACTTCGTGCCCAAGCCATTTCGGGAAGACGTGATTTTCAACAAGATGGCTGAGCATTTAGGCGTGCAGTATCTCTATGCTGAGACGGCTCGCTCGGTTTCTCTTTCGCCCCAAGCGATCGCCCAGCGCTATCGACTTAGCCCGGAAAGCCTGGCTCAGCAGATGCCAGCCACCTGGATCGCAGACCTGAACCGCGCCGCTGTTCGGGTAGACGGAGATTTAATCAATCAGCTAATTGAGCAGATCCCGGCCGAGCAGACAGCACTCAGTACGGCCTTGAGAACCCTAGCTCAAAACTACGGCTTTGACGAGATTGCTGAACTTACCCAGTCCCCTGATTAGTGTCGTCGTCAGCAGGTCAACGCAGGTCAACACCATGAACAGTCAGCGACAATTACAACCTCCGCTTGCACACCCCAACTCGATCTATCGGCTAGGACTGCGAGCTGTCACAGCGTTTCTGATGGGGGCCGGGGCGATCGCCTGCGGCTCATCCGCCCAAGTGCCCACAGCGGATCAGGCACCAGCAAACAGCGAGCAGACAACAGGGGAGCTGACGATTTTGTGGGATAAGGGCTATGTGATTGAGGAAGACGAAGCAATTGAAAAAGTTGTCCGCGACTGGGCAGCCCAGACCGGGGTGGATGTTAACCTGTCGTTTTACAATTCGGCGGAGATTGCGCCTAAAACTTTGCGATCGCGGCAGGCAGGCAATCCGCCAGATATCTTGCTTTCTGTAAAATCGGCCTATCCTATCTCCGACTGGCAAGGCAAGCTTGCCGACGTATCCGAGGTGATTCTACCGATGCGGCAGAGCTACTCAGCAGATGCGCTGGCAGCCGCCAAGATGTTTGGGGTGAAGGTACCCGATCGGGAATATTACGGCGTGCCCGTGAATCAGTCGTCTATGCATGTCCACTACTGGCAGGATCTGCTGGCTGAGGTCGGATTTACGCCCGCCGATATTCCCAAAGACTGGGACAGCTTTTGGACTTTCTGGCAAACGGTGCAGACCCGGCTACGGGCCAGTCAAAACCGGGATATCTACGGTTTGGGGCTGCCATTTTCGACTTCAGCCGCCGATACCTATCAAATTTTTGAGCAGGTGTTGCGAGCCTACGACGTGCAGCTTTTAAATCAAGCGGGGCAGCTACAGGTCAGCGATCCGGCTGTGCGCCAGGGCATTATCGACAGCCTCAACTGGTACGCCCAGTTTTACCGCCAGGGCACTGTGCCACCAGCCGCCGTCAGTTGGCTAGACTCGGACAATAACCGGGCTTTTCTCAACCGCGATGTGGTGATGACGCTCAACCCAACCCTGTCGATTCCGGCAGCGGTGCGCAATGATGCCGACACCTACTTCAACCAGCTTGGCACCCTCGAACTGCCTAATAAACCCGACGGTGAGCCTTTAGATCATCTAGTTGTAGTCCGCAAAGCGATCGTCTTTAATGATGCGCTTAACCAGGCTGCTGCTAAAGACTTTTTGGCTTATCTAATCCAGCCAGAGGTGCTAAATACCTTTCTAAAAAGCAGCTACGGTCGTTTCTCTCCGCCAACTAACGCGATCGCTCAAGACGCGTTCTGGCTAGACCCGGCAGATCCGCACATTTCCACCGTCAATCGTACGCTGACTGCAGGGCGGGTGCAGGTTTTAGAAAACGTGCAGAATCCGGCCTATGGCGTTTTTTTAGAAGAGAATGTCTGGGGTCAGGTGTTAGAGCAGATGGTAACAGAAGACCTAGGGGCCGAACAGGCAGCAGACCGAGCGATCGCCCGGCTGCAGGAAATTTTTGCGAATTGGCAATAGCCAGCTTAGGACGCAAGCACGCTTATGAGACTTTGGCAGACCAGTAGTTTTACCACCCGCGTGGCCAGCGCCTTTTTATTGCTGTCTTTGCTGAGCGTCGCCGGGGTGGGGGGAATTGCCTTTGTGCGGGCACGGACTGCCTTAGAGCGGGCCGCTTACGACCGTCTCAGCGTTGCCGCCACTCTGAAAGAACAAGAAATTGCCCGCTGGTTTGAAGCCTGCGAGCGAGACTTTTTGATGATCCGCCAATTTCCCGATATCCAGAAAAATTTGCAGCAAATCCTAACCCATCAGCCCGATAGTCCGGCTTATGAGCAAGCCTATGCAGACTTGCAGCGCTACTTTAACGAATACGCCCACATCAAGCCTAAATTTGCTGAGATTTTCCTGCTTGATCGCAGCAATCGCATCATTCTCTCTACAAATCAGTCCCATGAAGGCCAGTATGAAATCGCCACCAACCTGACCTATTTTGAAACCGTGCAGCCGGGAGAAGCCTTTACCCCCGTTTTTTACATCTCAGGCAAAACCGGAAAACCCGCCATTACCTATGCCGCGCCTATTCGAGACAGCAACGGTCAGCGTCAAGGCGTCATCTTGGCAGATTTGAACTTAGGCCGCATTGACCAAATTATCAGTGAGCGGACAGGGCTAGGTGAAACCGGCGAAACCTATGTCGTTGGCTCCCTCAGCAACCGCAACTCTTTCATTTCCAAAGCTACTGCTGACGCACAAGAGCTAGAAAACCTCAGCAGTCAGGGGATTAACCAGGCGATGCAGGGCATCAGCGGAGCCGATCTCTACCTCAACTATGTCAAGGTGCCAGTCATTGGCGTCTATCGCTGGCTGGACAGTCAAAATATTGCCCTGCTCGTAGAAATGAGTCAGGAAGAAGCCCTGTCTAGCCCGGCGCGTCAGCTCGCCTTCACAATCATGATTGTGGGGCTAGGCTCAGCCGGGATCTTGCTGGCCGGTGTGAGTCAGCTCGCCAGACAGCTTAAGCGATCGCGCGAACAGCTTGAAGATTACAGTCATCAGCTAGAGAAAAAAGCGGAAGAAGCCAGCACCGCTAATCAGGCCAAAAGCCAGTTTTTAGCCAACATGAGCCACGAGCTAAGGACGCCCCTGAACGCAATTCTGGGGTTTTCTCAGCTTATGACCCGCGATCCCAGCATTGACGAGGCTCAGCTAGAAAACCTCAGCATCATTAGTCGCAGCGGCGAACATTTGCTAACGCTGATTGACGACGTTCTCTCCATGTCCAAGATTGAAGCAGGCTTAACGACGCTGCACCTCACCAGCTTTGACTTCTACAGTCTCTTAGAGTCGCTGGAGATCATGTTGCGGGTTAAAGCCGATGCCCAAGGATTACAGCTTGTCTTTCAGCGATCGCCCGACGTGCCCCGCTATGTCAAAACTGATGAAGGCAAGCTGCGTCAGGTGTTGATTAACCTGATTGGCAACGCAATTAAGTTTACGCCGAAGGGGCGGGTGGAGCTGAGGGTGAGCTGCGTTGAAAGCAGGACAGCGCAGGCGGATGAGGCAGATAGAGCAATTGAGGAGGAGAGGGCCACTCAGGCAAGTCACAAACAGGGCTGCCCGACTCATCACTTGCCGCTTACCACTCACCACTCGCCTCCCCCTCTTCTCACCCGCTGCCGTCTTCACTTTGAAGTTGCTGATACGGGTCCTGGCATTGCGGCTGAAGAGCTAGCGGAACTGTTCAATCCCTTTGTCCAAACGGCTACCGGGCAGAAATCACAGCAGGGAACTGGCTTGGGTCTGTCTATTAGCCGCAGCTTTGTGCGGCTGATGGGGGGAGACATCACTGTAAATAGCGTCTTGGCTCAGGGTTCCGTTTTTGCTTTCGATATCGATACCTGCCTAGCCCAAACGGCTGAGGTGCAGCAGCGATCGCCCCATCGCCGCATGATTGGGCTAGCTCCCAACCAGCCCGCCTATCGGCTGCTGATTGTGGAAGATCGCTGGGAGAATCGTCAGCTCCTGCTGAAAATGCTGCAGCCTTTGGGCTTTGAAATCTGCGAGGCCGTCAACGGTCAGGAAGGCTTAGATCTTTGGACCATCTGGCAGCCCCATCTAATCTGGATGGACATGCGAATGCCCGTGCTGGATGGCTATCAGGCAACGCGGCAGATTCGTGAGATTGAACAGCAAACAGATCGCCCGCACACCAGAATTATTGCTATCACTGCCAGCGCCTTTGAAGAACAGCAGACCCAAATATTTGAGGCGGGCTGCGATGACTTTGTGCGCAAGCCATTTCGGGAAGAGGTGATTTTCAACAAGCTGGCCCAGCATCTAGGCGTTCAGTTTGTCTATGAATCTTCCCTGCCTGCCTCTCCGCTTTCTCCGCCTGCCATCGCTGCGCCGTCTGTAACGCTGATAGCTGAGCAGCTAGCAGAAATGCCCCAGTCCTGGATTGATAAGCTCTATGCTGCAGCCGTGAGCGTAGACGCAGACTGGATTAATCAGCTTGCCGCCCAAATTCCAGATGACTGCACTGATCTAGCCCAGCAGCTAAATGATCTGCTCCACCGTTTTGACTTCGACACCCTGATTGAATTAACCCAAGCCAAGGCTGATGCTAGCGTCCTCCATGAACACTCCCAAAGCTGACATTCTAGTTATTGATGACACACCTGAGAACCTACACCTTCTCTCTGACATGCTGACCCAGCAAGGTTACAAAGTCCGCAGCGTCACTAAAGGCGCGACCGGGGTGCGAGGGGCGATCGCCGCCCCGCCCGATCTGGTTTTACTCGATGTCAACATGCCACAGATGAATGGCTATGAGGTGTGCCAGCAGCTCAAGGAAAGCGATCGCACTCAGGCCATCCCCATCATTTTTATCAGCGCCCTAGGAGACGTGCTAGATAAGGTCAAGGCTTTCTCTGTCGGCGGCGTAGACTACATCACCAAGCCTTTCCAGGTGGAAGAAGTGTTGGCCCGCATCGAAACCCACCTGACTATCTGCCGTCTACAAAAGCAGCTCCAAAGCCGCAACCAGCAGCTACAGCAGGAAATGCAGGAGCGCCACCAGGCTGAAGAGAAGTTCACTAAAGCATTTCGGGCTAGCCCTAGTCCGGTTGCCATTACAACCCTGAGCGATAACCGCTTCGTGGAAGTCAATCCCAGCTTTGTTACCCTAAGCGGTTACAACAGAGAAGATATTTTAGGCCAGACCCCTGCCAGTTTGGGGCTGGGATTTCGCTCAGCAGCCTATGAGCAAGCCGTACAGACGCTTTTGACAACGGGATCTTTTTGCAACCAAGAATTTGAATTCTATACCCAGGGCGATCGCTGCCGCACCGTACTCCTCTCGCTCGATCGCATCAACCTGACTGGCACACCCTGCATTTTACAAATCATCAATGACATCACAGAGCGCAAGCGTCTAGAAAACGAGTTTATTGCTCTAGTGAGCCATGAGCTTCGCACCCCCATGAGTTCAATTATTGGTGCCTTAGACATTTTGAGTACCGGTCAGCTCGGTGAGCTGCAGGAGCAGGGCAAGCAGGTGCTTAAAATGGCCACAACAAATACTGAAAGACTCATGCGCCTCGTCAATGACATTCTCGACCTAGAACGGATGAAGTCCGGCAAAATCAACATGCACAAAAGCCATTGCCAGATTGCCGAGCTATTAGCTCAGGCGGCAGAAGCGATGCAGGCAATGGCGCAAAAGTCGCAGGTGAGCTTAGTCATCAATACCGTAGCGGCTCAAATCTGGGCCGATCCCGATCGCATTCTACAAACCCTCACTAACCTGCTTAGCAATGCAATCAAGTTTTCTAAACCGGGCGGAACCGTGTGGCTAGAGGCGCAGTCCCTCACCTGCTCTCAGCTTCTTATCACCGTCCGCGATGAAGGCCGGGGCATTCCTGAAGACAAGCTACAGAGTATCTTTGAACGATTTCAGCAGGTAGATGCCTCCGACTCGCGCCAAAAAGGCGGTACCGGGTTGGGCCTGGCCATCTGTCGCAACATCATAGAGCAGCATGACGGACGCATCTGGGCTGAGAGGGCAGCCGGTGCGGGGAGCGTGTTTAAAGTATCGCTACCCTCAGCCATAGCTCAGCCGCAATCAGGCTAGAACCTCAGCTAGCTGAGCTCAGCTTTCTAAGCTCTTGCTCAGAAAATCTGGCTTCAAGTTCTCTCAAAGACCTGCAGCTTGATTGTATTACTTCTATTCCTTTCAACTTCAACCTCAACTTTATGGCTAAATGCGTACTGCTCGTTGATGATGAACCCGATGTACGGGCGATCGCCCGCTTAGGCTTAGAAATGGGGGCAGGCTGGCAGGTGCTTGACGCCACTTCCGGCAAGGAGGCGCTGCGCATGGCTGCTAAGCATCAGCCCGACGTAATTTTACTAGACATGATGATGCCGGATATGGACGGGCGATCGACCCTCAAAGCGCTCAAATCGAACGCAGTCACCCAGCAAATCCCCGTCATCTTAGTCACGGCTAAGGTACAGCAGAGCGATCAGCAAAATTTTGCCGACCTAGCCGTAGCCGCCGTTTTTGCGAAGCCGTTTCGCCCGCTACAGCTTGCCGAGCAAATTCGGCAGACGCTAGGCTGGTCGGTCTAAACCCACAGCCAGCAGTCTGATTCAACAGAAACGCCGCTATATATTAGTAGACTAGCTTTGATTAGTTTCAGGACGTTGACGGTATGACTCAACCAGTTGAATCACTTTTTGACGCGGGGATCAAGCGCTATCAGGCAGGTGAACCTACAGCCGATTTAATTCCTATCTTCAAAGAAATTTGCGATCGCGCACCCAAAAATAGCGCAGCCTGGACCTGCTTGTCCTGGCTCTATCTGCTGGCAGACAAGCCCAACTCCGCTCTAAAAGCCGCTCAAAAGGGCGTCAAGCTAGCACCTCAAGATCCTCAACCTCGCATCAATCTGGCGATCGCCATGTTGGAAACTGGCAAACCTGGCGTGCGCTCTCACGTAGAAATGGCCGGACGCGCTGTTTCAGCGATCCCAGAAATTCGTCAGGAAGTTGAGCGCAATTTTAAAGAAGGATTAAGCCGAAAACCGGATTGGCCTAGCCTCCAACGGGTCAAAAACTGGCTATTTGAAAATTAGGAACCAGCAGCTAATCGTCGTTTGAGAATACTTTTGCGCCACCCCTCCTGCGGGATTTCAATGATTAATCTTGATTAAGTTTTGCCGAAATTGCTTAATCAAACTCAGACTGGGGATCAAGCTTTAATCGGTAAAAACCATCACTCTGCCAGCCCTGAAGACAATACAAGACGGGCGATCCCCAGATTCTGAGCCGCAATATTTGATTAGATAACTTAATGAGGGAACCGGAAAGCTAATGATAGGATTTAGTGAAGACAGCGATAAGTTTTGCTTGTCTATCACACTGCTGCTATCGCCCTCATGGAGTAAGAAACATGGCTACCCGTACTGTAGAAGTTAAGCCTGAGACTCGTAATCATAAAGGCTTCTTTGTTCAAGAAGCTGCTTATAAGCTAGTCGGCATTGAAAAATCTGGATGGGCTTTGATCTGTATTGATGAGGCCACATGCCACTATGTTGATCCCGATAACCTAGAATCTTCCATCCTTTTAGAAAGTAAAGATTCGGAATAATTTAGTGGTGACTTGACTGACTTTAGCTAGATAAGAACATACATCAAGTCTAAAGTCAGTAAGAATAATCGTACAATTTAGCTTCTACGGTATGGCTGTCCTAAAATCTAGGATGCGGCCATACTTTTTTGTTATGAAAGATAAATTGCTCAACGCGCTCAACTGGATCTTAGTTGTTAATCTTTTCTTTGTTCTCTTCAGCTTTTTTTGGTTCGCGGCGGCTTTGATCGCCCGCTCTTTCAAATTTGATCTGGGCTTTGACCTTTGGTACTCCCTTTGGGATCCCGTGTTTATGCCTGCCATAGGCATTCTCATGGCAGGGGCTATTCTCAGCGGTGTGATTAGCTGGATTAGCCGACAGTTAGCAGCTAAGGAAGGCTAGCTTGCTATTCAAGATTGTTTCCAACTTCATGTTTCTCTGCCACCCGTAGCTTGGCCGATCGCGATCGCGGATTTGTCTCGACTTCTGCAGTCGTCGCGGTGATCGGCTTTTTGGTGATGATTTGTAGCTGTGGCTGATGGCGAAAAGCCTGCTTGACGCGGCGATCTTCTAGGCTATGAAAGCTGATGATGACCAGACGTCCTCCTGGTTTTAGCCAGCAAGGCGCTTTTTCCAGCAGCGTGTCTAAAACTTCTAGCTCTTGGTTAACCGCAATGCGCAGGGCTTGAAAGCTGCGGGTAGCCGGGTGAATACGACCGTAGCGATATTTTTTAGGGACGGCATAGGCGATCGCTTCTGCCAGCTCAGTTGTGGTTTGAAAGGGACGCTGCTCTACAATTCTGCGGGCAATCCGGCGAGAGAGTCGCTCCTCACCGTAATGATAGAAAATGTCGGCTAGTGACTTTTCATCCCAGTGATTGATGATTTCAGCCGCCGTTAGGCTTTGCTGCTGATTCATCCGCATATCTAAAGGGGCTGCTTGGCGAAAGCTAAAGCCGCGCTCAGCAATGTCAAACTGAGCTGAACTGACCCCCAAGTCTGCCAGCACGCCATCAAAGCGGCGATCGCCCGGCTCAAACTGACTAAAGTTACCCTGCCAAAAACTGACGCGATCGCCATAGGGCATTAGCCGGGCCTGAGCCGCCGCGATCGCCTGGGCGTCTTGATCAATTGCCCATAGATGGCTCTCAGGCATCGCTTCCAACAAAAGCAGGCTGTGCCCGCCCCCGCCGACGGTCGCGTCTAAATACTCGCCGTCAGGGCGCAGGGCTAAATGCTGCACCACTTCCTGCCCCAACACGGGTACATGATGAAATTTGCTAGAAGAGGTACCTTCGGGCGATCGCGCAGTCATAAGTAGCTATAAATCGAAGCAATCATCTAAAAATTGGCCTATCGTTTAACCTAACCCGACTAGGCAGCCTTGATCAGCTTACTGCTTGTCTATACAGCACTGCTCAGGAGAGAAATTCAGGCCCACTGGGAAAGCCTGCCGAAATAACTTTGGCTCAGAGAAGCCTTGGTTTCTCAGTCCGCCTAATGGACGTTAGCTGCGCGCCAAGCAGTTTTAGCCCCTGGCAGATACCCAAATTCTCAAATCTAGCGTTGATGGTTTGAAACAAAAGTATAACAATAGAGATAGGCAACCTATGACGGCAAAGGCTCCTGTTAGGCTCATCTGGCTGTAGACTTTGCTTTAGTGTCATCCTGAATTGATCATCAAGGCTGTTGCTTACACAGAAAGCTTTACTGAAAGCCTCTAGGGAGAGAACGCTCATTTATGACTAGGCTCGAAACCAGAACAGAGCCAATGGTGCTCAATATGGGGCCGCACCACCCGTCAATGCACGGCGTGCTGCGTCTCATTGTCACCTTGGACGGCGAAGATGTCGTTGACTGCGAGCCTGTAATTGGCTATCTCCATCGTGGTATGGAGAAAATCGCTGAAAACCGCACTAACATCATGTTTGTCCCCTACGTCAGTCGGTGGGACTATGCGGCAGGTATGTTTAACGAAGCCATTACGGTAAACGCGCCAGAGCAGTTAGCAGACATCGAAGTACCCAAACGCGCCAGCTACATCCGCGTCATCATGCTGGAGCTGAACCGTATTGCCAACCACCTGCTATGGCTTGGCCCTTTTCTAGCAGACGTAGGCGCACAAACGCCCTTCTTCTATATCTTCCGAGAGCGGGAGATGATTTATGACCTGTGGGAAGCGGCCACAGGAATGCGGTTGATTAACAACAACTACTTCCGGATTGGTGGCGTAGCCGCTGATCTACCTTACGGATGGATTGATAAGTGCCTAGACTTTTGCGACTACTTCGTCCCTAAAGTGGACGAGTACGAGCGCCTAATTACCAACAACCCGATCTTTCGCCGCCGGATTGAGGGAATTGGCACCGTGACCCGTGAAGAAGCGATCAACTGGGGACTTTCCGGCCCTATGCTGCGCGGTTCCGGCGTTAAGTGGGATCTGCGAAAAGTGGATCACTACGAATGTTATGACGACTTCGATTGGGAAGTCCAGTGGGAAACAGCAGGGGACTGCATGGCCCGCTATCTGGTGCGTATTCGCGAGATGAGAGAGTCTGTCAAGATCATCAAACAGGCTTGCGAGATGATTCCGGGGGGGCCTTACGAAAACTTGGAGGCCAAGCGCATGGCCGAGGGGCCAAAGTCCGAGTGGAACGATTTTGACTATCAGTTTATCGGCAAAAAAATTCCACCCACTTTCAAGATTCCCGCTGGCGAACATTACGTCCGCATGGAAACGGGTAAGGGAGAACTCGGCGTCTTCATCATCGGCGATGATAACGTCTTCCCCTGGCGCTTCAAAATTCGTCCGCCCGATTTCAATAACCTGCAGATTCTGCCGCACTTGCTACGCGGCGTCAAGGTGGCTGACATTATGGCAATCTTGGGCAGCATTGACATTATTATGGGTTCCGTCGATCGCTAAGCAGGTTCGTCTATTCAGTTAGAGTGATCAAGCAGGTTCAAAACGGGCCTGCTTTTTCATTGAGAACTACCGCTGAGATATTGCGTCAATTAGCTGAACTTTCAGGAGTTTGCAGCTTCCTTTATAGTCAGGGGCACTTTAAATTTAGTCTGTTCTGGAAAGCAATAGATAGCGAATTCCTTTTATCCTAGTCCGCAACTTTCCAGAGCAGTTGTTGTCCTCGTCTTGAGTAGACTGCTTTGAAAACTTCTAAGTTTATTGCTTCACAAACAATTTTTGATCAGCAAAATCGCCACATTCAGCTACTACAGCAAATTATGGCGATTGTGCAGCAATCCAGCGGTGTCCAGGCTTACCAGGCGATCGCTCAGCAGATAAGCTCGTTCTTAGCAATCAATCACTGCGTCATCTGGAGCAGCCAGCCGGGACAGCTTACACTCCAGGCTGACTATCGGACATCGGATAGTTCGGACTTTCCTCATACCTGTTTAGAAGCAGCTCAGACCTACATTGCAGAATCTTCCAGTCTTGAAGCTGGCGCTTTTATCGTCTCTAGCGACGGCAACATTACTGATTTTCAGCTCTCAGAGCAGTGGACCCAAACCGAAGCTTACCTAATCGTCCCTACCTATTCCCAGCAGCGTCTCAACGGCTGGCTAGGGTTGCAAATGCATCAAGCTGTATGGATTTCTTTACCCGTTGGCTGGATTCAAGATATTTCAATTCAGCTAGGAATTGCGATCGCTCAGAATCACCTGTTTGACTGTGAGCGTAAGCTAAAACTATCAAAAATTGAAAGCATTCAGGCAGAACAGGCTTGGCAGGAAAGCCAGCGCTTTATTCAAAACATTACAGATGCCAGCACAAATATTCTTTATCTGTACGAGCTAGAACCGCAATACTTGACCTACGCCAATCAACAGTTTGAGAAGATCTTGGGCTATCAGCTCAGTGAGATTCAAGATTGCCTAAATCAGATTGTCCATCCTCAGGACTTGGAAGCGCTCGACAGCCAGCGACAGCGCTCCTATGCGCTCCAAGATGGAGAAGTTTTAGAAGGCGAGTATCGCCTGCGGCATAGCAAGGGCTATTGGCGGTGGCTATTGATCCGCGAAACCGTACATAGCCGTTTGGCCGATGGTACACCCTGTCAGTTATTGGGCACAGCAACAGACATTACAGCCCTTAAGCAAACTAGCTCAAACTTAGAGAAGGCCAACGAAACGCTTGAAAAACTAGCGGCTACCGACGAACTCACTCAGCTAGCCAATCGCCGCTACTTGATGCATTATCTCGCTTGTCAGTGGCAAAGCCTGTTGGAAACTCAGGAACCGTTGACGATAGTTCTGTGTGACGTTGACTATTTCAAGCTTTATAACGATACCTATGGTCACCAGTGCGGAGATAAATGTCTCAAGCAAGTTGGGCTAGCGCTGAAAGCTTCTGTTCGCCGTTCTAGCGATCTAGTGGCTCGCTATGGAGGAGAAGAGTTTGTCTTGGTCCTGCCGCAGACCTCCGCCAAAAACGCTATTCAGGTGGCTACGCGAATTCGATATAACGTTCGGCAACGGGCCATCGAACATCAAAAATCTAATATCAGCCAGTATCTGACCGTCAGCTTGGGAATCGCCAGCATGATTCCCGACAACGCTCAAACCATAGAAACCCTAATTGAGCAGGCCGATCAGATGCTCTACACGGCGAAGTGTAAAGGCCGCGATCGCGTCTGCGTTACTGACGCCAGCATAGTCGATCAGCCGCCCATCGTCTCTGTGTAACCGCCAAACTCAATCTTGGCAAAAGGCGCGCCCCGATTGCTCGCAACGGCAAACATACACTAGTCATTCAGTCCAAAAATCTTAATCCGATAATCAGCTTATTCTCAGAACAATAGACCAAAATAAATCGTCAAAGACAATTAACTCTGCAACTTTTGAGCTACTATAGCAGACTAATAAAACAGCTGATTCTGTTACATTCTCATGACAAAGGGGAAGGCTAAGCTCAATCAGCTTGCCGCCAAGCCAGTTGAGTTCGGTTTTCCGATTGGGTTCCCCTCCCCCAACTATTCATCGGGGTGAGTGATGATGAATGAAACTACAGCACTGGCACGATTAAGATTTTAGTCCAACGCTTGAAAGCGTTTTATGAAGAGCGTTTCCAGCCTTGACTAATTCAGTGCCAAAGATAAAAAGGAGCTAGCGTTTCAGCACTTTACGCAACCGAGGAAATGTTTTACTATATAAACACGAAGTCATTACGATTTTGATTACGCGATCCACACGTTAAGTCATTTTCGGTAATTACCGGACAGGTTTAGGGGTTCTAGGCTGGTTTTGCTCCCCAAGCAAATTGCAGGTTTTGGGAGTGGTTGCTACAGCTTATCTTCCTAGGCCAGAGCTGCCCGGTTTCAGTTCTAGAAACTGTTCTAGAAAAGCGAAGCTCTTCTATTCCGATAGTTGCCTCTAAGTCTACTGGTGTAGTTGTGTTCTCTTCAAAGCCTGAGTTATCAGGCAGATATCGGCATTTTCAGCGGAGGCGAGTTATTCATGTCCAAAGTCAAAGCGCGCCAAACAAAGTCTCGTAGTAAGGCAAAGCCTCTCTATACGACAGATGCGGTTCGCACCTATCTTCACGAGATTGGCCGGGTTCCTCTCTTAACCCATGAGCAAGAGATTATCTTAGGCAAGCAGGTGCAGCAACTGATGGCCCTGCTCGAAATTAAGGAGACGCAGGAAGAGGATTTAGACCGCGAAATCTCTGAGCCGGAATGGGCCGAGAAAAGTGGTTTAAGCCTAGAAGAGCTGCGCCGACAGTTGCGCAAAGGTCAGCGCGCTAAGCGCAAAATGATTGAAGCCAATCTGCGGCTAGTGGTGGCGATCGCCAAGAAGTACCAGAAGCGTAACCTTGAGTTTCTCGATTTGATTCAAGAAGGTACGCTGGGACTAGAGCGTGGCGTTGAGAAGTTTGATCCCACTAAAGGATACAAGTTTTCGACCTATGCTTACTGGTGGATTCGCCAAGCCATTACCCGGGCGATCGCCCAGCAGGCCCGCACGATTCGCCTGCCTATTCACATCACCGAAAAGCTCAACAAAATCAAGAAGGTGCAGCGAGAGCTAGCGCAAAAGCTGGGCCGAGCCGCTTCTCCAGTTGAAATCGCCGAGGAGCTAGATTTAGAGCCCAAGCAAATTCGCGAGTTTTTGCTAATGGCACGACAGCCTATTTCGCTCGATGTGCGCATTGGTGATAACCAAGACACTGAGCTGCAAGAGCTGTTGGAAGATGATGGAGCTTCACCGGAAGATTTCACCGTGCAGGAATCTCTGCGGCAGGATATTCGGGGTATGCTCTCAGAGCTGACGCCGCAGCAGCAAGAGGTGATTACGCTGCGCTTTGGTCTGAACGACGGCAATGAGCTGTCATTGGCGAAAGTTGGCCAGCGTATGAGCATCAGCCGGGAACGAGTACGCCAGCTAGAGCAGCAAGCTCTGAAGCATCTGCGACGGCGCAAATCTAACATTCAGGGCTACTTGGCTAGCTAGCTCAGTTAGACGGTAAGAGCAACGGGATGGGCGGTAGCAATGCTGCTCATCCCCTTGCTGTATTTGTCACATTATTGAGCAATAGCAAGCATCTCAAGCATCTCTTTTAGTTTTGACCCACTCTGCCTGAGGTTTCCGCAAGGCACTTAAGTATAGGGGCACCTTAGCGGCAATATAGAGTGGAATCGATATTAGCTGCTGGAAGGACAGCTCACTGCGGCCAAACTTAAGCCAGGCACTTAAAATAGCAATCCCAATAAAACTGCCGCTTACCGCTAGCAGAGCTAGGGGCCACCAAAAACTCGTCAGGATCCCCACGATTGCGGCTGTGATCAAGCAAGAAGCCCACAGCACAACCAGCAGTGAGAGCGGTGGAATACAGAGGTCTAGCCCCATCACCAGCAGGTCAAAGCGCCATCGACTGATAGCCGTTGCTAGGGTGGGCAAGCCGTAAGCTTTAATCATCTGCAAGTGTCCGTGTTCCCAGCGGGTTCGCTGGCCTTTAGCGGCAGCTTCCTCCTGAGGGAGCTGTCCGAGTACCTGGGCCTCAGGGCAAAAAGTAGGCGGATAACCTGCGATCGCTAAATCGAGTCCCAGCTTCATATCTTCGACAATGTGACTGCTGGCTAAATCAACCGTTTGGAGAGCCTGCCAGGGAAAGGCCATGCCGGTACCTGTCAAAGAACAGGGCAAACCTAACTGCCGCAGTCCTTTAAGTCTCACTAAGTTCTTAACTTTGAAAGCGAATGCAGACACGGCGTCTTTTAGGCTGGGCTGGGCCGGTTTTTCCATCAGGTAGGTTGCCTGTACAGGACGCTGCGTAGCGATCGCCTCGCAGACCAGTCTACCCACAGCACCCGGCTGAGCCAAACAGTCTGCGTCTACGATGACGACTACATCAGGCGACAACTCAGCTAAAGCCTTGAGTCCATAATCAAGGGCATAGCCTTTTCCCCTCTGACTGGGATTGCTACGCTCAACGACGGACACGCCAAATGAGCGAGCAATTTCAGCCGTATCATCAGTGCAGTTATCAGCTACGACTAAAATGTCCTGAAGCTCGGATACCTGAGAGACTAGGCATTCTAAGGTTTTATGAATGCAGATAGCTTCATTATGGGCTGGGACTAAAACGGCTGCTCTGACTGACGTATCAACCATCGGCTGCGGTGAGCGGCGAGCTAGAGCCGCAAGGCACTCTATTAACAGCAGCCCTGAAAGTAACAAAAAAAGAATAGCTACTATCAGCATACCGACCGCAGCAGGCAAAATAAGCAGATGGCTGAGTCTCAACACGTTTAGTTAAAGCTATAGTGGGCAAGCAAGTTAAAAGCTGGTCAAAAAATCTAGCAGGCTCAGCGGCGCCAACACTCCCCTAGAAACCCGACCTAGGAAGTCTAGGATTGAGGGGAATGACCGTTTAGCGACGAAAATCACGTCGCCGTCCTGTACCTGATAGTTATCAACTAGGTCATCAAGGTCAACCACCTGTTCCTCAATCAGCCCTTCTTCATTGATGCGGATGAGCGCGACTTCAGACAGTCTTGCATCTTGAGTTGGCCCCCCTGCTACCGCCACAGCACTTGAAATAGAACTATTAGGGGGAACCTGGACTTCGCCGGGACTTCTGACTTCTCCCACTACTCGCACGCGAATCTCAGCGGGAGCTAAGCTCGAACTAGCAATCAAACGCTGATCAACCTCGACCGGCTCTGTGAGTTCTGGCACAAAAACAGAATCGCCATCCCTCAGTAGAATATCTTTCGCTTCTGTGTTGGAGATGAGCGCTTCCCAAAAATTAACCGTAATCAGCTCTCGCCGTCCAATCGCATTGGTTCTCTCAACTGATACCTGGCGAATATCTGCATCTTGCTGAATCCCGCCCGCCGCAATCAGGGCCTGACTCAGCGTTGGAACCCCCGTCGAGCCACCTGTGCCAGTCAGCTGAATGGGGCCGGGGCGATGGACTTCACCAGCCACGCTAACAATGACTGGGCGGGTTTCTGTCAGGCTGATGCTGACAACCGGATTGACCAGAAAGCGGCGTAGGCGATCATCTAGCTCAGCTCTGACGGTAGGCAGCGTTTTACCAGCCGCCGGGACAAAACCAAGCAAGGGTATTGAAATTGAGCCATCAGGTAAGACAACGCGCTCAATCTCAAATTCTGGATAGCCTAAGACGTTGATCGATAGAGCATCGCCTGATCCGAGAATATAGTCTTGCGAGACGGCGACTGGCAGTGGGGCGGCCTCACCGTCCTCAATTGGTGGCAGCGGTCTAATCAAAGACTGGGCAGCCGCAGGCGGTAAAAACCGGCTATTGCTCAGTAAACCTGCAGCTAGTAGAGCTGCTAAAGGAAGCCGTTTCAAGGTTGAGCCACAAACCATAGCTTTTAAGCAAAACTCAAGAAAGTTTTAGGGTAAAAATCAGTTGGAAAATATCTTTGGCAGCTTGGAAGAAGACGCCGACTTATTAGCGCCGCCAATGCGATACTCTTCCGGCGCTCTAGAGTAGTAGGCATAGACGCTCTGAGGCTCGTCTTTGGTATCAACGCCGTTAGCAACCAAACCTAAAACATTGGCGCCTGAACGAGCGAGCAAGGATTTAGCAGCGGTGGCGCTGGCAGAATCAACGAAGCGAGTCCGAGCTACAAGTAACACACCATCGACAGCAGTGCCTAAGACGGCAGCATCCGCAATTCCCGTCAGAGGAGGCGTATCAAACACTACATACTCATACTGACCTAAAAAGTCTTGCACCAGGGATTTCATCCGTTCTGAGTCAATTAAAGCCAGGGGATTGGGGGGAATAACGCCTGCCGTCAGAACGAAGAGGTTCTGAGAAATGGTCTGTATCGCTTCATCTAGCTTCCCTTCGCCAACCAAGACATGACTTAGACCTACAGAATTGACTAGGCCCCACAGATGATGCTGCGAAGGCGATCGCATATCGGCATCAACCAGCAAAACGCGATCGCCGTTTTGGGCTAAAGCCGCTGCTAAATTGGCCGAAACTTCTGATTTGCCCTCTTTGGGCACCGAGCTGGTAATTGCGATCGCCCGATTTTTCTTATCAGAACTCATAAACTTCAGGTTAGCCTGCAGCATCTGGTAGGCCCCATAGACAAATGAGCTAGAGGTGCTAGAGGCATCGAAGGTGACTATGCGAGGCGAGATTTGCTGATTTGATTTTTGAAGAGAAAGGTCATTTAGAATTGGTAGCTCTTCTGAATCAATATCAGATTTGGGGATAACTCCCAGGAGCGTATAGCCAAAGAGGGCTTCGGCATCTCGAACGGTCTTTACGGTACGATCAATTAGATCTAGGAAGAAAGCAACGGCAATACCTAAGAAAATGCCCGCGCCCGCACCCGCCACTAGCAGCTTCTTACTATCGGAGGACACTGTCGTGGGACTAGAAGCTGCTTCAATGATTTGGGCGGTACCAATGCTTTGATTTTCACTAATGGAAATCTCCTGCAGCCGAGTCTGTAGAGATTCGTAGATGTCTGTGGCGGCTTCAAATTTGCGTTCAAGACTACGCTGCCGCTTTTCCAGTACGGGAAAGGCATTAGCTCGCTGCTGAAAGCGCGATCGCGTATCTACCAGACTATCGATACGGGGCAATAGGCTTAGTCGCTCAATTTCCACCGCTAGCAGTTCTGAAGTCAGACCCTGTTGTAAGCTGACCATCTGCAGGCTAGCCGCCGGAACAGCCAAAGTTTGACCCAGTACCTGAGCTACCCGTTCTTGCAAAAGCGTATTGAGTGAGTCAACTTGACGCTGAAGGTTTTCAATAACCGGATGGCTGTTAGTATAAAGGGCCTGCTGGCTGGCTAGCTCAGTCTGAGCTGTCTGCAAATCGGTCAAGACCTGTTGAATCCCAGGAGCCTGACTGAGGGTGCTGGCTGTCGCCGCCTGCTGAGGTGACATATCAAGCTGCCGCTGTAGCTCCGAGGAGCGGGACTCTAGCTCAGCCAATCTGGCCTGAATCTGATTAATTTCGTTTGTTAAAGCGGCAATGGTTGTCAGCGTTGTTGAAACTTCTTGCTCAAGCGCAACTACCTGGTTTTGCGCTTTGAACTGCCGAATTTCTTCAGCAGCCTCTTCTGCTTCGGTCTGAGCGACGGGCAGCTCTTTTTCTAAAAACTCACGAGCGGCTACAGCCGCTGCCCGGTTAGTTAAAACATTCTTCTCGATATAAGTCTGCATCACCTGGTTGACGATATCGACCGTCAGCGCCGGGTTGCCAGACTGATAGGTAACAACTAAGACATCTGAACTGCCCAAATTGTTAACGTTGAGTCCTCTGGCTATAGATCCAGGAGAAACAAGATCGCCGTTGTCGTCTCTGATATTGAGTTCTTCTACCACCTCTTCTAAGATGACGGGCGATCGCAGCAGAGCCGCCTGGGTCTTGAGGGGATCGGTCTTACCGACTGTATCAAAATCGCTGAGATCTTGTCCAACGCCTCCGGTCAGCGAAGCCGAACGGTCAACCTGTAGCAAAAGCTGGCCGCTAGCCTGGTAAGCCGGATCTTCTGCCAGCGTTAACGCAGTTGCAGCCGCTACGGGCACCATGAAAGCTCCTGCCGCTGCCCACCATCGCCGCTTTAGTACTAGCCAGTATTTCCGCAGATCTATTTGTTCAACAGCATCTGCTGTCTCTTCTTTAGCTGTCTTAGATTCCATAGAAACAAGTTGCGGTTGAGGCTGTAGTGACACCAGGTTTGTTGCTAGGTGCTCTGTAGAAACTACTCTCTAGCTTAAGCAAATCAATAACTTAGCTGCCAACAAGATTTCGTAAATTTTGGAGCCAAGGACCCTCAAAAGCTAGAGCAGCAGGTCGGCGAGCATTTATTTAATCGAACCGGAATTGGCTAGAAAAGTTCCTGACTGTAGTCATTCACTGTAACTATTTTACGATTGACTGGCAGAGTCAGTTGAACCTACAGCCTATCTTGCCAAACTCACAAGGTTCTACTCGCAAAAGGATCTTGATAGCAGTTTAGCTTTTGCTGCACAATCAGCTTGAAAAAAGGCAATCCGTCAATCAAATAGCGTCGCCACAGCCGCCGAGGTTCGCGCAGTAAGCGATGTAGCCATTCTAAGCCCAGTTCACTCATCCAGCGAGGTGCCCGGCTGAGAGTACCCGCTTCAAAGCTGAGAGCTGCCCCAAGAGCCAAAAATACTTTTATATGTTTGAGTGAGTCTTTGTATTTAAAAATCCACTTTTCCTGCTTCGGCGCTCCCAAGCCGACTGCTAATACATTGGCATTAGACTGATTAATTAGCTTCAAAATTTGCTGGCATTCTCCTGCTTTGACCTCAAATCCATATGAGGGAGAATGAGCCGCCACGACCAGTTCGCGTCCAATGCGACGGTTGATATTCTGCTGGGCTTGCTGAGCGACACCGGGAGCACCCCCTAGAAGAAAAATCTTGACTGCTGGGTCAGCTCCGTACTTTTGGCAGAATGCCGGAAATAAGTCAGAACCTGAAATTTTTTCGCTAATGGGCGTCCCCAAGAATTTGGAGGCATACAGCAGAATCTGGCTATCACAGATGCGATATTGGGCAGCCTGATAAATATCGTAAAAATGACTGTCATTTTGTAGCTTCATCAAGTGATCCACGTTTGGAGTCAGAACAATGCCCCCCCAAATAGGATTTAAGCGTTCCAAAAGCTCCGTTAGCGAAAGATTATCGATTCTGATATTGAGGAGCCTAATTTGATTCATCAAAGTTACCGTTAGTCGCTTTTAACTCAAGAACCAACAGAGTCTCAGGAACGTGCTGTACCCTCAAAATTATTTTTTGAGCACTAAATTTAGCAAAACGACAAAACCGCCGTCGAGTAAACAGGTAGGCGCAGCTAAATATGAGTAAATGTAGGTTGCGATTAAGGAACGAAACTCAACATCTACAAATAATTAGGTCCGCCTACTTATCAGAAGAATTGGTAGTACAATGACTCGGCTAAAAAGCTCAGTTTTAAGAAGCTATTTTGCTCAATTGAAAAATTTCGCAGAAGCCGCTGTGATCAGCGCTTCCCTCTCTAGGTAGAACCACGGACTGACTGCATTCTTAGAATATTCTAGGCTCAACGCTAAAATTAACCTTAAAGACTTTGAAGGTCGATCTTAAAGACTCTTTAAAGGCGCTGAGCAGGACTGTTTTATTCTCAATGGAGAAAACATGGCAAGGCGTTTTTAGATTTTCGGCAGAGAAGCAATCTCTATTGATCTAAAGCCTACGGGCTGACAGGGGGTTCCACGGCAAATTTGCTGTGGGGGTTGATCTCTAAAAACGCCGCTGCGAGCACCTATGAGAGCATTTGCGCCAATTCTGACGCCTGGTCCTATAAAGCAGTCAGTCGCGATCCAAACGCCATTCTCGATAAAAATGGGCGCAGTTTGTAGCTGAAAGGTGGGGCTGCTAGCGCTATGGCTGCCCGTACACAGATAGGTTTCTTGAGAAATGACGCAGTGACAGCCCACATAGATAGGGTCGAGGCTGTAGAAGACAACATCATCACCGATCCAGCTATAGTCGCCAATAGAGATCTTCCAGGGATAGGTAAATCTCGCCGTTGGACGAATAATTACGCCTTTGCCAATTTTGGCCCCGAACCAACGCAATAGGGTGCGCCGAGGCGCGTGATGAGCATGGAGCGTAAGCGGAAAGGCGATCGCCTGAACCAGCCACCAGAGCATGATCAGCCAGCGCGGGCGGCCTGGATCAAACCAGGACTGATCGTACCGCCGCAAATCTACTAGAGCTTCAGCTCCCAAACTCAGGGCTGAGGTCGGCAGGGATACAGATGAGTCAGACTTCTCGTTGGCAGAATCGGGCCGCGACATTTTGAACTGGCTCAGGCATCGGGTTGAGGACTTGAGGGCGCAGGTAGCTGAACAGATGGCTCCACAACAGAGATCCTTTCAGCCGCTTGAACGTTTAGATGACCGCTAAACTGTCGCAGCTCGTAAAGCTTCACGCCAATCTGATATTCGTATTGGCTGAGCAATCGCCCGTAGATGTAACCGGCTTTGCCGTCCAAAAAACCTAGCTGTACGAAATAGAACAAAATGAAGCGCAATAAAGGGCGGAAGGGCAGTCTGACCCAAATTTTCTTCAAGAAGCGCTTACGCTGAACGGAATCACCAAACAGGCTGGCCCCGATGGTGCCATCTTCCCCCATCCCCGTCAGCAGGTTGTAATAGACTCTGGCTTCCCAGTTGGAATAGCGATTGTGACGCGCTAGCCACTGATAGAGATCGCGGAAGTCAATATGGAGCATATCGTGTTGAAGATAGCCGATTGTTCCAGGCACAATCACGTGTTCGTGTACTTCGTTGTCGCCGGTATTCTGGATATCTTCGGTATGCAGGTTTTCGTAGCGGCCCAGGCGATGACGAAAGAGACGCAGGTTCCAATCTGGATATTTGCCGCCGTGCCGAATCCACTTGCCCAAAAAGTAGACGCGGCGGTTGAGATAGTAGCCGTTGTGGTCAGAAGATTTAATCACTGCGGCGATTTCATCCCAAAGTTCTGGGGTAATGCGCTCATCACAATCTACAATCAGAACCCAGTCGTTGCGAAAGGCGATATTTTCAAGCGACCAATTTTTCTTTTTGGGCCAGCGACCATTGAAGTGAAACTGAACAACTTCAGCGCCTGCTGCTTGGGCAATTTCAATAGAGCGATCGCTGCTTTGAGAATCTACTACAAAGATTTCGTCTGCTCTAGCAACGCTCTCTAGGCAAGCAGGTAGGTTAGCCTCTTCATTCTTAGCGGGAATAAGAACAGAAACCGGAATCTTGGATGAAGCAGTAGACATTTTGAGGGTTAGGCCAACTATAAGGGCAAACAATAACGGAGGAAGACGCTAAGCTGCTATTGGCGATTCACCGAGCAGCTACTAGGTCGATCGCTTAGTCGTCGCTGGACGAATTATGCCCTGCAGAGCGCTTAAAAGATAACCAATTTGCCCATAGGCATAGGCAAGATTGGCAAAACGCTCCGCCGGATCTTGACAATATTTGATCACTTTGTAGCTGCCTCTGAGCAAGCGTTCGCCGCCGCGCTGCAGTTGGTGCCAGCCAGCACGACCGGCAATCTGTTCGCGGTAGCATTCACTAATACCCTGCCACCAGCTGCGGTTTAGGTGCCAGGAGGGTTTTAGGCGATCGGGGGCTACATGATGAGCCGCTAATGCCTCCGGAACATAGGCAACCTGCCAGCCTGACTGCAGGGCTAGCGCAGTCATGTGCATTTCTTCATTGGAGAGTAGATTTTGCCCGACACGACCCAGGTTAGGATCGAAGCCACCAATACTGGTCAAGAACGATTTGCGAATGGAGTAATTCAGGCCGCGCGGAGTCAATCCCGGCTGTTCAATATAGATCAGCTGCTCGCCTAAGTCGTAGGTGCCTAAGCTGGCTGAGAGTTCGGCAGATAGCCAGCGGGGAGGTGTGGTTTCCGGGGGCCAGATTAGGGTCACTTTACCGCCTGCGATCGCCAACTGAGAATTCTGCTGATAGACCTGATAGAGCGTCACGAGCCAGTCCTGACTGGCCTCAGCATCGTCATCTAAATAGGCTAAAATCTCACCCTTAGCTGCAAGCGCACCGGCATTGCGAGCGGTGGAGAGACCAAGCTGAGGCTCATAGAGATATCGCAGCCGCGAGTCACCCAGGCGAGCTTCCACCACAGAGCGGGTATGATCGCTAGAAGCATTATCAACCACAATCACCTCATATGCGGTGAAGGTCTGCTGTAGCAAGCTATCAATTGCGCCCCCTAAATAGGCAGCTCGGTTGTGGGTGCAAATGATGGCGGATATCTGAGGCTGGGGCATAAAAAGTTAAGGCCGTTTATGAGAAATACGCCAGATAGCGAGACTCGATCTCTAATTTAAGATGCCCATTTTGTACAGTGACTTTGCTATCTACTGACAAAGTTAGCTAAAGCGACCAGGACAATCCGTTTTGCACTAACATTCCAGTTAAGCCCGGATAAATCTTAGTGCAATCTAGCGTGTTTACCAAGCCAGAAGAGATTGATGTTGCGCCTTTTATTGACCATGCCCTACTGCAGCCGACAGCAACTAGCCGTGAGGTAGAGCAGGTCTGCTATGAGGCTGACCGATTCGGCTTTGCCGCCGTATGCCTCTATCCAACCCATGTGCGGCAGGCGGCTGAATTACTGCACAACAAAGCGCCCAAAGTTTGCGCCGTGATCGGATTTCCCACTGGAGCAACCACGTCTGCGGCCAAGCTCTATGAGGCTCAGGAAGCAGTTGAAAATGGCGCTACCGAGCTAGATGTTGTAATCAACCTAGGCTGGGTCAAACAGGGGGCAGTACATCAGCTACATCAGGAAATTGCTGAAATTTGCGAGTCAACCGGACAAACCGTTAAGGTGATTCTGGAGATGGCACTGCTGACAGCTGCAGAGCAGCAGACAGCCGTAGAAGCCTGTTTGGATGCCGGGGTTGCTTTTTTGAAGACCCATACGGGCTGGTTTGGCGGCGCTAGCGTAGCCGATGTGCGCCGACTGAAGGAGATGGCTGGCGATGCCATGGGAATTAAGGCATCCGGCGGAATTCGCAATTGGCATCAGGCGGTCGAGCTAATTTTGGCGGGGGCTACCCGACTAGGCACTTCAAGAGGACCCGAGATTATACGCGATCGCGGTATCCTAGAAGAATAGCCGCTACTAGATTTTGCTGATATCTCTAGCTTGAGAAGCTGCTGTTTGTCTTCTTTGATTTGCTCTGAATGAGTCGCACTTATAAAGCAACCGGAATTAATTTAAAGGGCACTCCTTTGGGAGAGTCCGATCGGTTGCTGACAATTTTGACGCCAGAGCAGGGGCTGATTCGAGCTGTCGCTCCCGGTGCCCGTAAGCACAATTCCCGTTTGGCAGGTCGCAGCGGCCTTTTTGTCGTCAATCAGCTGCTGCTGTCTAAGGGCAAAAGCTTAGACAGAATTTCACAGGCGGAAACTGAGCGCTCCTATGCGGGACTGAGCGCTAACTTAACTAAGCTCACCGCTAGCCAATACCTGGCTGAACTCACTCTCTATCAGGCTCTGAGCGAACAGCCTCAAGAGGCCTTATTTTGTCTGCTGCTAGAACATTTGGAGCGGCTAGAGCAGGCGGCGGCGGCAGCGGTGCTTCCCTGCCTAGCGCAGGCAACTTTTCACCTGCTGGCACTAGCGGGGATTGCTCCTCAGGTTCATGTTTGCTGCATTACGCAAGAGCCAATTGTTCCCGACTTGCTAGATCCAGACTGGCAGGTGGGCTTTAGCCTAGCGGCTGGTGGAACCGTGCAGATTTCTAGGCTAGAGCAGCTTGGCGATCGCGCTGCGGCAGAGCGACGACCCGCCATAGTTCCGGCTAAAAGCCCAGCAGCTAGGCAAGCAGACGCCTCTGGCTCTAAAAAAACGGATCTGAGGCAAAAGGCTAGCGCAGCAGGACGGCAACCTAAAGCAGATCGGATATTTCACCTGAGTGCTTTAGAATTAGCCCTCTTTCAGCAGCTCAGTCATCCCCAGTTACTGGTTGCTCAGCCAATGACAACGCCGCTGCCATTGGCTGTAACCGCCAGCCCGCATCATCTCTGGTATCGGCTCGAAAAGTTTCTCAGACATTACGCTCAATATCATCTAGACAGGTCTATTCGCTCAGCCGCGCTGATTGATACCTGTTTTTCTACAGCCTCACTATCGTTCAACTAAACTTTCTCATCTATGTTTCAAGAATCTGACGCAGACATGGCAAAAACGGTGGCTGCCACTGATGAGCGCCCTGATCAAGAAGGGGCTGCTCAGATGTCTGCTTGTACCCCAGATTCGCGAAATCAGTCTGAGTCGGCGAGTCAAGCAGCAAACGGCAACAGTCAACCGGCGGTATCGCAGCCAATTAGGGGATTTTGGCCAGTTTTACAGAACGCTAATTTTTTGACCCTCTGGAGTGGTCAGGTGTTCTCTCAGCTAGCCGATAAAGTTTACTTAGTGCTGATGATTGCTATCATCGCTAGCCAGTTTGAAGCACCGGGGCAAACCATCAGCGGCTGGGTTTCAGCCGTCATGATTGCTTTCACCATTCCAGCCGTCTTGTTTGGCTCGCTGGCTGGCGTTTATGTAGATCACTGGGCCAAGAAGCCGGTGCTGGTTGTCACTAATCTGCTGCGGGGTCTGCTGGTAGTCTTGCTGCCGGGATTGCTGTGGCTGTCGCAAGACTGGGGCACCCTCTGGGGTCTGCCGGCAGGATTTTGCTTTCTCCTCGCAACGACTTTTTTAGTGTCCACCCTAACCCAGTTTTTTGCACCTGCAGAGCAAGCGGTTATTCCGCTGGTGGTGAAGCGAGGGAATTTACTTTCAGCCAATTCACTTTATACGACTACGATGATGGCCTCGGTGATCATTGGCTTTGCCGTGGGCGATCCGCTGCTGGCGATCGCCGATCGCCTGTTGGCCCCCTTGGATGGTGGCTCAGGACTGGGCAAAGATATTTTAGTAGGCGTTAGCTACGGCATCGCTGGCCTGCTGCTGCTGCTGCTGCAGCCCCACGAAAAAAGAGAAGCGCAGCAAAGCGATCCCCACGTTTGGCAGGATATTCGAGAAGGTCTGCAGTACATAAAGGGGCAGCCTGCTGTCCGCGGCGCTCTGATTCAGCTCGTGCTGCTTTTTTCTGTCTTTGCCGCTTTGGCGGTGCTGGCAGTGCGCCTAGCTGAAGTCATTACGGTGCTGAAATCCTCCCAGTTTGGCTTTTTGCTGGCGATGGCGGGGGTTGGCATGGCTATAGGCGCAGCGCTGATTGGGCAGTTTGGCCAGCGGTTCGCTCGCAGCCAGCTCAGCATCTTTGGCTCTGCAGGCATCACCACCACGCTGCTGGGGTTGGCATTTTTAGCCGAACAGCTTTGGCTCTGTCTGCTTTTAATCGGTTTGCTAGGCGTCTTTGCCGCCATTGTGGGCATTCCGATGCAGACGACGATTCAAGAAAAAACGCCTGAGGATATGCGAGGTAAGGTTTTTGGACTGCAAAATAATTTAATTAATATTGCTTTAAGTTTGCCATTGGCGCTAGCTGGCGTAGCGGAGACGTTTTTGGGACTGCGCACCGTATTTCTGGCGCTGGCAGCGCTGGTTGCGGCAGGAGGAATTATTACCTGGTATATTGGCCGTCCCCAACTGACCGCTTGAGAATCTGCTGAGAAGCGGCTATATACTTGTTAAGTTCTCATAAAGTCATGGCTTGACGATTTTTAGTCGACTTTCCTGGCAGCCGTTAGCTATCTCTATTAATTGAATGCACATCGCTTGGCTTGGTAAGAAATCTCCTTTTTGCGGCAATGTTACCTATGGTCGGGAGATCACAAATGCCCTACTGGATCGAGGACATCAGGTAACTTTTTTACATTTTGCCCAGCCGGAGGAGGAGACGCTAAGCGATCGCCCAGATTGTCAAGAGGTTTCGCTGCCTTTCATTTTTAAGTCGCAGATCCTGACAATTCCTTCTTTTCGATCAGGCAAGCTGCTGGCACAGGCCTTAAAGCGACTCAAGCCTGATATTGTTCATGCTTCGTTAACCCTGTCACCGCTCGACTTCCGCCTGCCAGAAATTTGTCAGGAATTGAGCATTCCATTGGTTGCCACTTTTCATCCGCCCTTTGATCGGCGACGGCGCAATTTGACCTCTGGCACCCAGCATCTAACCTATCAGATTTATGCGCCCTGCCTAGCCCATTACGACTGCGTAATTGTCTTTTCTCAGCTCCAGCGAGACTTGTTAGTGAAGCTAGGGGTGCCGGCAGGGCGAGTCAGCGTCATTCCCAATGGGGTCGATATTCAGAAATATGCGCCCGGACCTGCTGCAGTCAAGCAGGAGTTTCAGGCTGAGCGGCTGTTTGTCTACCAGGGGAGACTTGCCATTGAGAAAAACGTGGAGTCTCTACTACGGGGGTGGAAGCAGGCCAAACTAGCGCCCAGCAGTAAACTGGTTATTGTGGGCAGCGGGCCTTTAACTGCTTCGCTACGTGCTTTTTACGGCTCTGCTGAAAACGTGATTTGGCTGGGGTTTGTAGCAGACGAGCAGCGGCGCATTGAGATTCTGCGCGGAGCGGACGTGTTTGTGCTGCCCTCTTTAGTAGAGGGGTTATCTCTCTCGCTGCTAGAGGGTATGGCCTGTGAGGCTGCCTGCATTGCCACCGATGCAGGAGCTGACGGCGAGGTCTTAGAAAATGGGGCTGGGGTGATTTTAGATACGCAGCGGGTTTCGACCCAGCTCCAGGCATTGCTGCCTGTATTCCAAGATCATCCTGAAATGACCACGCTACTAGGGCGTAAGGCCCGCCAGCGGGTACTAGAGCGCTATACCCTAGGCGGCAATATTAGCCAGCTAGAAACGCTCTATGCTGAGATTTTGCGCACTTCGCGGCTTTATCTGAGTCGGGGAGCCTGATAGCGCCCTTCAGCCTGACGCAAGCTCACTAGCAGCAGTCAAGGTGGCATCTATTTCAACAGGTTCAGGCTGGTCTAAAACTTGCCAGACTGCTTGCATTAGCTCGTTTAGGCCGATGCCTGCAACAGCAGAAATGCAAAAGACGGGAGTGTGAGCGATCGCCTCTAACTCAGCCGCGATCGCGGCTACTGTTTCCGCTGGCATGGCTTCAACTTTGTTGAGCGCTAAAATTTGAGGGCGATCGCCCAGGGTATCACTATAAGCCTCTAGCTCTTGCTGAATCGTCTGATAGTTGGCCAGCGGTTGCTCAGCAGTTACGTCTACCAAATGCAGCAGGAGCCGGGTGCGCTCGACGTGGCGCAAAAATTCGTGGCCTAGCCCCAAACCTGTATGGGCTCCCGCAATCAGTCCGGGAATATCGGCAAAGACGGTACCATCGCCGGTGGCTTTGCGCACAACGCCTAGATTGGGGACCAGGGTAGTAAAGGGATAATCAGCAATTTTAGGACGAGCGGAAGATAGGGCCGCAATTAGAGTAGACTTGCCCGCGTTGGGCAGCCCAATAATTCCCACTTCTGCAATCAGCTTCAGCTCTAGGCGAATGCGACGTTCTTCGCCTGGCAGACCCGGCAATGCTCTTTCGGGTGCCCGATTGCGATTGCTGAGGAAGTGGCGATTGCCCAAGCCGCCCTTGCCGCCCTGAGCGACGCAGAGGCTTTGTCCCGGCTGAACCAAGTCTCCCAAAAGTTCGCCCGTTTCAGCATCATAGACAACAGTGCCACAGGGAACTTCAATCTGGCGATCGCGCCCGGCCGCGCCAGTCTTGTTTTTAGGTCCGCCGCGCTCTCCGCTGGCCGCTTTGAAGCTATGTGCATATTTAAAGTCCAGCAGCGTTTGCAGGTGATTGACTGCGACCAGATAAACTGAGCCACCAGGGCCACCATTGCCGCCAGCAGGCCCGCCCGCTGGCACGTACTTTTCGCGCCGAAAGGCCACTAGGCCGTCGCCGCCGCTGCCCGCCAGCACCTCTACTTCTGCTTGGTCAATAAACTGCATTACTGCTGTAACTCAATCATGGCTTGACGAATCTGGGCTTCAAGTGTTGGCTGCTGCTGATGGGCGGCTGTCATTTGGTTGAAACGATTAACGCTCAAACCGTTATTGACCACAATTTCAGCGGCTTGGGAACAGTAGCCAACCACAATTTCTCTCACCTGGGAGCGGAGGCGGCGAGGCACGTTGGGAAGATTGTTGGCATTGGTGCAGGTGAGATTGAACTGGCTAGCATCTAAGTTTTCTGCCATTAGAATGTCTTTAACTTGGGTATAAGCCGCTGTTCTCAACCTATCCATCTGCAAGACTGCGCGGGCATAGCCAACAATTTCTTCAGAGGTGATGGTAGCGGGCTGCGATTGTGCCTGTACCGCATTATCAACAACCTGAAAATGAGACTTTTGCCAGTCGATGCGAGTGCCGGACACTAACGAAGCCGCAACCAAAAGGCTACTCAATGCAGAAACCGAGCGCAGGAACCGCCGACGGAACTGGAACAAACGAGGAGATACTATTTGAATTGACATCTGGCGCTCTAGATAACAATTGAAACTATCTTGAAAACTCATAGTTGCCCCAGACCATTCTACTCAAAGTGAAGTTCCGGGAAGCTAATGGTTTTATACTTTACTGAAAAAGCTGCGAAATTTCGATAACTTTCGTTTGCAGTGTAGGCATTTCAGCTTTGCCCTGCTTGAGGCTTGCTTCTAATTCTAGAAGCTGCTGCAGCGTTTGTTGTAGGCTCGGCAGGGAAAGATACCGAACTTCTTTTTGTAGGAAATAAATTCGCTTAGGATTGCTCACCTCAGCCGCCTGGGCGATCGCCCGCTCGTCGCGCTCACCGGCCTGCATCATAATTTTGACCCAAAGCCAAGTCCGAAACTGACCTACTAGTGTCGATACAATGCGGAGGCTGGGTTCGTTGCGGTTCACCAGATCGGTGACCAACTGTAGAGCGTTGGGAGTATCGCCCTGACGCAGGGCAGCCGCTAGCTGCAGGCTGTTTTGCGTATTGACGACTACCAGTCTAGCTACGATATCAGCAGCTAGCGGCTGGGGCTGATTGCCCTGATAGAGTTTCAGTTTTTCTATTTCATTGACGAGCTGGCGCATATCATTGCCTACCGACGCGGCTAGTAGCTCAACAGCGTCTGGGGCTAGGCGCAGCTTGGCCTGCTCAGCGGCCTGACGCACCTGCTGCTGGATCTGCTCAACTTTCCAAGGGGGGATTTTAGCAAACTCTCGCACTTTGCCATGCTTCTGCAACAGCTTAGTCGATTTGAGCCGACCGTCTGGCTTTTGGCTATTCGTAAACAGCAAAACGCTGCTGTCGGGTATGGCCGGCAATGTTCGGGTCAGTTCCTGCAGGGTGGCCTCGCTGCAGCGCTGAAAAATAGGGACATTGTGCAGCCAAACGACTCGTTGACCCAGGCCGAAGGGAGGAGTCATGGCCTGGTTTAGCCCCTGAGTGACGTTTTCTGCCTGGTCGGCACTGAGCTTGTCATAGTTGAAGCTGCTCCACTGAGGATCTAGGCTGCGATCGCACAGTTCTTCGACTGCCCGATCGAGCCGAAAGTCATCATCCCCCCAAAACAAATAAACTGGCATGGCTAAGGTCACAATAGGAGAGCAAAAGAGTTTTCGAGTTATGGCTTTCCTGTTTCAACATCCGATCCTGCGGCAGAGCTTTGCCATCATTGACGCTGAAATCGGCTCTCATGACTTTACTGATAGTGAATATGCAGTCGTGCGCCGCGTAATTCATAGTACGGCTGACTTTGACTTTAAGCAGGAGCTGCAGTTTAGCACAACGGCGATCGCCGCGGCCAAAACGGCCTTGGCGGCAGGATCTCCGCTGATCTTAGACGTCAATATGATTAAACAGGGAATTCGGACAATGGTTAGCCGTACTTTTCAAAATCCGGTAGTTGTGGCTGTGGATCAGGCTAAGGCGGCTTTGCCGGGTAAAACCCGAACGGCGACCGGAATGCTGACCTGCTGTCGCCAGTACCCCACCGGAATTTATGTAATTGGCAACGCGCCTACGGCGCTATCGGTGCTGTGCGAAGCGATCGCCGCAGGGACAGTACAGCCTGCTCTCGTCGTTGGTGTGCCTGTGGGTTTTGTCGGGGTCGAAGCCGCTAAAGCCCAGCTAGCCCACCTAGACGTGCCTCAGATTCTAGTTAACGGTCGCAAAGGGGGATCTAGCGTGGCGGCGGCAATTGTCAACGCGCTGCTGGTACTGGCCTGGGAGTCATCATGAACTGTCTACCGATACAGGTTGTAGGGGTCGGGGCGGGCGGGGCGGCAGATCTATCACCCGCCATTCTGACCGTGATTGAGCAGGCAGGGATACTGGTGGGCAGCGATCGCCATCTAGCTTATTTTCCTGACTGTTCGGCGCAGCGCTGGCCGCTCAGCCCGTTCCAGACGGCCCTCGAAGCCATCCGGTCTGAGCGGCAGCAATATCCCCAACGGTCAGTAGTCATTCTGACTTCTGGAGATCCGCTCTTTTTTGGCCTAGGACGGCTGCTGCTACAGCATTTTGCGGCTGAGGAGTTAGTCTTTCATCCCCACCTAAGTTCTGTGCAGCTCGCCTTCAGTCGGCTCAAAGTTCCCTGGCAGGAGGCCAAACTGGTGAGCCTCCACGGGCGATCGCTCGACAACTTGCTGCCCCCCCTGAAACAGGAAGCCGAAAAGATTGCCGTTCTGACCGATAGCCACAATACGCCTGCGGCGATCGCGGAGCTGCTGCTGGCGCTAGCGGCGCCCTACCAGCTTTGGGTGTGCGAAAATCTGGGGGCTAAGTCTGAACGAGTGCGCTGCTTTTCAGCGGCGGCGGCGACTGAGCAGACCTTTGCGCCGCTCAACCTAGTGATTCTGCTGCGACAGCCCCCGGCTGCGACCCTGGATTTGTCAGCCCTGCCGGGGTTTGGGCTGGCAGATGATTTGTTTTTGAGTTTTCGCGATCGCCCCGGCCTGATAACGAAGCGAGAAGTGCGGATGTTGATTTTGGGTGAACTGGCCCTCCAGCCCCATCAAGTTATCTGGGATATCGGGGCAGGAACAGGATCAGTCAGCATCGAAGTGGCTCGGCTGCAGCCCAGCGCCAAGGTGTATGCCATTGAAAAAACGGCGGCAGGGGCCGCCCTGATTCAGCAAAACTGTCAGCGTTTTGAGACTCAGACTGTCGAGTTAATTGCCCAGGCGGCCCCTGCCGCCCTGGCAGCGCTGCCAGATCCCGATCGCGTATTTGTGGGCGGCAGCGGTGGCTATCTGACCGATATTTTGCAGGTCAGCTCTCAGCGGCTCAAACCCGGCGGCCTTATTGTGCTGGCTCTAGCGACGCTAGAACACCTCGGCACTGTCCTTGCCTGGCGGCAGCAGCATAGACCAGACTGGCGCTATCGGCTGCTGCAGGCCCAGCTTTCCCGTTCTATTGGTGTGGCCGCTCTGACCCGGTGGACGCCGCTCAATCCGGTAACGCTGGTCATTTTCAGTCGCAGTCCCTAAGCAGTGCTGCTTTAATGGTAATTTTGTCATTAGTGATAAATAAATTGGCGATGGCAAAGGCGATCGCGCTGTTGAGCTTACTGCTGTGGCTGGCGATCGCGGCTCCAGCCCAGGCGTTTTCTCGCTGTCAAAGGCAGACAGAGCCAGAAATTTGTATCCTAAGCCTCAAGCGCAGCGCCAAATACTACTGGCAGTATCGAGCTGAGGTCAGCATCGGCGGTGTCAAACGCCCGGTCGAGGTCTATGACTGTCGGCGGCGGATGCGGACGCGCTCAGACGGCGAAACAGTCCCGTTTCAAGCAGACGGACCCGGTTCCTTCATTTGTAGCTTTTTCAAGCAGTGATAACTCCAGCCTATCCCGTTGAGAATGTTCTAACTGCCAGAGCCAGACTGGGAGAAGGGCCAACCTGGGATACAGCGCAGCAATGTCTCTATTGGGTCGATATTTACAACCACCGGGTACACCAGTTTGATCCAGTTACCGGCCAATCGCGCTACTTTGATGTGGGCCAGGTAGTCGGCTGCTTGGCGATCGCTGCCGCCCGTCGCCTGCTCCTCGCCCTGCGCCATGAACTCGCTATTCTAAACCTGGAAACAGGACACCTCAGCCCTCTCCTTTCTTTAGAAGCTGATAAGCCCCACAACCGTTTCAATGACGGGAAGTGCGATGTCGCGGGGCGGTTCTGGTTCGGCTCTATGTCTACCCAGGGACCAGAAGCAAGCCTTTATCGCTACGATCCCGACGGTTCATTGCATTCTATGGAAACTGGATTAACCATCTCGAACGGCATCGGCTGGAGTCCAGACAATCAGGTCTTTTACCTAACTGACTCAGCTCAAAAGATTATTTATGCCTACGAGTTTGACTTAGCCAGCGGCGCGATCGCCCAGCGGCGCGTTTTCATTGACTTGAGGCCAGCAGCGCTGACGCCGGATGGTTTAACGGTAGATGCCGAAGGCTGTCTTTGGTCAGCTATGTGGGACGGCTGGTGCGTGATCCGTTTTAGTCCCCAGGGGGAGGAAATGGCTCGTTTTTCTCTCCCTGTCCAGCGCCCAACCGCCTGCACCTTTGGCGGTCGTGACTTAAAGACCCTGTATGTGACTACGGCTTCGGTGGGGCTGAGTGAGGCCGAAATTCAGAACAGCATAGCCTCTGGTGATTTGTTCTGTATTCAAACAGATGTCGCTGGTTTACCCAGCAGTGCTTTCGCCGGACGGCTAGAGCCGTAGGCTTTAATCTACAGGTACTATGGACGAGGAAAAAAGGATGCAGCGAGTTGAGCTAATTGTCCACGGCGTAGTGCAGGGAGTGGGCTTTCGCTATCACACCTGTCAGCAGGCGCTGCAAATGGGCCTCAGCGGCTATGTGAAAAATCTGGCTGACGGTACCGTTGAAATCGTCGCTGAAGGCGATAGCCAGACCTTGCAGGCGCTTGTAGCTTGGGCACAGCAGGGGCCAACCGCTGCCCGCGTCACCCAGGTTGAGTCAGCTGCAAAAGCCGCGACGGGAGAATTCGACAGCTTCGCGATCGCTCACTAAGTCAATCTGATGATCCATAAGATGCATTTCGACGCTCAATACTTAATCCGTAGCTAAGCAGAGGGTTGAGCGAAGTCGTTCACGAAGTGTCTCCCGAAGGGAGAAAACCCGGCAATCTAAATCGGACTTGATTTGGCTTCTCCTGCTGAGTGATTAGGATTCGACGGCGGCCTGAGCCACGGCCTGAGATACCTGAACCGTGGGGATCAAAATTGTAAAAAGGCTGCCCTGACCTAGCTCCGACTCGCAGATCAGTTTGCCGCCATGCCGCTCGGTTACCACCTGATAGCTAATAGAAAGCCCCATGCCTGTGCCTTTGCCTACAGGTTTAGTCGTGAAGAACGGATCAAAGAGCCGCTGCCTAACGGTGTCAGACATGCCCCAGGCATTATCTGACACCATAATTTTTACCTGATTGTCCTCTGTCGGTTCGGTCACGAGGCAAATGACCGGCTCAAAGTCTGTTTCTGCTAGACAGCGTTCCTCTAAGGCATCGATGGCATTCGACAAAATATTCATAAAGACCTGGTTGAGCTGTCCCGGATAGCACTCGACGGGCGGCAGTAAGCCATATCGCCTGACCACGCCAATCGCCACGCGGTTATTCTGCGCCTTGAGACGGCTCTCTAAGATCTTCAATGTGCTATCTATGCCCTGATGAATATCGATTGCTTTAACTTCCGCTTCGTCCATGCGCGAGAAAGTCCGCAGAGAGGCGACAATACCTTGAATGCGCTGAGCGCCCAGCTTCATAGAATCCAGCACTTTAGGGAGATCAGTTGTGACAAAATCGAGATCGATGATTTCAATCTCGTTTTGAATAGCAGGCACAGGTTCAGGATAGTGCTGCTGGTAGAGTGACATCAGCTTCAGCAGGTCACCAGTGTAGGCATTCATGTGGGCTAAGTTGCCGTAAATGAAATTCACCGGATTGTTGATCTCGTGGGCAACGCCGGCGACAAGCTGGCCCAGGCTAGACATTTTTTCGGTTTGAATTAGCTGGAGCTGCGCCTGTTTAAGTTCCTTCAGGGTGGTCTGTAGCTGATCATTTTTGATCTGCAGCTCCTGTGTTCGTTCGGTAACCTGCTGTTCTAGGTTGCGGTTGTAAGTTTCTAAAGCTCTGTGAGAATGTCTCAGGTGCCGGGTCATGCGGTTGAAGGTGCCCGCTAGCGCCCCAATCTCATCCTGGGAGGTGATGGGCGCTTTGACCGTGTAGTCCCCTTTGGCAATGTTGGCGGTCACTTGGGTGAGGCGTTCAATTGGCATGGCGATCGCCCGTCTGAGGGCCAATGCTGAGGCGATCGCTAGAGCCAGAGAGGTCCCCCCCCCTAGCAAAGTTTGCCACTGTGCCCTGGCCAAATTAGTATGGCTAGCTTCTAGCTCGAACAGCAAGGCGTTCTGTTCTGCAACTACGATTTTATCTAGCTCCTCCAGCATCCTGGCCGCTAAAGGTTCTGCCTGCGTTTTAAACAAAAAGAGATCGTTACGGTAGCGATCGCCTTCAACAATGCTAAAAAGCTGGGCGGGTAGCTGCGTAAAAGCCGTATAGGATTTTTCTAACTGGCTGAGCGTGACTTGCTGCTCAGGACTAAGCTGGGAGCGTAGCTGCAAAATCTGTGCCCAAGCGGCCTGGTTGTTTTTATTTTGAGCGGCGTACTCAAAACGAAAAGTCGGACTGCGCGTGACCAGGTAGCTTCGCAGCGCCGCTACGGCTAGGGCAAAAGAACCTTTAAACTCAAAGAAAGCCTCTAATCGGGTTAGATCGCTGGAGGTAAGAGTCTGCTGTAGCTGCAGATTGATCAGCTCAGTAGTGCTGTTTAAAGTAGAGTTAATTTGAATTTCGCCTTCAGACTGAAGCTGCTTGAGAGCAGGCTGATTCTCAATCACCCGGTCTTTCAGCCCAAACATGTCTTCGGGTAAAAACAGCCACTGCTGATAAAGCGTTTCTAGCCTAGCCAGTCTTTCCATCTGACCCGCGTTAGCAGTATTTCGCATCTTTTGAACGATGGCGGGGTCACTGATCAAGTTTTTGAGCTGTTCTAAATCGGCCTCAAAAGCCTGACGTGAAGCCTGATACTGGTTGCGAAATTCAGACTCCGCAGTCGCCAGGTAGCCTCGCACATTCGACAGCATACTTAAAAGGTTGGACTGGGCGCGGGCCGACGCTAGGGCCGAGGGAAAATGGTACTGCTGCGTTTTATCAATGCTGACATTAGCCCGGTATCCTTCGCCATAGGTGATCCCCACAACTAAAAACGTCACTGCCACCAAAAGGCCAAAGCTCAGATTGAGCTTTTTGCCAATGCTGAGCTGACTGTATTTAGATTTCAGCCTCTTCTGCTGGGTGCGAAGCCCGCAGCTCAACCAATCCCGATAAGACTTACTTCGCAACAGCAGCGATCGCCAGAACATAAAGATTCAGACTTAAAACAACAGGGAAAACACATCAAAAAGATTTAGTCTATAAACTGGGCTAGGCTCAACTCATTAGCCTGATTCCAACCATAAATTTCGGCACGAAAAGTTCGCCACTGAGTATAAATTTTCCGAAAATCAGCATCTTGACTCGCTGTATCTTCGTAAAGCGCAAACGCTTCCTGCTTCGCAGCCCGTAGAATCTCTGGGCTATAGGGTAAAAGGCTGGTTCCGCTCATGATGAGCCGCTGCAAAGATTCTCCATTGGCCGCATCATATTTGGCTAGCATCAGGGTATGAGACTCTAGAGCAGCCGAACGCAGTGCTTCCTGATATTCCAGCGGTAGCTGCTGCCAGGCAGATAAATTTATCTGCACCTCGTAGGTAGTGCCCGGTTCCCACCAGCCTGGATAGTAATAGTAAGGCGCAATGCGGTTAAGACCCAGCTTTTCGTCTTCATAGGGGCCAACCCACTCAGCGGCATCAATCAAATTTTGCTCTAGCTGTTCAAAGATTTCATTGCCCGCCAGCACGCGCACGTCTATGCCTAGGCGCTCCATTACCTGCCCGCCCAGCCCCGGAATCCTCATTTTTAGTCCCTGCAGTTCCGTCACAGAGTTAATCTGCTGCTTGAACCAGCCGCCCATTTGGGCGCCCGTGCTGCCGGCGGGAAAATTGATAATGCCATAGTCAGCATAAAGGCGCTGAATGCTTTCTAAGCCGCCAGCACTCATCAACCAGGCAATTTGCTGCTGAGCATTCAGGCCAAAAGGCACGGTTGTAGCAAAGGCTAGGGCTGGGGTTTTATCGATGTAATAGTAGCTAGCTGTATGGCCGCACTCTACGGTTCCTGCCGCCACGGCATCCATAACATTTAGGCCAGCCACTATCTCATCTGCCGCATAGGGTGTGATCGTGAAGCGACCATCCGTGACCGTGCTGACGTGGCGACAAATAGCATCAACGCTGCCGAAAACAATATCAAGAGATTTAGGCCAGCTCGTGGCCATCCGCCACTGAACGAGCGGAGCAGAGCCGTCAACGGCAGCCGAATTGCTTTGAGCATAGCTCCGCTGTGCCAATAAACCTCCGCTAGCAGCAGTAGCAGTTCCCACGAAATGACGACGTTTCATAGTGTCTTGAGGCTTCCTAATGCGAGCAACAAATTTTGCCAAAGCCAATGATCAAAGCTGCAATAGCTGATTGTCCTCAAAAGCAAATTCAGCAAAGCTGAACTCGTTGATACGATTCCACTGAGAAATCTCTTGTTTGAACTTCCGCCACTGCTGATAAATTTGGCGGAAATCTGAGTTTGCCTCAGCCGTTTGCGC
>NZ_JASATW010000001.1:164071-375687 GCF_030405905.1 Sphaerothrix gracilis Ecp01
GACCGACCACCTCAGGAAGTCTCTGTCATCTGCACAACCAATTGAATCGCGTCACCGTTGTCGACGGGCGATTTATGGTCCTACACGAAGCGGATCGTCGTCGCCTCCAATTGAATTAGTACGATAGAGCGATGTTGCGCCGATTACCTCGACGCGAGTTTGCGCAATAACGATTTCCGTGAGTCGATTTCAGAATGTCGGGCCTTTAAGAGCGCCGCCGATTATGCCGCCGCGAGCTTATGATACGCGTTTGCCGACTCCGTTTGAGTCTAAAGGCGGTTTAAATAGTCGTCACCGCCTTCAAGTTTGTTCTCTAAAGAGTCACCTTAGCATAGTTGCTCAAGTCGAAACGACTTAAACGAAAACTCCTGTTAGTCGATAACGTCGAAACTAGTAACCGAAACCGTTTTAAACAACGAGCGTAATCCTTCGGAGTTCTGTGATACTTTGCAGCAGTAAAGCACCCTTGACGATGACGACGATCGCCTCCAAATAACCGTGTCGCCTCGATACGAGTTTTGTTAAGCCGACGGCAACTGCCGAGGCGAGGCGAGCAAGTCACCGCCTACCGGTGCTCGACCGGATTTAGAGAACTATAACAAAAGCCGTCGCAACTACGATAAACAGCGGTGCAGTCGTGCCAGTGCCTACCAGCGAGGCATCCATAACATTTAGGCCAGCCACTATCTCATCTGCCGCATAGGGCGTGATCGTGAAGCGACCATCCGTGACCGTGCTGACGTGGCGACAAATAGCATCAACGCTGCCGAAAACAATATCAAGAGATTTAGGCCAGCTCGTGGCCATCCGCCACTGAACGAGCGGAGCGGAGCCGTCAACGGCAGCCGAATTGTTTTGAGCATAGCTCCGCTGTGCCAATAAACCTCCGCTAGCAGCAGTAGCAGTTCCCACGAAATGACGACGTTTCATAGTGTCTTGAGGCTTCCTAATGCGAGCAACAAATTTTGCCAAAGCCAATGATCAAAGCTGCAATAGCTGATTGTCCTCAAAAGCAAATTCAGCAAAGCTGAACTCGTTGATACGATTCCACTGAGAAATCTCTTGTTTGAACTTCCGCCACTGCTGATAAATTTGGCGGAAATCTGAGTTTGCCTCAGCCGTTTGCGCATAGTATTCGAGCGCCGCCGTATTAGCCGCCGCGAGAATTTCCGGGCTGTAAGACTTTAGCTGAGTGCCTTTAGCAATAACGCGTTTGAGCGCAGCTCCATTAGCCGCGTTGTAGCGAGATAGCATGATTAAGTTAACCTCCGCTGCTGCTAGGCGAAGCACATCCTGGTATTTAGCGGGCAGCTGTTGCCACTGCGCTAAGTTAACCAACACGTCTACTGTCTCTGAAGGACTCCACCAGCCAGGCTGGTAATAGTAGCTGGCAGCTTGGTCTAGTCCTAGACGCTCATCATCGTAGGGGCCAACCCATTCAACCGCTTCAATTTCCTGATTGGTTAAGGCCGCCACAATTTCATCAGCAGCTAGGACAATCACCTCGACTCCCAGCGATCGCATAATTTGTCCGCCCAGTCCTGGAATTCGCATTTTAAGTCCCTGCAAATCCGCTAGACGGTTCACCTCAGTATTGAACCAGCCACCCATCTGCCCCCCGGTATTGCCTGCCGGAAAGTTAATCACACCAAAGCCTGCGTACAGGTTTTGCATAGCCTCCAGCCCGCCGCCCTGAAAAAGCCAGGCATTCTGCTGCTGTGCCGTCAGGCCAAACGGAACACTAGACGAGAAGGCCAAAGCCGGGTTCTCTGCCAGGTAATAATGACTACTGGTATGGCCGCACTCAACTGTCTCAGCCGCCACGGCCTCTAGAACGGCCAGTCCCGAAGTGATTTCGCCAGCGGCGTAAGGCGTAATCGTAAACTGCCCTTCAGTAATAATGCTCACTCGCCGACAAAATAGCTCTGCCGCACCAAACATGATGTCTAGCGTCTTGGGCCAGCTAGTAGCCATGCGCCAGCGGATAGCTGGCGAGTCTGCCTGCGATCGAGAAGACGGTGTGGAGTTTGACCCAGTTTGCTGCTGACATTGGGCTAAGCCAAAACTAGCCACTCCGGCAGCGGCGGCTTGCGTGAATTGACGGCGACGCATAGATTTGACCAGAAACTATTACGGGTGGACTAGACGGAGCAAACCGACCTACTTGTATCTCATACAGAAATAACTGCCACCAACTGGAAATCAGCGAATTTACTCAGCTATAGTTTTCCCAACCATCCTGGGCAAATGACCGCCGCTGAGAAGTTCAGTAAAAACTTCATAGATGACGCTGTAGTTATCAGCTGCGTCTTTTTTACCAAAGTAGGCAAACCTAGTTATCTATTAAGATGGGTAAAGCCCTCTGGGATGGCTGCACTGAAGCGACAGCGTAACCCATGCGGATATTGGGTTTCGGGCCTCAACCGCAACCTACATTAAATTCCTGTTTAACTGTGCCTACCGACTCAAGCTCAGAGTCAATCATAGGCAGTTTATAAAATCTGGCTTGTACGCAAAGCTCTGAATTCTGAATAAAAATCTGATGCAGCAATCAGAGAATCTACGCAGGCAAGCCGACAAAACGTTTATGGCTTAGGCCCAATCTTCTTCCCTATGGCAGCCTTAGAAATACCAATCGGGGGATATACTAGGCCATAGACACAGTAAAAGAAACTTCATAAAGTAACTTTGATAGATATGGAGCAAGGAATTGATCTCCAAGGCACCTTCGTCAAAGCCTTGATAGACCTGGGGTTGCCCGCCGGCGCTGCAAAAGCTTTGTGGCTACCGTTACCCATGTTTTTGATTCTAGTTTCAGCCACCGTGAGCATTTTTGTCACGGTCTGGCTAGAGCGAAAAATTTCAGCGGCAGCTCAGCAGCGCATCGGACCTGAGTATGTAGGGCCGCTGGGTTCACTACAGGCAGTGGCAGACGGCTTGAAGCTTGTTCTTAAAGAGGACATTACCCCGGCGAAGTCGGATCCGCTGCTGTTTACTTTGGGGCCAGCGATCGTTGTCATCCCGGTATTTTTATCCTTCTTGATTGTGCCTTTTGGTCAAAACTTAGTGATCACCAATCTGGGAGTAGGCATCTTTTTATGGATATCTCTCTCTAGCATCACGCCGATTGGCTTGCTCATGTCAGGTTATTCGTCTAATAACAAGTACTCGCTGCTGGGCGGTTTGCGGGCCGCAGCTCAGTCCATTAGCTATGAAATTCCGCTGGCCCTAGCAGTGTTAGCAATCGTGCTGATGTCCAATAGCCTTAGCACGATTGACATTGTGCAGCAGCAGTCGAACTACGGCATCTTAGGCTGGAATATCTGGCGTCAGCCAGTAGGCTTTTTGATTTTTTGGATTGCGGCCCTAGCAGAAGCGGAACGCTTGCCTTTTGACCTACCAGAAGCAGAAGAGGAGCTAGTTGCTGGCTATCAGACCGAATATTCTGGGATGAAGTTTGGCCTCTTTTTTGTAGGGTCTTACGTTAACCTAGTGCTTTCAGCGCTGCTGGTAGCGGTTCTATATTTGGGTGGCTGGGATTTCTTTATTCCCGTAGAACTTATTTCTCGTTGGACAGGAATCAGCGAAAATACGGCTTGGCTACAGATAATTACCGCTTCTCTGGGCGTGATGATGACCTTGGCAAAGGCGTATTTGCTGGTCTTTTTAGCAATTCTGTTGCGCTGGACGGTGCCCCGTGTGCGCATTGACCAACTGCTCGATCTGGGCTGGAAGTTTTTGCTGCCCGTGTCTTTGGTCAACTTACTTTTAACGGCTGCTTTGAAGCTGGCTTTTCCAGTTGCCTTCGGCGGATGATAAGAGTCGTTGAATTTTTTGTTAGGTCAGAGTCTACATGTCAATCGTGTGGCTCAAACCAACAATTTTGTACACTGTAATCCCGTTGCAGAAGGGACTCTTTCAATAATGAATTTTCTTAAGCAAGTCGGTGACTACGCTAAAGGAACGGCCCAAGCCGCAAAATATATAGGTCAAGGGCTATCTGTGACGTTTGATCACTTACGACGGCGTCCGGTTACGGTGCAGTATCCCTATGAAAAACTGATTCCGTCAGAACGCTTTCGCGGTCGCATTCACTTTGAATTCGATAAGTGTATTGCCTGTGAAGTCTGTGTGCGGGTTTGTCCGATCAATTTACCCGTGGTGGACTGGGAGTTTGACAAAGCTTCTAAGAAAAAGAAGCTAAATCACTACAGCATTGATTTTGGCGTTTGTATTTTCTGCGGAAACTGCGTAGAGTACTGCCCAACAAATTGCCTCTCCATGACAGAGGAATATGAGCTGGCCGCCTACGATCGCCACGAACTCAACTACGACAACGTAGCGTTAGGTAGACTGCCCTACAAGGTCACTGAAGATCCGATGGTCACGCCTCTGCGGGAACTGGCCTACTTGCCCAAAGGCGTTATGGATCCGCATGAACTGCCTGGCAGTTCCCGGCGGGCGGGCAAGCTACCCCAAGAGATCTTAGAGGAGATGGAGGCTAAAGCAGGTAAAGAGGAATCTGCGGATACTCAGTAAGCGTAGCCTGACGTCACTTCTAGAGCATCAATTAGCAAATAACTTTCCAGCTATCTGTAAGGAGTCAACGGTTGTGAACTTAGCAGAAGGAGTGCAGATCGTCTCGTTTATGCTGCTAGCGGCAATGATGCTAGTGGCAGCCCTAGGCGTGGTGCTATTAGAAAATATTGTCTATTCGGCTTTTTTGCTGGGGATGGTTTTCATCAGCATTTCGGGCCTCTATGTTCTACTGAATGCGGGCTTTGTCGCGGCAGCGCAAATCCTAATTTATGTGGGAGCGGTCAACGTCTTGATCCTGTTCGGGATCATGCTGGTGAATAAGCAAGAAGCCTTCAAGTCCATGCCAAATGCCTGGGTCGGCAAGCTGACTACGGCTGCTGTTTGTGCTGGCTTGTTTACGCTGCTCAGCTCAATGGTGGTAGCGACACCTTGGGATATTTCTTCAGAAGTTGCAGCCGGCGATCGCTCAGTCATCCTGATTGGCGAACACTTTTTCAGTGACTTCCTGCTGCCTTTTGAACTGGCTTCAGTCCTGCTGCTCATGGCGCTGGTGGGCGCGATTATCCTAGCGCGGCGGGAATACCTGCCCGATGAGCTACCTGAAACAACGGCAGAAGTCTTCAAGCTGCCCGAAAAACCGCGAGAGCTGGCTGCGGCTAGCACCGCTAAATCAGAGCGCAGCAATTAAACTCCATAACTGCTGTATAAACTGCTGTATAGAAGATTAAGGGCTTACAAATTAACCATGACGCTTCAATATTATCTGCTGCTGGCTGCCGCTCTTTTTTGTATTGGCATCTACGGCCTAGTTACCAGCCGTAACGTCATTCGAGTTCTGATGTCTATTGAGCTAATGCTGAACGCGGTCAACCTCAACCTAATGGCTTTTTCTAACTTTTTAGATCCACAAGGGGTGACCGGGCAGGTATTTGCTGTGTTTGTGATCACGATTGCAGCGGCTGAAGCGGCGGTTGGCCTAGCTATTGTGCTATCGATTTATCGCAATCGAGACACGGTTGATATGGAGCAGTTTAACCTGCTGAAATGGTAGGCTGACTGGCCTGGGGAACTAACCTTTCCAGGATCGGGTAGTGCATGACTTACAGTACAGCCCCTGTCAGATCTGATAGGGTCTTGCCAGTGGTGAATTGAAGCCTAGCAAATCGTGCAGTTAAAGCAGGTCATTATTGTTCATAAAGCTGGGAATCGTCTCAGTCAGAGCTGGGCTGAAAAATGTGCTAAGCAGCTAGAGGCACGGGGCTGCAAAATTTTGATGGGGCCTAGCGGCCCTAAAGATAATCCCTACCCGGTTTTTTTGGCCTCTGCGACCCAGCCGATCGATCTGGCCGTCGTGCTGGGAGGAGATGGTACGGCCCTGGCGGCGGCGCGTCACCTGGCCGCAGACGGTATTCCGATTCTGGCCCTCAACATCGGCGGACATTTAGGGTTTCTGACTGAGTCCTCAGACGTTTTTGACGACTTTTCGGAAATTTGGCAGCGGCTGAGTGAAGATCGATTTGCCGTGGAGCGCCGCATGATGTTACAGGCGCAAATTTTTGCGGGCAATCGCACCAATTTAGATCCGGTGAGCGATCGCTATGTAGCGCTCAACGAAATGTGCATCAAGCCCGCCTCTCCCGATCGCATGATTACCTCCATCCTTGAAATGGAAATCGACGGTGAGGTAGTCGATCAGTATCAGGGGGATGGCCTGCTAGTCAGCACGCCCACAGGATCAACCGGCTACACGGTGGCCGCTAATGGCCCCATTGTGCATCCTGGCTTACCTGCCATCATTGTCACTCCAATTTGTCCCCTTAGCCTTTCTAGCCGTCCGGTTGTGATTCCTCCTGGCTGCGTCGTTAGCGTCTGGCCTCTGGCAGATACTGAACTCAACACCAAGCTGTGGATGGACGGGGTCATGGCTACCGCAATTTGGCCAGGGCACCGAGTTGATATTCGCACGGCTGAATGTACGGCTCAGTTCATCATCTTAAGAAAGAATCATTCCTACTATCAGACTCTCCGCAACAAGCTGCAGTGGGCCGGGGCCAGAATCAATTACGCCAACAATCACCGCAACTAGCGCTGGGCTGGCCCTGTCGGTCACCGCTCTCGCAGCTGCAGCAGGATTTCAGTGTGTACCTGGCGCGTGATGGGATAGTAGTAGGCAAAGATGAGGCCAACCGCAATGGCGATCGCTGAAATCGGGCCGATAATAATGCGAATCGTCCAGAGCGCCGAGTCAGGCTGAATTACAGCCGCTTCATCTGCAGAGGTGGCAATATAGCCAGCCCAGGCTAAGACCTGACTGGTAATAAAGATGGCCAGCGCAATCCCCATTTTTTGCAAAAAGACAACTGAGCTATAGAAAAGTCCTTCACGCCTTTGGCCGGTGTTAAGCTCGTCAAAATCCACTACATCGGGCAGCATTGACCAGGGCACTAGATACACGGTAGCGGTGCCGATGCCCGCGAGCACGCCTAGGCCGTACATCCAGCCTATCTGTCCTGGCTGAATTACAAAGAGCCCAATCTGAGCAACCACGATAAAAGGCGCGCCCAAAAAATAGAGCGTCCGCTTATCGCTGTGGCGACCAATCCAGTTCCATAAAAACGTCGCCGCTACGGCAGTTGCTTGAACAACCAGAGCCATCCAGACAAAATGAGACTTAGACAGCCCCATCCAGTCCACCACAAAGTACAGCAGCACCACAACTGAAATTTGCACCCCCGTCCACGAGAATAAATAGAGGCCCGCTACCCATAAAAAAGGGCGATTGCTGGCCGCAATTCGCACCTGCTGCCACAGGGGCAGGGTGGTTGCGGTGGCCATTTGAGGCCGATACTTTTGCACGAGGCGGTAGCGCTTATAGGTGCCCGCTACGCAGCCTAAAACGGCCAAAATCACCAAGACCGCACTGCCCAACCCAAGTAGCTGATACTGCCGCTCTGGCTCAGCTATCTGGGTAAAGAGAATCTGCGCCATAGCCAACGCAAAAATGCTGCCCCCAATGCTAAAAGCAGATTTGAAGCTAATCAGGGTAATCCGCTCATCGTAGCCCTGCGTTAGCTCCGCCGCTAGGGCAGAGAAAGGCAGCATGACGCAGGTAAAGCCAGAATAGGCCAGGATGGAAGCGGCAACGTAGTAAGCAAACAGCCCCCACTGACTAGTAGTCGCTGGTACACGCCAGCACAAGATACAGGCGATCGCTAGGGGAATAGCCCCTCCCAGCATCCAGGGATAGCGCCGACCTAACCGCGATTGGGTATGGTCGCTGAGCCAGCCAATCACCGGATCGCTCAGCGCATCCCACACTTTGCCGAGAAACATAGCGCTGCCTGCCAAAATGGGGCTAAGACCGGCGACGTTAGTGAGAAAAAAGATCAGAAAAAGAGCTGTCGTGCTGGAGGGAATTGCACCGGCAATTTCACCCGTTCCGTAGGCTAGGCGCGTCGTCAGATCGAGCTTTTCGGTAATTGGCTGAGCCGTCCCCTCCAGGCTGGGCGATCCCATATTGGTGTTGATGCTCCGAATAAAACAGGCTAAATACAGTTTGCCCTTCTTCTAGAGTGCCAGAGATAGATGAGATCTTGGCCGTTTGCTTTGAGAAAGTCACGTTTACGCCTAACTGAGTCGCGCTAAGGCTGAGCAAGCCGCTAGTAGCAGAGCTGACATCTGACGGTTTACCTAAGCTGTTTATCGACAGACAGGTCATTGAGAGGCTCGACGAACTGTGGTCGGGCCTGCTGGCTTTGCTGCAGCGCGGCCTGTAGCGCCGTCCAGTTCTGAGCAGTTATATGTTCAATCATTTGATCAAGCTGCTGGCGATAGCCGTGTAGAGCTTGCAGCAGAGCTGACTGGTTAAACTGCGCCATCATCAACCCCAGTTCTGGATTGCCGCCGCCAACGCGGCTAGTGTCTCTAAATCCGGAACTGGCTAGCTGCTGGGCTAGCTGTAGAACGGCAGCATCAGTTTCACTAAGGCAGGCTTGAATCAGCCCTGAACTGATCATCACAGGTAAATGAGAAATCCAGGCCACGGCGCGATCGTGAGTTTCAGGCGCACAGCGATAGGAATAGCAGCCTAAAGCCTCAACCACGTCTAAAACCAAAGCCATCGCTGCGGGCGGGGTGAGAGCCGTGGGGGTCAGGACATAGGGGCGCTGGTTAAACAGCCCCGCCTCCGCTACCGCAAGGCCCGCTGTCGCCTTTCCAGCCATAGGATGGCCGCCCACGAAGTTGGGCCAAACGGCACTAGCGGCCTCAACGATATGCGTTTTCACAGACCCGACATCTGTGATCACTGCCGAATGGGGCAAAACCAGTGCGAGCTGCTGGATGGTAGGGGCGATCGCGGCGATGGGCGTACAGACAAAGATCAGTTCAGCAGCGGCAACCGCTTCTAAAGATGTAGCAGCCGCGTCAACAACCCCTCGCTGCAGGGCCAGATCGCCTGTCTCAGCCCGACGGCTAATGCCAATCACCTCATGCCCCTGCTGCCGCAAATCTAAACCTAACGACCCCCCAATCAAACCCAAGCCAACAATTCCAATCTTCATGAGCAAAAATCCCAAAAATCTAATTCACGCTTCTCAGAAGGGCATGATAAGGCTCAAAGTCTCCGTAAGCACGCCATATTTGGCACAACGAACCCAGTTAACAGCCTCAGGCGATCGCTCCGGCTGAACTTTTCTACTCAGAATTCAGGCTCTACCGTTAATCGCAGGCGTCATGATGAAGGCCGAGGAACTATTAGAAAAATACGCTGCCGGACAGCGTCATTTTGAGGCAGCCCACTTAAACGAAACCCATTTAGTAGGCGCAACGCTAACCGAAATCAATCTCAAACGCGCCCAGCTCAACGTTGCCAATCTCAGCAGCGTTAATTTCAGCCGTAGCGATTTGAGCTACGCTCATATGAACGTCACTCGCCTCAGCGGTGCAAATCTAAGTCAGGCAAAACTGATTCAGGCCAGTCTCAATGTCTCAAATTTGATTCGCGCTATTCTAGTGGGCGCTGATCTCAGCGGTGCCTCTCTAATTCGGGCAGAACTGCTGCGAGCTGAGCTGAGCAATGCCAACCTGTGCCAAGCAAACCTGAGTGAAGCCGATTTGAGAGAAGTACGTCTGCGGTGGGCCAACTTGATGCAGGCAAACCTCGGTCGCGCCGACCTGCGCAACAGTATTTTAACGGCAGCTACGCTTAAGGCCGCTGACCTGCATACAGCCAATCTGAGCCGCGCCGATCTCAGCGGTGCTGTTTTAGTTGAGGCTAATCTCAGACACGCCAATCTGCGCTCAGCTAAGCTAGTCGGGGCCAATCTCAGAGGCGCTAATCTCCGCTGGGCTGATCTAAGCGGTGCCGACCTGCGCGAAGCCGATCTCACTGACGCCAAGCTTAGCGGCGCTAACCTCACGGGTGCTAACCTTTCCCAAGCGGACTTGTATAACACCAGTCTGGTTCACGCAGACTTAAGTCAGGCCAACCTGATTGCGGCCACCTGCGTCAACTCTAATCTGACGGCAGCTACCTTGACCGGCAGCAAGATACACGAAGTTGTTTTTGCTGAACTTAAAACAGCAGATTTGTCCTGCGACTGGGTTGATCTAAGTCCTACAGGCGATCGCAGTCAGCTACATCATTTTGCCAATTCCAGTGAGGCCGAGGGCTTTTTCGATCGGATACCGCCCCAGGTCCTTATCCATCTTGATGCGGCTTTAACACCAGCAGCGCATCTGAGTCTAGCTAAAGCCTACAACACAATTTCTCAACGCTTTCATCTGCTCAAGCAGCCACCCAATATTCTCATTCATAGCCGCAAAACAACCCTGACTTTTCAGCTACAACAAAATAAAGATCTTTTTGCCCTGGCTTATCTAGCGGCTCTACCTTTTCAAGATTATCGGGCGGTTGAAAAGAATCTCACCCATCTGATGCGGGCGGCTGAGCTGGAACTCTCTTCCAGCAGGCCGCTGCAGCCCTATGTGGCCAATCTAGCCCAGGAGTTTACCAATTTGGTGCAGCAGGCAGAAAGTACAGAATTTTTAAGCGCAGCCCAGCTGCCAAACTGGAAAGTACCGATCCAGCTCTGTCTGACAAACTCTAATCGACAGTGGCTGGAAGTTTATCAAAATTCCCGCTTTGGGGTGCGGGGGCCTCAACAAGACGACATGGGCTTTGCCATCTATCCCCGTCAGCATTTAACGCCTGCTTCCCTCAGCGTTATAGCGTTTATCCGGGAGATGCATCAGTCTCTCTCTGCCTGCCATTAACTGTTTCAAAGCCAGCAAAGAGCGCGCCTCAGCGGCTCGGTGACTACCTGCCTGCGAAAGGCTTATGCCACAATGGAGTTCATTGTGCCGTTTAATGTCACTACATTCGTGATTGAAGCAGAGGTCCATCAACGGCTGAGAGCCTTTTTAAGAGAGCAGGGCGAACCTTATTGGCCCCACCATCTGACAATGGCGCGGCTGGTCGCCAGGGCTTTCCGCTTAGGCCGTAGTGCGTTAATCCAAGCCGGTAGCTCATCGGCTTATCATGGACGCCACCGTTTGAGCTATCTCATGCCCAGCTTACTGTGGCCGGGAGCGGCTATTTTGGTCCTGCCAGAGGCGGTGCAGCAGCGCATTCTGATGGTGGAAATTCCGCGTCTGCGCCAGTGGATGCCAGCGACCAAGCCAGTTCAGGTAAGCGATCGCTGGCCTGACGAAAACTATCGGGGATTGTTGATCACCTCACCTGAAGCCTGGCTAAGCGATCGCCTCGGCGCTCAGACTCAGTTCCCTAGCAACATTCCGGTCCTGATTGATGGCGCTGATGATTTAGAAGCCTGGATTCGCCAGCAACTTACCGTCAATGTTGCTGGTGCCGATTGGGATAGTCTGATGCTGGCCTATCCTGACTGCCAAGACACCATTCGCGACATTCGAGTACAGCTTACCCGCACCATTTTCCAGCATCCAGAAAACCCCTATAGCTGTTACCTGCTAGAGCAGCCCGAACAGCAGGCCATCGGCCAGCTTTATCAGAGCCTGCAGCAGTCAATCACAGCTACAGAGCCGCTGCAGGCAGGAATGCCCATTCGCTGGCAGACATTTTGGCAGCAGTACTGGCAGCCCCACAAACTGATTTGGACAACCGTTAATCGGCAGCAAGGACAGTTTTGGCTGCACTGCGGCCCAGCCGAAATTAGTCCAACCCTGATGAAGGTTTGGGATCAGCAGCCTGTAGTGCTCATTGGCGCGGCTATGGATTTAGATACCCAGGCTTCTACCTACCGGCAGCGTCTGGGGTTAGCAGATTTAACCTGTCTCAAGTTTTCCCTAGATCGCCAGCAGGAAGTAATTCAGCTCTATCTGCCCGATCGCCTGCCTTTGCCCAACACGCGAGAATTTCAGTTTGCCCTGCGCCAGGAAATTCGCCAGCTCTTGACCCGCACAGCAGACAGCTCTGGTTTGAGTGTCATCCTGGTAAGCGATATGCCCCTGCAGTATCAGCTCGGAGCAGATTTGGCGGCTGAGTTTGGTTCTAGAGTCCAGGTTGAAAAAACCTGTCTAGATGACAATGGGGTGTTGGTGGCTAGCTGGCAGTTCTGGAAAACACACCAGCATTTGCTGCCTGCTCCCCAGCTCTTAATCATCACTACTTTACCGATTCCGTCATTGGAAAATCCGGCAGTCGCTAACCGAGTGGCCTTTTATAAGCGACAGCGCCAAGACTGGTTTCGGCTCTATTTGCTACCAGAGGCGCTTTCTGAACTACAAAGGGCGATCGCTCCAGTCCGAGAGCGGCAGGGCATTGTCGCGCTGCTAGACAACCGAGTTAACTATCGCAGCTATGGCAAGCAGGTTATTGCCGCTTTAAGCCCTGCTGCCCGCACCAACTATATCGATGTTAGCTGGTTGAATAATAGCTACAGCATCCTAGACTAGAGGTAGGATAGCTAATTTTCTCAGCAATCTTCGGCCTGAGTCGGAGTAGGCACAGATACTAATAGGTTATTTAACTATGGGAGAAGCCAAGCGGCGCCAAGAAAAGCTAGGCGAAAAATACGGTCAAGAGAAAAATATTTTGCCCTGGCTGCCAATTCGTAAAAGTCAAGCCGATCAGTTTGTTAAGTGGTCTACTAGAGGAGCTTGGGCTGGCATTGGCCTGATGATTGTCCTCTGGCTCCTGATTCGCTTCATCGGACCGGGCTTTGGCTGGTGGGAAATTGTTGACTAAAGCATGAGCTTTCTTATCGGTTTGTTGAAGTCTGTCTACAGTCTCAGGTCAAGTCTGTAGTTTTTAGGCTAGAACTAAGTGGGCACTCGCGCAGACAGCAGTGAATCATCAAAATATGATTGTCACACTAGATACTGACCTGACAGGCTATCAAACGTACTTTAAAGCAGAAGTTTTCAAGGAAAACGAGGTCATTGGGTGATCTAAGCAGTACGTTTCAGTGGGTGCACAATTGCAAAGTAACAATGTAAGCCAAAAAATTAAGAAAAAATTAAGCTTAAGGCTTACAATAGAGTGTGGTGATCCAGGAGGACAAGCATGTTCATTCGACTTGCAGAACAGCATCGCCAGCTAGTTCAAGATCTGGTTATGAACTTGCAGGCTCTGGCTATTGTATTAGAGAATCAGGGCTATTTAGCGTCTTGCTATACCTGTGGAGGGCAGATGAACAGCGCTTCCTTCATGGTAAGTCTAGGTGATAATCACCTTATTCGCTTCTTAGTCTCAGACTACGGTATTACTTGGACAGAGATGCGAGATGATCGCGAACTGATGAAGCTAGAAGGGGCAGAAGCCATCAGCCAATTGCAAGAGCTAGCTAATTTAGTCAAGTATCAGATCAATCCCTCCGACTATTATTTGGCAACGCTGCAGCAAGCATAAGCTGCCGTTTAGCGAAGCCAGCATCTTGCCCAACCACCCTAGTCTTTGTCTCTGAGGGCAGCCGCAGCAGAGTTAATCCGCCCTGCTGCCTAAATTGGTGCGTCTTGCTAGCTCACTAGCCGGTGCGGGATCAGCAGACGGGAAAAACGGTATTTTATGATACATTAGATACCTGTGGTTCACAAGTCCGCGCGAGCTTATGCTTGCCGCGCCAATACCCTCCATAGCAATGGTTGGCCGGTTCCTGTGACTGCTTAGACTCTGCTTTGGAAAATTTTCTTTTCTGAGATGAAGTAAAGCTCTATGGCTTACGCGATCAAAGCCGGTACTGGCTGGCAACACCAGTTTGTTCAAACTAATCAGGTCAGGCTCCACTGTGTGACCCAGGGTGAGGGGGAACTGGTCGTTTTGCTACATGGATTCTTGGAGTTTTGGTATTCTTGGCGACATCAGATTCCGGCGTTGGCCAAGCAGTTTCGAGTTGTGGTTCCCGACTTGAGAGGCTATAACGACTCTGACAAGCCTACAGGGGGATACGATCTCGATACCCTGGCACAAGATATTTATGGACTAATTCAGGAGCTGGGCTATAGCCGGGCTCACATCGTAGGCCATGACTGGGGCGGAACGATTGCCTGGCATTTTGCCCATCGTTTTCCCCACGCTCTCGATCGCTTAGCCGTGTTGGGCGCACCGCATCCCGAACAGTTTCGCCAAGCCGTTGTCAACAACTTTGATCAGCTCAAGCGTAGCTGGTATCTTCTGGCTTTACAGGTGCCGGCTCTCCCAGAATGGCTGATTCAGCAAAACCTGCGCAACTTTTTAACCAACGTGTTTCAGCGGCAAGCAGTCCGTAAAGGGGCTTTCTCGACTAGGGATACGGAACTATATCAGGCTGCATTGCAGAAGCCCGGTGCTTTAACAGCCGCTATGAGCTACTATCGTCAGTTCTTTGCGCCGCAAACCTGGCTAAAGCTTTGGCATAAGTCTCCCCTTCCTGTCACATCACCAACCCTAATTCTTTGGGGTGAGGAAGATAACTTGCTGAGTCATTCTCTATTAGAAGGGCTAGAGAAATGGGTTTCTGCGCCGCTACAGCTAAAGCAGGTTCCCAACTGTGGTCACTGGATTCAACAGGAAGTTCCGGTCACGGTCAGCCGAGAGCTGTTCAGTTTTCTGTGCACTGATTAGTCTAAACGGGTATACTGCTCAATATCAATTAACAATTTTGCCTGATATTGTTGATTTAGTTGAGCTAAGCATTTAGGCATCTGCAGGTAATAGTTTTACCCCAGGCTGACATTGGCTATGTAGTTAAGAGTTGTCTGACACCTGCGATAGCTGCAGATTGAGCTGGTAGCTGGTTGAAGCCACATTTAGGGTGCGACCCCGTAGACTGAGGCGAAGAGCTTTTTCAGCCATTTAGCTGAAACTCATCGCTAAAACGGCTGTTTTTAAATTAAGTTTACGGAGTTGATGCCATTGATCAGGAAAGCTTAGTGGTTACTGCTTATGCTTTGGGTCACAGTGAGTATCTCGGTTAATGTCAAACTCCTACTTTTCATCTGATTTTTCAGAAGATATGCGGCTTGCTTCTCAAAGTAATCGAGAAGTCCAAGAACGGCTAGAGCTCTTTCAGATATTCTCGAAAATTTACAGCCACCATCGAACTCTGCTGAACGACATTCTAGACTTAGAAAGCTCTGGTGGTAAGTCTTTGGCTCGATTGGGCCTGTTTTACTACATGCAGGGGGTAGTGCTAGAGCAAGGGGCTTATCTAATCACAAATCTGCTCGATGGTAAAACTCGCGCGCTACAGCAGCCTAGTCATATCTGGACGATTGGTCGCGATCCGCGTCAAGTGGCTATTATTTTGCGCGACAAACGGCTCTCTCGCTGTCATGCTGCCATTCAATACATACCGCAGCGCGGCTTTTTTCTCTCTGATTTAGAGAGCCGTAACGGTTCTTTTATCAATGGAGAACGGATACATCAGCAGCATTACTGTTTGAGCGATGGCGATCGCCTGCGTTTAGGCAGCATCACTTTCAGCTTTTTTATCTGCAATGACTTCCAATCAGTAGATCCGCCCACGGCACACTGCCGTCAGATGCTGCAAAACAGTCCAGGATTGCCTGCGTTATCCCCCAATGCCAGCGATCTTGACGATACAGACGAAGCGACTTTGGAAGGGACTTCCCCCCGTCTGCTAGATGAAACACTACGGCTTCCTTGGGATCGTCCTCTTCAATAACTTGAAACTGCCACAGTTGAAAGTCAACGTGAGCAACGGCCAATTTGGTTAAATTGATTTCAACTGCCAAGCCGCGAAATCTTACAGCAGACTGACCAGCGGCCAGGTTGTTAAAACAAAGATGACAACGGCAGCGATCGCTAGCAAGCCATCTACTAGATTGCCCAGTAGCGACCCTACCACCGTCCCCACGCTGGCCTTCAATGCCACCCGCACCCGCTCGCCTGACTCAAGCTGGCCCCGATGCAAATACTCGCCAATAAAAGCGCCGATAAAAGGGCCAAATAAGGCTCCTAGCAGCGGCCCGCCAAAAGGCAGCGCTGGCAGCAGCCCAACAACCCCTGCCACTAAGCCAATAATCGCGCCGAACATGCCCCAGCGACTAGCCCCAAACTGTTTAGCCCCCCAAAAAGTGGCTAAAAATTCAACTGCTGCGCTCAGAATAAGCAGCACAAAAACCACCACAATGGCCCAGGTAATGCCAGCAAAGTTGGTTGCCAAAGCCCAGACTAAAATTGAAACCAAAATTAGGCTGGCTCCTGGCATTCCCGGAATCAGCTCACCAATCGCCCCCACCAGCATGACGGCGACCAAAATCCAATACAGTAAAGCGAGATCCATCGTCTTACCTCAAAATCGGTTAGGGCAGTCGCGGTTCGACAAATTGGTCAAATTCCTGATCGCCTTCCTCTAGCTCCGGCGGCACGCCGCTAGGAAAATTCTCGTCAATCAGCTCCTCTAACCGCTGGATCCGGTTATCTGGATTTGGGTGGGTGCTCAAAAATTCTGGCGGGCCACCCGCCTCTCTGGCCTGATTGAGAATCGCCATCAGCTCCACAATGCCTTCTGGGTTATAGCCTGCTTCCACCATAAACTGAAAGCCCAAGCGATCGCTCTCTAGCTCATCTTGTCGCCCATATTGCAGGTTCACTAGCTGATTGACCGCCTGGGCTAAAATAGCCGCCTGTCGCGCCTGATCGGGGCTATCGCTGACGGTAATTCCCACCACGTTCACTAGCAATGCTCCAAGCTGCTGCCGAGCCAAATGCTCTGCGCCATGACGGGCCACCACATGACCCACTTCATGCCCCAGTACCCCCGCTAGCTGAGCCTCGTTTTCTAAACGATCCAGCAGCGCTGCTGTAATAAAAATTTGCCCCCCCGGCAGCGCAAAAGCGTTGGTGGTTTCAGTATCTCGCAGCAGGTGAAACTCGAAGGGATAAGGAGACTGATCGGCTTCTGACTGCTGCACTACCGACTGCCCAACTTGATCAATATAGGCTTGCAGTTGCTGATCGGGATATAGGCCGCCATGCTGAGCCATCATTTCCTGGCTGGCCTGCTGTCCTAAAGCTATTTCCTGTGCCGGCGTCAGTTGAATGCGCTGCTTTTCATCAGTAATCGGATTATCCGAAACGTTAGTAAAGTAGTTGAGCAGGCCAAACAGCCCAAAGATCAGACCGATGACCAAGCGAATGAGAAGTCTGCTCACGCCGATTTTAAATTGACACAACCTGGCGCAAAGTATACGACACCCTGCTGCTTCCTGGATCCGTCATAGGGCAGGTCAACCGCTAGGGAAATCTAAGGTCTGTCAAATAGTCGATTCTAGATTGCGCTTAGACTGTTAAGGTCTGGATGTTTCTTTAGCGATCGCTACTTTTTCAGCATGACCACTCGGCTAGACAGAGCCAAACAGCTCAAGCAGGAACTACAAGATTTTGTTTTAGAAGCAGAGGGTGAGCTAGCTGTGGCGCTAGAAACTTTTGCCGCCGAGCAGCTCAGAGGCAAAAGCTCAGATGCCTATCAGCAAGAGCTGGTGATGGATGCGTTTCCTTCTGAGGGGCAAGTGGGCGATCGCACGCCAATCGATCTGTTTATTTCGGAGCGTTCAGAGCTGAGCGCTGAGGATCAAACTCTTTTAGAAAGCTGGAAGCACAGCTTTTTGGGTCTGTTTGAAATCAAAGCCAAAACCGACCGCCAGATGGAGCTAATGAACTGGCTTACAGCCAAGCATTACACCATAGCATTAGCGGCTAACAGTGAGTCGGCCCAGCAAAAACGCTTCAAGCCCGGCGAAATTCTGCTGAGCCGCATTGCTCCCCTCAACGCCGAAAGCTGGATGCTGACTGGCCCCTGCATTCTTAAGGGGCAACTAGGCAAGCCCAAGCTAGCCGTCGTCGTCGGCGAATTCAAAGATAACTATCGCTCTGCTCTTTACAGCGATGCCCCTGATCTTTTAGAGGAAGCCTGGCAGTCGGTGCAAAAGTATCACGATGAGTTTTTAGACTTCTTTAAAGCTGACGAAGTGACCCTTTCTGGCTACGAACTCAATAAAAAAATTCAGGATTTTCAGGAGACAAGTTCCCAAAAGCGGCTAGCAGAGGCAGGGATTGATCAAAATAAGTCATTAGCTGAGATGGCTGACGAAGCTGGTTTAGAGGATGAAGATATAGAAGCCGTGTCTGAGTCCTTGGGAGTTGGCGCCAACGTCGTTGCCAAGACCATCAAAAATACTCAGGCCAGCAAGATGGTTATGCCCAAGGCAGAGCTGCCTTCCCATTTGAAGCGCGCTGAACAGGTGACAGTGCTGGCAGATCCCCGTTGGGGCCAGCAGTTTGTTGTCAGCTATGGCAAGTTTCAAACGCTGCTTAGCTCAGATGAAAACCCGGCAGCGGCTCAGACCCTAGCGCTGCAGTGGCTCAAAGATCCAGAGATTACTGCTTTTGCCTGGCATCGCCTAGCCCAGCGGTATCCAGACTCCCTAGAGTCTACGCTGCAGCAGGCATTGGATCGCCCTGACTTCAAACTGAGCAATCTAGATGCCCTCTTAGAAGAGTTTGGCAAGCGCACAACGCCAGAACTGCCTGAGATTGCTAGCGTGCCGATTCATTTGCATAACCTCTTTCAAGAGGCGATCGCTGAGCTAGAACCGCCCAAATCCAAGAAAAAATCGAAGAAAAGTAAGTCGAAAGGCTTTCAATAAGGGAGCAAACTATCAGGGGCAAAGCTAATATTTCTTACAAAACATCAGCAGCCTAAAACCAATCAGAGACAATAGACATAGAATACCGTTAGCTGCAAAGAAATTCTCTCAAACTCAGTCTTTCGTACAGGTGCAGCTATATCTACTGGCAGACGCAACAGCCCCGTAGATTTCATAAACTAATATCAAGAACGGAAAACAGCATAATTACAGTAGAAAGGAGCCGAAATTTATGAATATTTTAGCTTGGATTATTTTAGGTTTGATTGCGGGTGCTATTGGTAAAGCCATCTATCCTGGACATCAGGGTGGCGGTATTTTAGCGACCCTATTGTTAGGTATTGTAGGTGCCTTTATTGGAGGTACGATTGCAACGCTGCTGACGACGGGCAGCCTGCAGTTGACGGCAGCTTCACTGAGTATCCCAGGCGTTATCCTGGCGATTATAGGCGCTATCATCGCCATCTTCCTTTGGGGCCTTATCAGCCGTCGGACTGCCTAGTCCACTCGATATTGTTCACTAATTTCTAGTTTTTAACGTTTGTAAAAGCTAGTTAGCTTAGAGTCTCTGCTGCTGTTTTTGCAGCGGGGGCTTTCTGCTATCTAGACACTGTCTGAGCTGTTCTATAGACAACTTTGATATGCGATGAGTCAACGAGTTCACCTAATTTTCAATCCGGCCTCCGGTCAGGGTGATGCAGATGCGGAGTTATCCGAAATCTGTTCGGCCTTGCAGACTAAGTTTGAGCTATCAGTTTCCAAAACAACGCCCGAAATTGAGGCTGAGTTTTTAGCTCGCAAAGCCCTAGAACAGGGTGCCGAAATTATTGTTGTCTCTGGGGGAGATGGCACCGTTTCAAGTGTGGCCTCAGCCCTAATTGAGAGTGGAGCCTATTTAGGCATTGTTCCTAGAGGAACGGCTAATGCCTTCGCTAAATCATTAGAAATTCCTGAAAACATTGCTGCGGCCTGTGAGGTAATCTTGGAAGGTGCTCAGCAAAAGTTAGATATGGCGCTCTGCAACGATCGCCCTATGCTCACAATAGCTGGAGTGGGCTTTGAAGCTGAAGCGGTCAACCGTGCCGATCGCGAAGCCAAGAACAAGTTTGGCCCCCTTGCCTACTTCATAGCTAGTCTGCGTGAAATTCGCAATTTTGAACGTTTCCAAGTGGAAATAGAAACTGAATCAGGTCAGATGCAAGCCTCAGCCGCTGCCGTTACAATTGCCAATGCAGCGCCAGTAACTTCAGTATTAGCTCAGGGACCCGATGAGATTAAGGTAGATGATGGCCTGTTAGATATCACAATTGTTGCGCCTGAAAGCGCATCGGACGTTCTAATCGCTTCCTACGAACTGTTACGCTCGGCTATTACGAATGATCATGCTCAGCGAGAGAATATCGGGCACTTCCGAGCCAAACAGATCAAAGTTAGCACTGACCCAGCACAAAAAGTTGTTTTAGACGGTGAAATGATAGGAACAACGCCGATTGAGGTGAAGTGCTTACCTAGCAATTTAACTGTCTTTGTGCCTGCGTCAATAACTGAAACGTCAGACGAAAAATTCAAAAAAAAAAGCACCCGAGTGACGCTAGCGAATAGAATGCACCACTGGTGGCATAGCTGGACAACAGATGAGGCAGCAGATAAGGAATAGGGAGTTTATAACGAACTCAGAAGCAACGGACTCAGAAGCCAGAGAGGGATCAGTTTAGGCAGTAGACACTAGCTGTGAGCGCATTTTGACCCGGTACGGACAGGCGATTCACAAGCAATGTTCTCCTTAGCCTGAGGATGGCTATAGCGCTCAAGGCGGGTCTTGCAATAGCCAAAGTCCCGTATAGGTCACGCCAGAATCGTCAGGACGCACTAGCAGAAAGTGAAGTCCTTGACTCTGTTGCTTGCGCTGTTCAAAAGTGCCAGCCGCGATCGCTACTTCTGCGTCTGCAAAAGTAGCCACCACCCAGCGATTGACTAGGCCAGCCTCCAGGATCAGACCGTCCGGGCTGCCGGGAATATAGCTTAAGGAAACAGGCTGAGCGGTCTCTAGCCAGAGCGCTAGCGGCATTGACTGCCGCCCACCGTCAATTACAAGGCCGGGAATCAGAGCCGTGCTGGCTAGGCCACGCTGTAGGGGCAGTAAGTCGCCGGGCAAGCTGAGGATAGGGATAGGTTCAGCGGCAAATTCTTGAACAGCCTGAGCGGCGATCGCGGCAAACCGCCACTGGTCACCCCAAAGGTTTTCTGGCAGGGGCAGCGGCGGCGGTCGATCGAGCGCTAGCGGCTCATAAGCTTCCTGACTGTAGTTAGGCAAAGTGGGATACCACTGGCGGCGCTGCAGCAGCCAGCGCTTAAGAGCGGGTATATGGCGGGTGGCTATGACTGGAACCTCAAGGGACTCGCAGGCTGTCTGCATCAGGCTGAGACATTGAGGCCGAAAGACAGCGATCGCCTCTGGTTTTTCAGGGGACTTGGTCAGGGCGATCGCCAGTTGGGCCTGCAGCCAGCTAGCAGTGGCCTCAGCCTGCGGACAAGTCGCCCCAAACGTAAAGGAAAAAGCTGCATCACAGATAAGCAGTTCCCACAGCGGCTGTCCGGCTGGGTCGCGCAGAGGTCGGCGGTAAAAGTCGGCTTGCCAAAGGGTCACGGCTAAGACACAGCGCTCGCTAAGATCGGCTCCGACTCTACCATTGTTTCAGGCGCATAGATTTGAGCAACATACTCTGCCACCATGCGATCGCTATTAAAGATAGGAGCACAGGTGCGAATCGAGGCTTTCATCATCCGCAGCCAGCCTTTCGGAATTCCCTGACCGTTGCGATCGTAGTAGAGACGGGCCATATCCTTTTGCAAAATCTCATAGAGAGAATCGGCATCAATTTGATCTTGGGCCACCTGATCGCTGGTGCCAATATCTTTGCCAATTGTCCAGCCATTGATACCGCGACCGCTAGCGTCTTCCTGATAGCCTTCACACCACCAGCCATCCATGACACTACAGTTAATTCCCCCGTTGAGTGCTACCTTCTGGCCGCTAGTGCCAGAGGCTTCCAAAGGCCGGCGCGGATTATTGAGCCAAACATCTACGCCCTGAATTAACATCTTGGCCGTATACATATCGTAGTCTTCGATAAAAGCCACGCGATCGCGCAGCGCTGGGTGGCGGCACCACTCCATCAGCCGTTGAATAATTCGCTTACCCTCATCATCAGCCGGATGGGCCTTACCCGCGAAAATAAGCTGTATGGGCCGTTTGGCATTCGACAAGATTCGCACCGAGCGATGTAGGTCTTTGAAAATCAAATAGCCACGCTTGTAGGGGCTAAAACGGCGCGCAAACCCTATCGTCAAAGTCTCTGGATTGAGCAAACGATCAACGGCGGCGATATCAGCCGTTGCTTCTCCCCGCGCCTGCCGGGACTGACGCGCCTTAGAGCGGGCATAGGCAATCAGGCGCTCTTTCAAAATGCAGTGTCGTTTCCAGAGTTCCTCATCGGGAATAGCGTCAATCTGAGCCCAAATTTCTTTATCAGAGATCCGCTGAGACCAAGCCTCGCCCAAATACTGATCGTACAGATCTGCCATCAGTGGTGCGGTCCAAGTGCGGGCATGAACCCCGTTGGTAATCTGCCCAATCGGGACTTCAGTCTCGTCTTTTTCGGGATAAAGAATGCTCCACATCTGTCGGGAGACTTCTCCATGCCGCTGGCTGACCCCATTGGCCGATCGCGTCATTCGCAGCGCCAGCACCGTCATGCTGAACGGCTCCCAGGGATCTCCTAGCCGCCGCGCTCCCAAAGCTAAAAACTGCTCTCTAGAAAGCCCAATCTGCGGCCAGTAGTCAGCAAAGAAGGAGTCCATCAAATCGGCTGAGAACAAGTCGTTGGCGTTGGGTACCGGCGTATGAGAGGTAAAGACAGCCCGCGATCGCACCAAATCTTCCATATCGTAGAAAGAGCCGCCGCTCATTTCCATCTCAGTTCGCGCAATTTCTAGAAGCGCAAAGGCCGCGTGACCTTCATTGAGGTGATAAACCGAGGGTTCAATCTCCAACACCTGCAGGATGCGAATGCCACCAATGCCCAGCAGCACCTCCTGCGCCACCCGCGTCTCCTGATTACCGCCATAGAGATGCCCTGTCAGTGAACGATCCACCGGGTCGTTGTCTTCGCGATCGGTGTCCAGCAGGTACAGATTGACCCGGCCAATCCGGGCCAGCCAAACCTGCACTCGCACAGTGCGCTGACGAATACGCAGCTTGATTGTCACCGGCTGACCAAACTCATCACGCACCAGCTCCAGCGGCATGTGCTCAAAGTCGTTGTTATCGTAATATTCCTTCTGCCAGCCGCTGCGGTTTAAATGTTGTCGAAAGTAACCCTGGCGGTAGAGCAGGCCAATGCCAATCATAGGCACGCCTAAGTCAGAAGCAGACTTGAGGTGATCACCGCCTAAAACTCCCAGGCCCCCGCAGTAAATCGGCAGAGATTCATGAATACCAAATTCAGTACAGAAGTAGACCACAGGCTGATCTAAGGACAACTGAGGCGCTACGCGATGACACCAGGTATCCTGCTCTGTCAAATAGGCATCAAACTGAGCCGCCAGCGTTTCTAAGCGCTTGAGATAGCGAGGATCTTCTGCCACTTGAGACAGGCGCTCATAGGCAACTGACTCTAGTAGCTCCACCGGATTGTGATTGCAGCGCTGCCAGATAGTAGGATCAACGACGCTAAAAAGGGAAAGACGCTCCGGAGTCCAGCTCCACCAGTAGTTATAGGCCAGATCTGCCAGTCGCCTCAATGGAAATGGCAACCGAGATCTCAGTTGAGAAATTGGATTCATCGCGTCGAACTCCATGAAAGAAGAGGGTGGGGTAGAAAAGTGAGCGCAACTTTCTTCAGCGATCGCTCTGCACTGAGAAAATACTCAAAAAGCTTCAATAGGTAGCAGCTTAATCTGTAAGGCTTGCTCTCAGCTTGCACAGAATAACTCTGCAAAAGCTATCTCGATTATGAACGCTAAGGCAAGCTACCCTACGGAAAGTTCTTGAGATTTCAGGTTTCTAGATGACTTTTTTCAGCTTCAGTAAAGCCTTGCAGGCTTTTTTCAGCTCGGCGTCTAGTTCTAGAGATTTTCAAACCGTTTGAGTAGATCTCTCGAGAGTCGTCTGTAGTCTATTTAAACCTAACGCTTTAATTTTTCCGGCTTAGCAGCGTATCCGACCTCACATTTATTCCTCAACGGGCAAGAGCGCAGCATCTAGACGGGCTGAGCTGGGCAAAACACTTCTATCAGCAGACTCTAATCTCTATCTTGAGTTTGTTGCTGAGTTAGGCAGGTTTTGGAGCTTGAGAACTAAAGAGGCGACTGTAAAGAAGTTTATACAGAATTGTATAGTGCTTGGTGCAGAGGTCGCGGTTTTGGCTATGGTAAGATTCTGAATGGATAGCAGAAGCAAGGATTTCTAGGCATGTCAGCCGCACAAGTTACAGATTCTACGTTTAAGCAAGAGGTACTTGAGAGCGACGTTCCGGTCTTAGTCGATTTTTGGGCGCCTTGGTGCGGTCCCTGCCGGATGGTTGCTCCCGTTGTCGACGAGATTGCCGAGCAGTATGCTGGGCAAGTGAAGGTCGTCAAAGTCAATACTGACGAGAACCCTAGCGTTGCCAGTCAGTATGGTATTCGCAGCATTCCCACGCTGATGATTTTCAAAGGCGGGCAGCGAGTAGATATGGTTGTTGGAGCGGTTCCTAAAACAACTTTAGCGAACACCCTAGAGAAATATCTCTAGTAATCTTGCTTTAGCAGCAGCGCTGCTGGCTCCATAGATTCCGAATCAGCTAAAGCAAAATTTTTCAAATCTAAGCCCTAACCGCTAGCGACTAGGGCTTTTTTGCATGGCCAACAAAGCTGAGAACAATTCCGTTATCGATCGCCTTCCATTGCCGCGACTGACTTGGGTACGTCTGCCGTCAATACCTCATGGCCGGTCTCAGTTACCAGCAGGTCATCCTCAATCCGAATACCGATACCGCGCCAGCGATCGCTTACCTCTGGCTGGCCCTCAGCCGGCTCATAATAGGGAGAAATATAGATACCTGGTTCTACTGTCACCACATTGCCAGGGGCAAAAGGCTTCCAAGTTTTATCAGCATTGCGCAAAATGCCCACATCATGGACATCAAGACCTAAAAAGTGGCCAGTGCCATGCATGAAGAAAGCTCTGTGCTGTTTATTCTCAATCAGCTCATCTACGTCACCCTGCAGTAAGCCTAGGCTAACTAGCCCTTCGGTGATCGTGCGGGTAGCGGCATCGTGAAACTCATTGAAGGCTTTACCCGGCTGTACCTGAGCGATCGCCTTAAGCTGCGCTTCCAGCACCAGTTCATACAAAATCCGCTGTTCTGCAGAAAACTGGCCGCTAACTGGAAACGTACGGGTAATATCAGCGTTGTAATAGCCATAGGCGCAACCGGCATCAATTAGCAGCAGGTCATCTGACTGGAGCTGCCGCTGATTTTCAATGTAGTGCAGAATGCAGGCATTTTCACCAGAAGCCACAATCGACGGATAAGCAGGCCCCATACCGCCTTCACGGCGAAAGATCTGCTCCATTTCCGCCTGAATTTCGTACTCATACAGTCCCGGCTGGGTCATTCTGCGGGCAACGTTGTGAGCTTTAGCGGTAATGGCGATCGCCCGACGCATCAGCGCCAGTTCCTCTGGCTGCTTCACCCGCCGCATAGCCTGTAGCAGCAGCTTGGTATCTGCGATCGCAACCGGGCCCGTACCCCGCTTAGTGTAGGTTGCTAGCAGCCGCTGCCATAGCTGTAAAATTTTCTGATTGAACTCTGTATCTAAGCCCAGATGATAATAAAGGCGATCGGCTTTCTCTACATACTGGGGCAGCTTTTCGTCAAGTTCCTCAATTGAATAGACCTCATCGGCTCCATACAGCTCTTTAGCCCGCTCTACTCCCACCCGGTACCCTGTCCAGGTTTCTTTAGCCAAATCTTTCGGCTGCACAAACAACACAAATCGGTGCTCTTCGTGATGGGGGGCTAGCACCGCAACAGCCTCTGGCTCATTAAAGCCGGTTAGATAGAAAAAATCGCTTTCCTGCCGAAAAGGATATTCGACGTCATTATGCATAACTGCCATTGGCGCACTGCGAAAGATGGCCGTCGCGGTGCCTATTTGCGCCATCAAGTCAGTCCGCCGCTGGGAATAGTCAATCTGCATGGACTCTAAACTCTAAAACCGATACTTAAATACCTGAACCTTAGTTCCTGTGGTGGGTAGAGCACTGGCTCGCACCGTCAGCGAGTCGCCAGTCCCCTGGCTCACCTGCGCGGCAGGGAGAGTTTGCTGCACTAACGCCAAAAAGTTATCTACTGGCTCAATCGGACAGTCTTCTGGATCAACGCCGTCAGCCGCAGCAGTTTGATACTGGGTTGGAATCGCTAGCTTGGGATTGAGGGTCTGAATAACGCTAACCGCTTCTTCAGCGTTATAGGCTTTAGGCCCTCCGCCTACGGGCAGCAGCAGCACGTCCGGTCGTCCGATTAGAATTTGCTCTTCTACACTGATGGGAGCCGCTGCGCCACCCATATGTACAATGTTGATACCGGCCTGATTCCAGCGCCAGACGACATTATTGCCAAAGCGGCGTCCGCCTTCGCGATCGTGATTGGTCAAAATTCCCTGAATTCGCAGCGGGTCTAGCTCATAAATGCCCGGTTCGGCCAGCAAGCGTGGATTGCCGGATAAATCATCTACCCAGCCTTCATCAAACAAGCGACTGCTAATCAAAACTAGATCCGCCGCGGCTTGCACAGACCGATAGCCTGCGGTGCAGCCAACCGGACGAAAAGGATTTACCAGGATGCGCTGTCCGCCACCTGTGAACAGAAAAGCGCTATGGCCTAACCACTGCACCGTCACAGCACCACCAGATTGAGCCTGCCAAGTTTGCCAGTGTGACGTCAGACCCAGTCCAAATGTGGCTAAAAAAGTCGCTCCTGCGTAGCGAACTAGCTGTCGCCGTTTCATAACTCTCTCCTCTCCCAAATTGGCAGACTATTGAAATATAGGGCTATTCTGCAAATTCTCGCACAATCGCTGCTATGTTATTGCCCGATTGCAGACAGTTGCTGATTTGTCTGGGCCTCTGAGGCGGGTAGCGACTTGAGGAAATTGCGCAGTAACAGCTTACCGGGTTCTGTCAAAACGCTTTCAGGATGGAACTGAACACCCTGAACGTGAGAATACTCACGATGACGCACCCCCATAATGGTGCCGTCTTCTACCCAAGCCGTAATTTCTAGCGTTTCGGGGCAGCTCAGGCGATCGATGACCAAGCTATGATAGCGAGTTGCCGTAAATGGATTATCGAGTCCGGCAAAAACGCCAACGCCTATGTGATGCACCTGTGAAGTTTTGCCGTGCATCAAAGTCGGTGCCGCAACCACCTCACCTCCAAATACCTGACCAATTGCCTGATGACCTAAACAAACGCCCAGAATTGGCATTGTCTGGCCCAAAACACGGATAACCTCTGCCGAAATCCCTGCTGCTTCTGGACGCCCCGGCCCCGGTGAAATCACAATACCAGCCGGACTTAGACGCTCAATATCGTCCAGGGTAATTTGATCGTTCCTAAAGACCTGAATTGATTGAGCTAGCGGAAACTCAGCGCTCAGCTCGCCTAAATATTGAACCAGATTGTAGGTAAAACTATCGTAATTGTCGATAACCAAAAGCATGGTTTTCTCACCTAGCTAAAGCTGATCTAAAAACGGGCTAGTAAAGGGGGAACTAAAAGGCACCCAGCGACTAAAACAGAGGCCAACGCTGAAATCAAAACAGCCGCTGCGGCGCAGTCTTTGGCAATTTTAGCTAGCTCATGATAAGCCTGCTGTACTGTCAAATCCACAACGGACTCAATAGCCGTATTGACTAATTCCAAGGTTAAAACAGCTCCGCTGGTCAAGCCCAGAACGGCAATGCTGGTTGCGTCAAGCCGCAGCCAAAGACCTAGCCCTATTGCTAGAGTTCCGACTATAACGTGAATGCGAAAATTCCGCTGAGTTTGAAAGGCATAGGCTACACCGTTCCAAGCAAACCGAAAACTCGCCAGCAGGTTGGAAGCGACCTGCCAAGCCATCTCGCGGTCTGGCTGAGATAGCTTGGATGAACCATCTGAAGCTTGTTCTAGTTCTTGAGACACAGGCATGGGAATAGCATCTGGGAAAATATCTTCAGGCTGCAGAGAATTCAATCACGGTACCTCTATTTAGCAGAGTTGACTGAGAAAGCGTCTGACCGCATCCTGATGAGTTCACGTTACAGTATGTAACCAAACGGCTTGCTGTAACAACTTTAACCTGAAGTTATAGGTTAGCCATGACTAATATCTGCAAGAACTAATGCCTGCAAGAGTTGTTGCTGCTGAAAAAGCATTTGATCTAGCTGTACTTCGTCTGGATGATCCCATCCCAAGAGATGCAGCAGGCCGTGAGTTGCCAGCCAGGCTATTTCCCGAATGAGAGAATGGGCCTGCTGCTGGGCTTGCACCGCCGCTGTCTCCAGGGAAATGACGATATCTCCTAAATAAAGTGGCTGGCTGATTAAAAAATCCGCTGCTAGCGGGGCTTTATCTTCCAGGGCCGCAAATGCCAGAACATCTGTGGGTACAGCTTTAGAACGGTATTGATGATTAAGCTGCTGAATTTGGCGATCGCTCGTCAACTGCAAACCAACTTCATACGCTCCAATAGGCGATCGCTGCGGCTGTAGCTGCTGTATCCAGATTTGAAACCAATCCTGCCAGGGTAAATCTGGCACCGCCTGACCGTCTAAATCCTCGATCTGAACGGCAACTTCAATTTGGATCTGGGACGGGTCGATGAGAGCTGACTCCATAAGCGCGGTATTTCGGGTTAACTATCGAGTCAAATAGGCCAGTCCGACCAGTAGCGACAGTAGCCCTACTGTCGTTAAGGCAAAGTGATACAGCGACTTGCCTCCTTTTTTAACCATATTGCGCATGGCTAGCTTGACGTAGCTGGGAGGCGGACTGGACTCTGAGGCCGGAGCGTGAGTCGGAGTTGGAGAACTGGGTGAAGTGCCACTCATAGATTCAGAAAGTTAGGAAACTGTAGGGACAGGCTCGCGTATTTTTCTTATGCTAACCCTTTCTCAGGTCAACCCTGGGCCGCTAAGCTTCCAGGGCTGGGCTTTCAACTAGCTGATTTTCCTGCCGCAGACTGGCCTGAATAAAAGCGTCAAGTTCACCCGCCATTACGTCATCAACGGCTGTGGTTTCAACGCTGGTTCGCAGGTCCTTTACCATCTGATAGGGGTGAAAGACATAGTTGCGAATCTGATTGCCCCAGGCGGCTTCTACCATGTCACCGCGAATATCAGCGACGGCTTTAGCCCGCTGCTCTTGGGCAATAATTAGCAGCTTGGCCTTCAACAGGGCCATTGCCTTTTCGCGGTTTTGTAACTGCGATCGCTCCTGGGTGCAGCGCACGGAAATGCCTGTCGGCAGGTGCGTGATTCTTACCGCTGTCTCTACTTTGTTGACGTTTTGACCGCCAGCACCGCCAGAACGAGAAGTTTTAATCTCTAGATCTTTTTCAGGAATTTCGATTTGAATATCTTCTGCCAAAATAGGCATCACTTCCACGCCGGCAAAGCTGGTCTGGCGCTTGCCATTGGCATTAAACGGTGAAATTCTCACCAGCCGATGGGTGCCCTTTTCATACTTGAGATAGCCGTAGGCATAGCGACCATGCACCTCTAGCGTGGCCGACTTTAGCCCCGCCTCATCGCCCTCAGAGATCTCAACTAAATCAACCTTGTAACCGTGCTGTTCTCCCCAGCGGGTATACATCCGCAGCAGCATCTCGGCCCAGTCCTGTGCATCTGTGCCACCTGCTCCAGCATTAATAGCCAGCACGGCACCGCTTTTATCGTAGGGGCCAGATAGAAGCTGCTGTAGTTCCCATTGATCAAGGGCCTGAGTCAGCTGATGCACGTTTTCCTGGGCCTCTGCTAGCAGGGCAGCATCACTATCTTGCTCTAGCAGCTCTAAAATCGCTTGGGTATCTGCCAGACTGGTTTGCCATTGCTCCAGTTGCTCCAAATGAGACTTGCAGTCGTTCAGCTCTTGCAATAGCTGCTGGGCGCGGCTTTGATCGTCCCATAGCTCAGGCTGAGCTGCGGCCTGTTCTAGATCCTTGATTTTGGCCTGTAATGCGGGGATGTCAAAGATACTCCTGAGTTTTACCCAGGCGATCGCTTAACACGTCAACGTCTTTCTTGATTTCTAAAGCTTCCAGCATCTTACTTACGTAAACTCTTTATTAGCAGCCAGTAGGGTGGGCAGTGCCCACCTACTACTCAATCGGCCTTTTGTAGTGGCGCGACACGCTTAAAATAGTACAAATTATCAACAGGCTCAAACCCTTGAATTCGGTGCGTTACGCTACGCTAACAGCACACTACTTAATGCACTATTTTAGCTGTGTCGCGCCAGTAGGTTCGGTTAGCGCTAGCGAAACCCAACCTACAGTTACTCACAACATTAAAGCTGACAGACCAGTAGGGTGGGCAGTGCCCACCCTACTCAATTGGCCTAGTCGCGGTTGACAGCAATTAGCAGCCGCAGGATGAAGATAAACAGGTTGATGTAGGTCAAATACATCGACAGAGCTGCCGGTAAATACTGCTCGTCCTTATAGGTACGCGGCAGAATATAGAAGTCAACAACCGCAGCGCCAACAAACAGCAGCACCCCAATGGCCGAAATAGCAATCTCTAGAAACTGAGGCGTTTGGCCACCGAATATAGCAAAGAGAAACTGTCCTACCAGCACAACGATCAGGGCAATCATGCCTAACCCGACCGTTTTGGTTAAGGCAATGCCGTCTTCATCAGAAAGGTTAGAGCCAATCTGCCGAGCCGCAATAAAGGTAACGCCACAGCCCAAAGCGGCAAACCCAATGCCGGTCATGCCGACCCCAGAAGTACTAAGGGCCACATAAACTAGACCGCTCAGGGTATAGCCTGAGAGCAAACTGTAGGTCGCTAGCAGCGGCAGAGCAGTTGAATTGTTGCCCTTTTCAGCTACGCCTCGCGCTACGAAGAACAAAACCAGTTCAGCAACCAGCGCCATCCAGAAAGTAGGCATAAATATACCAGGGTTAGTTGCAAGTACCTGGATGCCACCAAAGGTGCCTAAGGCTGTCAGAATTAGCCCACCCCCGACATAGGGCAGGGCATTAGCAACGACGTTCGGCCCTACGAGAGAGCGCCCATTGGCCTGCCGAAAGGCTTCCCGTAGATTGCTTGTGTTACTCATATAAATTTTCCTCAGTATGACTAAATGGTTTGTTCAAGCAGTTTATGAGTTCTATCTTTTGATTTTATCGAAAACAAACGGCTTCAATCTAGCCGCAGATACCGAATGAAGCTATTCGGTCACTCGCAGCTTTTAATTCAGCCGCATCACTACAACGCCTTTAGCAAGTTTCCGGAAAGATTAGGCTCAGTAATTCTGCGGATTCATGGGGCTGTGAGCAACCGCAGTACCGTAGAACAACGATGGTTTTGGTATCGTCCCCTACCCAAAATGGAAGCAACAAACGATGAACTCGCTCGCTAAACAAGGTACTCCGCAGATATGACTAGTCAAACTGCCTCTCTCCGCTCCCGTGGCATGGAACTGCTGGTTGCTTACAAGCAAAATCCCTCTATCCCAATGCGCAACCAGTTAGTGAAGCTCAACACTGGCCTAGTCCGCAAAATTGCTCATCGGGTCAGCCATCAGTGTTCTGAACCCTACGAAGATCTTGAGCAGATTGGCTATCTCGGTCTTATCCGCGCTATTGAGCGATTTGATCCGGCTCAGGGTTGTGCTTTCAGCTCTTTTGCTGTTCCTTATATTCGCGGCGAAATGCTGCACTTCCTGCGCGATCGCGGCACTGCTGTTAAGATTCCCCGTCGCTGGCAGGATCTACAAAAGGAAGGGCAAAAAAAGCAGATGGAGCTGCTGCGTCTGTTAGGCCGTCAACCCAGCGATGCCGAAATGGCCGCAGCGCTTGCAGTTTCCGTTCAGGAGTGGCGCGAGGTGAAACTGGCTAGCAAGAACCGTTCTCCCCTGAGCCTTGACGCCACCGTTTGCCAGCAAATGGACGCAGCCATCACGCTAGGAGATACTCTGCCAGATGCCCACTATCAGCTTTTGCAGGCTTTAGAAGAAGACCGTCAGCAGCTACAGCAAGCTTTGAACCAGCTAGAAGGCAAAACCCGCTCTGCTATTGAGTTTGTTTTCTTCAAAGGTCTATCGCGCAAAGAAGTGGCTGAGCAGATTGGCGTTAGCCCAATGACCGTTACCCGTCGGATTCAGCGAGGTATCGAGCAAATGGTGGCTTACCTGCAGCCTCAATTGGCTCAGAGCGATTCCTAAACTGCGCCCGTTTCTAATACATCTCTCCTCTCAGCTAATATCCTCTATTGGGGGAGCCTCTAGCAGGCTCCCTTTTTTTGCGCTTTTGACTCGCTGCCTAACACCTAGAGCTGGAATCAGGATAGGGGCTAGATCTGATAGGCTGATGGACTAGGGCAGCAAGCGGGGCGGATACGGAGGCTAAAAATGGGCCAAGAGAATATTCAATCTGATCGAGCTGATTCGCTAGCGTTTGGGCAGTTGCAGCAGCAGTTACGCGATCGCTGGCTGTCTACCGACTATTTTGATCCGCAGCCACGAGAGATTCTAGTCATTCCTTCGCTGAGTTTAGATCAGCAAGAACTACAAAAAATTGAGGGCGTTCACCACTACGAAGAACGGCTACTCTTTGCTCTAATTCGCCTGCGCAATCCCCGTACTCGGCTGATCTATGTCACCTCTCAGCCGCTTCACCCCAGCATCATCGACTACTATCTGGAACTGCTGCCCGGTATTCCCAGTTCCCATGCCCGTAATCGCCTAAAGCTGTTTGCCACCTATGATGCTTCTCAAAAGCCCTTAACGCAAAAAATACTGGAGCGGCCTCGCCTCGTCGAACGTATCCGCCAGTCCTTGCACACTCAAAATGCCTACATGACCTGCTACAACTCTACACATTTAGAGAAAAAGCTTTCCCTAGAACTAGGTGTCCCTCTCCTCGCAGTCGATCCAGACCTTTTAGATTGGGGGACGAAAAGCGGCAGTCGTCGTATTTTTGCCGACTGCGGCCTACCCCATCCGGACGGTAGCCAACTGGTGCACACGCGGCGAGATTTGGCCACGGTGAGCGCTGAACTGTGGGAACGGCAGCCACACCTAAAGAGAATGGTGATCAAGCTGAATGAGGGCTTTTCCGGCGAAGGTAACGCTTTGCTGTCTTTGGACCAGCTTGCCGAGGTGGCCCCCGGCACAGCTAGCCATCAAGAACGCACTGCACGTTTTTACGAACACCTATCAAGCCTGCGGTTTCAGTGCATGACAGAGCACTGGGAAAACTTTGAGCAAAAAATTCACGACTTGGGTGCGATCGCGGAGGCATTCGTGGAAGGAGACGAAAAGCGATCGCCCAGCGTCCAAGGTCGGGTAACGCCTTTTGGAGAAGTAGAAATGCTCTCAACCCACGACCAAGTTCTAGGTGGCCCTGACAACCAGGTCTTTCTAGGCTGCTCGTTCCCAGCCGATGCAGCCTATCGATTAGACATGCAGGCGATGGGCCGTCAGGTTGGTGAGCAGTTAGCGGCTAAAGGAGCAATAGAGCGCTTTGGCGTAGACTTTATTGCTGTGCGACAGCCTGAGGCTAAGTCCGGTTGGGACTTACAGGCCATTGAAATCAACCTGCGCAAAGGCGGGACGACCCATCCCTTTATGGCCCTGAAGCTGCTGACCGACGGCAAATACGATCCCCACGATGGCATTTTTTATACGCCCCAGGGCCAGCCTAAGTACTATCAGGCATCTGACAACCTGCAAAAGGAAGCGTACCGGGGTCTGCTTCCCAGCGATTTAATGGATATTATTGTGGCTAAGCGGCTGCACTTCAACTCCATCGCGGGCACCGGAGCTGCCTTTCACCTGATGGGTTGTCTATCAGAGTATGGCAAGCTGGGGATGACGGCAATTGGCAACTCACCGGAGCAGGCCGAAGAAATTTACCAAAAAGTGACCCAGGCGCTAGACGAAGCCTGCGGTGAACAAGACCCGGTAGAAAGTTTTGAATCTGCGGATACAACCCAATATTAAATCCCAAGACGCTGAGCGTCCTTCAACAGGATGCCTTAGGCATTTTTCAGCGCCCGCTCAATCTCCCGCTTCTCCTGCTTGCGCTTCAGGCTTTCGCGCTTATCGTGGAGCTTCTTACCGCGAGCTAGCCCCATCAGGACCTTGACCCGTCCATCTTTTAAGTACATTTTTAGCGGCACTAGGGTCAGCCCTTTCTGCTCTGTTTGACCAATCAGCTTGCGAATTTCTTGCTTATGCAGCAGCAGCTTACGACTACGTCTAGGGTCGTGGTTGTAAGTCTGGGTGGTCATAGAGTGGGGCGAGACATGCACATTGAGTAACCAAGCTTCCTCATTACGAATTAGGCCGTACCCATCTCGCAAATTGACCTTGCCGGCCCGAATCGATTTGACTTCAGTGCCCACTAGCTGAATTCCGGCTTCATAAGTTTCTAGAATTTCGTAGAGATAGCGGGCCTGTCGGTTGTCGGTGATGACCTTGTAGCCGCCACTAGAATCTTTTGCCATATCATCTGCTCCTCGTCACTTACTCAACCACCACACACCACTGATGCAGTTCGTACTCAACGCAGCCATTAGCAATCAGCGGATCGCGCTGCACAATCGCTTTTGCCTGCTCTAAAGAGTCCGCCTGAAACAGCAACATGCCACCGCCCCGTTCAGCCCAGTAGCCGCTGCGAGCTTCGTGCCCCTGACTAATTAGCTTGCGAACATACTCAACATGGGCAGGCACGTGTCGATCGAAGGTGGCTTTATCGACAATGCCTTTTTCTATTTTGGCAAACCAAGGCATGGAGAATCTGACTTATCCGAAACAGAGTAATAGACTAGGCTTTTAGAAGCAGCAACTCAGTCTATCAAGCCCATTGTATGTTGTATGGAAAACGACCTAAAACTTCGCCGCTTTTTTATTGCGTTGCTGCCACCCACTGCAGTACGAGACTATGCCAACGAGATTAAGCAGCATTTTAGCGATCGCTACCAGAGCCGCGCGGCTCAAAAATCGCCGCCCCACATCACGCTGCAGCCCCCTTTTGAATGGCCGATGGCTGAGCTGAACCGTCTAAAGTCCGTTCTGACTACATTTGCCGCTCAGCAACCCTCTGTGCCTGTCAGGCTGTCAGGCTTTGGCGCTTTTCCGCCACGGGTCATCTATATAGACGTGCAGCATACAGATGAGCTTATGGCCTTACAAACTCAGCTCTCTCAGCATTTAGAGAAGCAGCTCAATATCGTTGATACCCGTTCCCAGAATCGTCCTTTTCGGCCTCACCTAACAGTAGCCTTCCGCGATTTAAAGCCGAAGGCTTTTCGGCTAGCTTGGCCCCGCTTTGAAGCGAAGTCAGCTGAGTTTGCGTTTAAGGTATCCCAGCTTACCCTGCTAATTCACGACGGTAGGCGCTGGACAGTGGCTAGAAATTTTCGTTTTGGCACCACGTAAAATAGCGGCAGAGAAGTTTTCTCTGCCGCTAAAGGCTGCGTTAATCAGCCACAAGAGCATTTAGCTCATAGTTGCGCGGCTGCGATCGTAGGTTGCCCAAAAGCTAGGATGGACCTTGCCTTGGATATGATTCCAATACCGAGATGCGGTTTCTGGCAGACCCACTTCTGCGGCTAGGCGACCCAGCATCGTTTGCTGACGACGCTTGACGTTGCTGTGATGGTTCATCATGGCTAAACGAGCGCGATCGCCGACTGCACCAGTCGCAGAAGCCACAGGCTGGGCCGCAGGCGTCGCTTCAGGCTGCTCGACAGCTTCACCAGTCTTGTAAGCCACACCACGATAGACTAGGTCTAAGGTGGGCTGATGAACAGCGGCTTTAGCCGGGTTGCGGAATCGAATATCGACGCCGCGATATTTGCCGCGCTCAGGAGCAGTTTCAGCCTGAGTCGCGGGCGGAGTATAGTCGTAAGTTACGCCACGGTAAGTTAATTTCATGGATTCGCCTCCATATCAACGTATTGTCTCACTGTGTCAATGTGAGGCGCGTTCCTTCAGGGAGCGACCCCTTACTTCCGTCTCTTGGCAATGACTTAAAACAGCTTCAAGCCAAAAGATGAACGATTTGCTTTGTCTTTCTGTATTGTATGTTACCGTTTCGCATTTTGCCAAGGCAATTTAATACGGTTTTCCACCGAAAAAGACAAAATCTTAGCTAAAACCTCCACAAGACTGAACTTGCGGAGGCTTGAAAGTGAGCTTATCTCTATCCAAAGAGTGAGATTAGCTAGAGATGGGGCTACGAACTAACGGTAGCAGTTTGTCCTACGTTGGTGGGATAGCGCAGGACAGCGGCTAGCGGACTTTTAGCTGGCATCTTGTCAGCCGTCATCAAGTAGACCTCACCCCCCTGCAAAAAGGTACGAACAGCGGCTAGATCAGTTAGGTCAGTAGCTTCTGGAGTTCTTTCCTCTAGCAGCGTGACCGTATTGGAGTTTGGCTCAAAAGCGCCCCATTGCTGATGTCCAGCCTGGACGAAAAGGGCACCTACCTGACCGTAGTGAGCCGCTGGAATGACTTCTTGCATCTGGGTGACGGCTTGCCCCGTGCCTGACAGCTCATTAAAAGACGCTAGTGCCTGGGACTGGAACTGCTCAAAGTGGGGCTGAACTACCTGCCATGCTTTGGCATGTAGTTCTTGATGGCTGAGATTGTCAGGATTGCCCTCAACGCCTGTTTCTAAAACTTTGCTGTAGTCGCTGACCTCACGATACATGGACTGTATACGTTCAACCCCAGCCAGAACTAAAGGAGCTTGTTCTTCGTGCAAGAATCCTTGGAGGCCATTGTTAACCTGCTGCAGATAGCGACGAACTTCGTTTTTGTCATCGGTTGTGCCGACGCCTTGACCGTGATATACCGGCGAACCACCACCTGCATTGGTGCTGTGGAACTGTAGCTGCTTTTCTGGATCGTCGTACTGTAGGGCTTCTGCTAGGCTGCCAGGAATATCTTCAAGCATCACTTCAGCGATCTGGTGCTGGGTCGCCTGGAACAGTCTTAGCTGATTTTCGCTCAGGGCCAAGATGAAGAAAGTACCGTCATTGGCAAACAGCGGCATCAGCGGCTTCAAGTAGAAGCGATCGCTCACGACTGTATGCTCTTCAAATGAAACTGGCAGACGGTAATAGCGGAAAAAATTGGGCGCGATAAACATCGCCAGTCCCTGGCTCTGATTTTGCCAAAAGCGGCTAGTTTCGTTCATTTCAAAGGCATAGGGCTGAGCTGGCTCCAGCAAAGCTTGAATTTCAGTGCCTTGCATGCCCAACTGCTGGAGCTGTTCTTCTGCCTGTCTAAGCTGGTTCTTCAGCCGAATCGGATCTTGGCGAATCTCTTGGCTGGCCACATGTGTAGGAATGTAGATAGACACTGCAGGCGACTCAGCCGTTTCAAGGATAGATTTTAGGTTTGCTTTTGAAAGTAAAGTCATAGTCTTTATCGTTATTACAACAGGCTTTGCAGGTGTTGCCTGCAAAGCGATCGCTGGGTGGACTCATTCCTCAAGCTGAGCTTTGAGATGATCGGCCACTCGCAGCGCATTCGCCACCAGAGTCAATGTAGGATTCATTGCCCCCATAGATGGAAAAAAGCTGGCATCGACGACATAGAGATTGTCTACATCGTGAGTACGGCAGTTGATATCGAGCACGCTGCTGGCCGGATCTTGGCCAAACACACAGGTACCTACTTGATGCCAAACCACCGCCGACTTCATGGTCTTACGCCAGAACATAAAGAATCCCAGTTCGCGCAGGTGATCTTCTAGAACATGGATTAAATCAGCATGGGGCTGAGTATTATTGGGCCGGTGGTGTACCGTAATTCGCCCCTGATGATCCACGGTGACTCGGTTCTCGTAGCGAGGTAGGTCTTCAGTGGTCACCCACCAGTCTACGGAGTGAGCAGCCAGATATTGCAGCGTTTCCACAGGCATTTCAGTGGGGGCCATGTGCTGTAACCGCTGCCACACAGCCTTACCCGTGAGCTGAATTTGGCCCAGCGGATAATCCTGGGCTGGCCCTTTGAAGTAGTAGTCATGAATGCCCAAAGTTTTTTGGAAAACAGTGGGGTTGGGTTCATCCGCTACGGAAATTAGGGCCGAATGATTGTGAAACATCAGGTTGCGGCCCACCAATCCTGAAGAGTTGGCTACCCCGTCAGGGTGCTTGTCATTGCCTGAGCGCAGCAGCAGCTTGGCAGAGTTGATGGCTCCACAGGAGACAACTACAGTGTCAGCGCTAAAGGACTGAAGCTGACCGTTCAGCTCAACCTCTACGGATTCGATCCGCCGACCGGATGCATCCGTTTGCAGGCGGGTCACGAGGGTATGAGTTAGCAATTGGACGTTCTCATATTGCCGCGCCGGATCAACGCAGGCAATCTGGGCATCACACTTGGCATCCACCAGACAGGGATAGGGATCGCAGGTTTCGCAGCGAATGCAGGGACGATTTTCAGGATGCTCTTCGTCCCGGTTAAGCGCTAGGGTGAGGTGAACCGGATTGAGGCCGCGATCGCGCAGTTGGTCAGCTATTTGCTGAATGCGAGGCGCATGGGCAAAGGGGCCGTAGGGGTATTCCGCCGACATGGGCGGCTCTGTCGGATCTTCGCCCCGCTGGCCGTGAATTTTAAATAGGCTTTCGGCGCGGGTGTAATAAGGCTCCAAGTCGTTATAGGTCAACGGCCATCCGGGAGAAACGCCGTCGTAATGCTGTAAATCTTCAAAGTCCTCCTGCCGCATCCGCTGCAGGGCGGCCCCATAGACCTTGGTATTGCCACCAACAAAATAGTGAATTTCCGGACTAAACGCTGTTCCATCCGGCTCGTACCATTTTTCATCAGCCTGATAGCGCCGCTCTAAAAAAACTGCGTCAGGATTCCAGTTGTCTTTCTCGCGTGGCAGATAGCCACCCCGCTCTAGAACCAGAATACGCTTACCCGTGGGGGCTAGGGCATAGGCCAGAGTTCCACCGCCAGCCCCGGCACCAATGATTAAGATGTCGTAGTGATTGTGCATGGAAAAATCGGAGTTAAGGAGCAGACGATAAAAGCTCTACCCGGTCGGCAAACCTTAAGCAGCAAGGTGACCTACCCAGTCGTACTCGCCCTGACGCAGTTGGTCTACAGTGGGCATTTTTTGTAGCCGCATCAGTTCGCTGATAGCAGCAATATCGCGATCGCGGTTGATTCCAGCCACGGCCCGCACCTGATCGCCTTTAATGTAAAACGCTAAAAACTTTGGTTCGGCCAAATCGCCGTGATGCAGCACCTCATCCCAGTCTTCAGCATGACCCACATAGCGCAGCTTCAGGTCAAACTGCCCTGTCCAGAAGAAAGGGAGGCTAGTAAAGGGAATTCGCTGGCCGACCATGTTACGGGCTGCAATACGACCATGTTGCTGGGCCAAACGCCAGTGTTCGATGCGTACAGGTTCCCCGGTTTGAGCGCTCGGAAAACGGGCAATATCCCCAGCGGCATAAAGCCCTTCGGTAGCTTGCAGGTGAGCATCAACCGGAATGCTGCGATCGCTCTCGTGTAGCTCAATTCCCGCAATCATGTCGGTGGCGAGTTCAATCCCGACGCCGATCACAACTAGATCGGCAGCGAGGCGATCGCCGTTATCAAGCACAGCCGCCTGAACCGTGCCCTCTCCTTCAAACCGCTCTATCTTGTGGCCTAGCTTGAAAGTGACGCCCTTTTCTGCGTGTACTCGCTGAAACAGCTTACCAACAGCCTCGCCCAAAATAGACTCGAAGGGAACCTCATCTGGCGCAACCACAGTCACGTCTAATCCCTGCTGGGTCAAGCTAGCAGCCACTTCCATACCAATAAAACTAGCCCCTAGCACAACCGCTTTCTGAGCCTGCTGAGCAGCGGCTAGCAGCGCCTTGGCTTCCCCTGCCTGATGCAGCGTAAAGACATTTTCTAAGTCGGATCCGGGTAAATCCAGCTTGCGGGCTTTGCCACCGGATGCGATCAGCAGCGCGTCGTAGCTGAGGGTTTCACCATTGCTAAAGGTCAGCTTTTGGGCCTGAGTATCTACCTGAGTGACAAAGCGATCGCTAAGAATCTCAATATCATGCTGCTGATAGAAGTCCTCCGAGCGCAGCGAGGGCGGCGAAGAGGGCGAATCACTCTGCAGGTACTTTTTACTTAAAGCGGTGCGATCGTAGGGCAGTTTAGACTCAGCCGTGATCATCTGTACTTTGCCCTTGAACCCAAGCTGCCGCAGGGTTTCAGCCGCCGTGCTGCCTGCGGCTCCTGCCCCCAGTATGACGAAAGTTCTAGCGTCTGCATCAGGGTCATAGGCTGCCATCTTTGGGATTCGCTGGGCGGGTGCCGACTCTGGCAAGTTCACCCAAACAGTGTCTCCTTCAACAAAAGCTGCAAAGCTAGGCAAGCTGTCTAATCCCGGTGGCTCTAGCTGATCGCCTGTTTGCACATTGAAACAGGCATTGTGCCAAGGACAAACCACGCGATCGCCGCTGAGAACACCCTGATCGAGCGGTGCGCCCAGGTGGGTGCAGTGCGCTGCGATCGCATAGACCGCATCTCCTTGGCGGGTTAGCAGCAGCGGCGTGCCCTCAACCTTAAAACGTTTCATTGCGCCCGGCTGAAGCTGATTTAGTTCGCAAGCCTTATGTTTTGACATACCAGTCGTAGAGTTTCGGATTGGAGTGAATATAGATTTAAATATGAGCAAGATAACCTTCCGCTTATTGACTTGGCGATCGCTCAGTCAGAAAAGCGGTTAGATATTAGAGGCTTTCGCTTTGAACAGCTACCTTTTCAAAGGTGTCACAGCAAAGCTTTGAAAATTAGCTCACAGCTAGCTGCCTGTTTCCTGCCTGGTCAAATTAAAGTCAAGAGCAGCAGAACTAGCCTAAAAAAGTAAATGTAATATCTAAAGGTTAGAAAACTTTAGCAAAGCCTGATTCCCTCTTAAGTTATAAGTTGTAGCTTCAGCGCTCTCCCGGTACAGGCCCAAACTGTCAGGAGCAAGCCCACATCACGATTTTTTGAATTGCTAAAAGTATTCGCTTGCGGCTAAGACAGCATTCAAGCCAGCTTCAGCTAAACAGCTTTTTAACCCACTTCAGCTTGCCTTCGTAGGGGGGGTAGCGCACCGGCAAGTCTAGCCAAAACGGCTTTTTGAGAATGCTTTTGGAGTGAGTGAAGGTGTCAAAGCTGGTTTTACCGTGATAGGCTCCTAAACCGCTGTGCCCAACGCCGCCAAACGGCAAATTGGAAATCGCTACATGGGTAATCGTTTCGTTGAAGCAGAGTCCTCCAGAAGAGGTTTCCTGCTGAATTCGCTCTTTATCCTGACCGCTGTTGCCGAAGAAATAGCAAGCTAGGGGTTTGGGGCGGGCGTTAACGAAGGCGATCGCCTCATCAAGGGTTTCGTAGGTCATCACCGGCAAAATAGGGCCAAAAATCTCCTCCTGCATAGCTGGATGAGCGGGCGTAACCTGATTGATCACCGTGGGAGCGATGTAGCGGGTTTCTGCCTCCGTCTGGCCGCCAACAACCAGATGTCCTTGTATTAGCCCTGAGAGGCGCTGAAAATGCTTGTCGCTGATGATGCGGCCAAGGTCAGGACTCTCCTGAGGCTCAGAACCATAAAATTCCTGCAGCGTAGATTTGATAGCCGCTGTCAGTTCCGGCTCAATCTGCTGATCCACCAAGAGATAATCTGGGGCAATACAGGTCTGCCCTGCGTTGAGAAACTTGCCCCAAACAATTCGCTTCGCCGTTACCGCTACATTGGCGTCTGCCGCCACAATGCAGGGACTTTTACCGCCAAGCTCTAAAGTGACCGGGGTAAGATGCTTGGCTGCAGCCTCCATCACCACCTTACCGACGTGGGTACTGCCTGTAAAAAAGATGTGGTCAAATGGCTGCTCTAGTAGCTCTTGGCTGGTTTCTACGCCGCCTTCAGCAGCAGCAATATACTCCGCCGGAAATGTCTTATCAATTAGCTCTGCGATCGCCTCTGACGTTTTCGGCGCAATTTCAGACGGTTTAACAATGGCACAGTTACCAGCGGCGATCGCCCCTACTAGCGGCGTCATCGCTAGCTGAAACGGATAGTTCCAAGGACTAATAATTAAAACAACGCCCAGAGGTTCTGGATAAATCTCGGCTGAGGCCGGTAAAAAAGGCAGCGGTACGCCTACCCTCTGCGGTTTCATCCAGCTTTTGAGATGCTTTAGCGCATGGGAAACTTCACCCGTGGCACTTAGCTCAGTTGTGTAAGCCTCAAAAGGCGGTTTACCCAAATCATCTGCTAGCGCTTTGAGCACGGTTGTTTGGGCGGCAGCGATCGCCTCTTTTAGCCGCTGGAGCTGCTCAACACGAAATTCTCTAGGTTTGGTCTGACCTGAGGCAAAAAACCGTTGCTGCTTGGCGAACAGGTCGGCAACAGCAGAAGTTGCTAGCTGAGTCATGAGCAGAATTAGAAGAAAGAGCAGGACATTGAAATCCTCTTCTCAATCTTAACGAGAGTTCAGATTCTGCGCAGGCAAACTTCTTTGCGCTGAAACAGCTTCCGCATTCAGCTCGAGAAGTCAAACTCGCGGCAGACAGCAGCGCAGGGATAGCTAGCTTGGATCACTGCGCTGTTGAAACGGCTGTATCTCACCTAGTCTGAAAGAACTAAACGCCAGAAGCGGCTAAATTTTCACTCAGCGTCTGCTTCAAAATAGCCGCCTTGTCCGTTTTTTCCCAGGGCAGATCTAAATCAGTACGGCCCAAATGGCCGTATACGGCTACTTCCTGATAAAACCGACCGCCTCGCTGCGAAGGTAGATTTTGCAGGTCGAAAGCCTGAATGATTCCCGCCGGACGTAGCTCAAAATGCTTTTGAATTAGCTCTAGCAGCTTCTCTTCGCTGACTTTACCCGTCCCAAAAGTTTCGACGAAGATGCTGACGGGGCGCGCTACGCCAATAGCATAGCTCAGCTGCACCTCGCACTTCTCTGCTAGCCCAGCCGCCACAATATTTTTAGCAACATAACGGCAAGCATAGGCAGCGCTGCGATCTACCTTAGTGGGATCTTTACCAGAGAAAGCACCGCCCCCGTGACGAGAATAGCCCCCATAGGTATCTACAATAATCTTGCGTCCAGTCAGCCCTGAATCTCCCTGCGGCCCGCCAATGACAAACTTACCTGTAGGATTGACCAAGAAGCGGGTGGCATTGTCAGGCTTAATCTCGATGTCATCGAAAACGGGAAGGACGACGTGAGACCACAAATCTTTTTTAATGCGCTGCTGGATCAAAGCCTCATCAGCCAGATCGCCAATAGTTGCTGTGTGCTGAGTTGAGACTAAAACTGTATCAATGCCAACGGGCTTACCGTCTTCGTAAAGAACAGTGACCTGCGTTTTGCCATCTGGCCGCAGGTAGGCCAAATCACCTGTTTTGCGTACAGCCGCTAAGCGCCGAGAGATGCGATGAGCCAAGCTGATCGGCAGGGGCATGAGTTCCGGTGTCTCATCACAGGCAAAGCCAAACATGATGCCCTGATCTCCAGCCCCAATGGCATCAAGGGCCTGATCGCTAGACTGTTCGCGGGTTTCGTGAGCCTGATCAACGCCTTGGGCAATATCTTTGGATTGCTCATCTAAAGCCACCATCACAGAGCAGCTATCGGCAGAGAAGCCATTGTTAGTGGGATCGGTATAGCCAATTTCGGCAATCTTTTGACGCACTAAGTTGGCGTAATTAACCTGCGCTTTGGATGAAATTTCACCCGTAATTAAAACTAAGCCCGTATTGACAACCACTTCAGCCGCGACTCGGCTGCTTGAGTCCTGTGCTAGTAACGCATCTAAGATTGCGTCAGAGATCTGGTCACAAATTTTGTCAGGGTGTCCTTCAGTGACTGACTCGGAGGTGAACAGGTAACGACGAGACAAGGGCGTATCCTCTCTTTACAGGGGTTGCTGGGTTGACAATAAATTGGCTTATGGTTTTAGGCGGGTTCTCTAGCTTAGCATCAGACATCAATTCAGTATATTCGCAAACTGTTTTAGCGCCTAGCGCTTTGTTTGAGCGGCAGACTCAAGCGCTGATCTGCAGTTGATCAGGATGGTGAATCAGACTGTCGGGCATAGCTAGGCGCACTGGCTGGCTCCAGCCCCAGTTAACCCCGATGAAGCCAGCGGCACCTGCCTGCTTGGCCATGAGTAAATCGCTCGTCGCATCTCCCACGGATAGAACCTTCTGAGGTAGTATGCCCAAGCGATCGCAGGCTGTTTGAAAAAAAGCAGCCTCAGGCTTGGCTAAATCAGGGCGATCGCTACCTAGCATAAGATCTATAACATTGGTCAGCTCATAGCGAGTCACAAAGGCGCGAATATTGTCGGTAGTATCGGCGGAGAGAATGCCCAGCTTTAACCCGGCCCGGTCAAGCCTTTGCAGACAGTCACAAATACCTGCTAGCGGCGGCGTGTAGTCCGCTTTCGAGAGGGTGTAGCTATCCGCTTCCATAAAGGCAGATTGCACAATCTCCAGCGACTCAGTCCAACCCTTACCCGTTTCAGCAACGTAGGCCGCCGCCGCAATTTCGTTCTCCCGCCGACTGCCTACCGCCATGAGTCCAGCCGGATTAAGGCGATCGCCATCCACGCCAAACGCCATTAATAAGGGTTCTTGAACCCCCGGCACCTGAGCATCAATCAGGCGCGATCGCTTTTGGGCTAAGCTCCTTAAAAAGCCTTCCGCATCAGCCAAAGTGCCATCTTTATCAAAGAAGACGGCCTCTATATCTGGAAACTGACGGTCGGGACACTCAACTGTTGCCACAATAAATCCTGGTTTTTGCTTTAGTCAGCCTACCGCATGAGTTGTCTGCGTAGGGTGGCCGCACAGTTCGCGATCGCATAAAAAAGCGTAGGGTGGCCGCACAGTTCGCGATCGCATAAAAAACAGGAGAGAAGTAAAACTTCCCCCCTGTCAGATTGAGAACTTGTTTGAAATAGGCAGAGCCTATTCAGTTGCCAAAACGGCTTCTTCTTCGTAAACAGCTTCATCGCCCGCCTCAGCCGCCGCTTCTTGCTGGGCCTGCTGTCTCATTTGTTCGCGGTACTTCTCGGCCATTTCTTCAGCCCGGTCATAAACCACGTCTGGATTTTTCACCATGTCACCCGGTTCTGGCTCTAGCTGCTTCGTCGAAAGCGAGATTCGGCCTCGCTCAGCATCTAGGTCAATAATCATGACCTTAATTTCGTCGTTCACGTTGAATACGCTGTGGGGCGTATCGATGTGATCGTGGGAAATCTCAGAAATGTGCAGCAGTCCGCTGACGCCGCCAATATCGATAAAGGCACCATAAGGCTTGAGGCCGCGCACCGTACCGATGACTACCTCACCCACTTCGAGGCGGTTCATCTTCCGCTCAACGAGCGCCCGTCGGTGGCTAAGAACCAGACGATTGCGCTCTTCATCCACTTCTAAAAACTTCAGTGGCAGCTCTTCGCCGACTAAATCTTCCTTGGGCTTGCGCGTACTAATGTGAGAACCAGGAATAAACCCACGCAGCCCTTCAATCCGAACCAAAGCCCCGCCCCGGTTGGTCGCAAATACGTCTGAGCGAACAGTAGCATCTTCGGTTTGAAGCTGACGCACCCGATCCCAAGCCCGCATGTACTCAATGCGGCGAATGGAAAGGGTAAGCTGACCGTCTTCATTCTCGTCGGTGAGAATAAAAAATTCTCGCGTTTCGTTCGCCTTCAAAACCTCTTCAGCATCGTCTACCCGGTTGATAGACATTTCCTGAATGGGAATAAATGCTGCTGTTTTTGCACCAATGTCAATCAGAGCACCTCTCGGCTCAATGCTGAAGACAGTCCCTGGGACAATATCGCCCGGGCTGAAGTGATAGTCGTACTGGTCTAACAGTGCCGCGAAGTCTTCATGTGTAAAGCCGATTTCAATATCTTTCGTTTCCTGATTGACCATGCTAATTGTTTCCTACTGTTCTCTCCGTGACTGAGGTCTCCTTCAGATGCATTCACCAGTTGATAAATGCGCAGCTTATACTTAACACAAATCGTAGCTCAGAGAACCAGAGTTTGCGCTAAGGAGTTTACTTTCCCACAAGATTTTTCATTATAGCTGAATTGTGGAGGCAAGCTGCGAATCAACTGAGGGAATTTGGCTAGATTTTTTCTGGATTTGATAGGCGCTGGGGCCTAAGCTAGCCGTAGCCGCACCAAATCAAAAGCCTGATTGTTTTTTAAGTGATTGTTTTTCCATGAATATTCAAACAGCCCAGACCCGTCTGCTCGTGCAGGACATCGCAGCCTGCTTTCTTTTTTATCGGGACATTATGGGATTTGAGGTAGTCATGAATGATGTGCGAGACGGCTACGCAGAGTTCAAAGCTGCCAACTTACAGTTAGCCTTGTTTCGCCGAGAAGAGATGTCAGAGATTATCCACACCACTGAAAAACCGCCCGAAACAGAGAGCCAAGATCGAGTAGCCCTGATTTTTATGGTGTCTGACTTAGATCAGACTTGCGAAAAACTGAAGCAAAAAGGGGTGCCATTTGCCTCAGAACCGATGAAGAATGCCAACTTTGATCTCAAAATTGCCTACATTCGCGATCCCGATGGCAATTTGATCGGCTTATTTCAAAATTTGGCCTGATCTGGTTTGACAACAAGCTGGCCACAGTATCAGTACCGACCCCGATCTCACGCCCTAACGGCTGATGAACTATCCCAGCTTCAAAAACTTTTCTAAAGCCGTAATCATGGCTGGCGGCCAGCGCCGCGTCTGGGCTACCCAGTTCAAATCTTGGTAGCGCTTGTCTAAACCCACGGCAGCGACCCAATTGCTTTCTGCCTCTCCTCGCTGTCCCGTATTCCACAGGATAGCCGTTAGAGCCGCTCGCACATCAGCAAATTGAGGATACCTGCGAACTAGATTGCGGAGCTGCTGCAGAGACTCTGACGAATTGCCTGTTTGGTAGAGCGCTAGGGCATAGTTGGCGCGGGCTAGGGCAAAATCAGGAGCTAGCTCTGCCGCGTTCTGATAGTCAGCGATCGCCTGTTTCCAGTTTCCCAGCCCCGCTTCTGCATTGCCCCGATTGTTATAGGCAGCCGCATCGTTAGCGTCGAGGCTAAGTAGAGTGTTGTAATCAGCGATCGCCTTGTGCCATTCACCTAGTCCTTCGTAGGCTGCCCCTCGGTTCAAATAGGGATCGGGTTCTTGAGGGGCTAGTTCAATAGCGCGATTAAAGTCAGCAATGGCGGCCTCTAGCTGATTTTGACTAACTCTGACGTTGCCGCGATTGCTCCAGATAGCGGCATTTTCCGGCAGCAAATCCAGGAGCTGAGTCCAATACTGATCGGCCTGCTGAAACTGACCTGTTTGAGTTGCGGCAAAAGCCCGCTGTCGCAGGCGGGCAATCGCGTCAATTTGCTCAGCCGAGAGCTGGTCGAGGTTAAGAGAAGCATAAACCTCAGCTAAAACAGGTCTACCACTCAGTCCTAAAATTAAAATCAACGCAACTGCTAGCAAAAAGCGCATAGGGCGATCGCCTAACTCTCTTCTTAACTATTTTTCTGAATCAGCAGGCGGCAGTTCAACCGCTTCAACATTGACTTCAACTGCATCAATGTCAATAGTACCTTCAGGAGCGGCCCGCTTGAATTCACCGGCTTCTGCTTTAAGCTGAGTGCCGCAGCTGAGGCAGGTTGCCTGCATACCGCTGATCCCCGATACCTCAGCCTGACAGACAGGACACTGGGCTGTCACCAGGTTGCGACGCAGCCACCAGCGAAATCCCAAAAACGCTACCACCGGGGCCAAAATTAGCAAGGCAATAAGAATAACAAAAGACTTAACCAGCCATCCTAATCCCAGCGCACCTAACAGCCAGACAGCGGCAAAGAGCGTTATCCAGCAGCCTAATCCAGAAAAATTGAGCTGTCTAAAACCATTCTGATTCACGACAAAGTCCTGACGAAAAGTAAATCCACGAACAAATGCGTTCGGTTCCTTCAGGATAAGACAGCATATGGACTCACAGACAGTCGTGAATTACCTACCTTAATGGGGGCAGCCTCTCAGATCGCCTTAGGAAGTCGCTATCAGCGATCGCAGGCAGGAAACTAAAGCCTCATGACTGAATTTTGCCAGCGTTTCCTGTCTCAGCCAGTCACCCTTACAGCGGCGATCGCCTCCTTTAAGAATTTCAATACAGGCAGCGGCTACTGCTGCTGCATCCCGGTGAGGTACCTGCCAGCCCAGGCGGCCATCTTGCAGCGGATCGGCAGAGCCATCGCTATCCCCCGACAAAACAGGCACACCGCAGGCCATCGCTTCTAGATAAACAATGCCAAAACCCTCTTGAGACGGCATCACGTAAGCATCCGCTAAACGATAGTGATCCACTAGCGCTTCAGTCGGCACAAAACCGGCAAACACAACCTGCTCAGCAACCCCCAGATCCGCGGCCAGACGGGCTAAACGGGGCTGGTCGTCTCCTCGACCAATCACTAGGTACTTCACGGTTGGAAAAATCTGAGTGATCTCTGGCAGAGCACGTATCGTAATATCCACACCTTTGTAAATATCTCCTGACCATAGACGAGCCACCGTCATCAGCACCCGGTGACCTTCGAGCTGATACTTTGCTAATAATTCTGATGACTTAGCTCCCGGCGTAAAGGCTTGCCCTTCAACGACACAGGGCACCATATCAACTCTGCTGGGATCAAGCTGATTGGCAGCACAGGCTTGGTCACGGCTATAGCGGCTAATTGTCCAAATGCGATTGGCGGCCTGTAGTGCTCTGCGATCGCCAAGGGATAGCGGATACCAGACCTCTTTGCCGTAGGTCAGAACCGTGTAGGGAATATTGAGTCGCTGACAGAGAAAGGCGATCAAGGGCGCTAGGCGAATGTGGCCACAAAAGACTCGCGTTGGACGGTGCTGCATCAAATAAAGCCCCAGCGCAGTAACCAGCCGCAGACGGCCTAAAACGGCGGGCGCTGTCTTTAAGTAGCGAAAGTTTAGCGAGCTGTTTTGAAAAGGATTGGGGCAGTTGGGACCATCTCGTAGTAGAAAAACAGTCGCCGCCGGAGCCTCAGGTACGGCTAGATAAGCTCTGAGAATATCCCGGATGTAAGACTGAATTCCACCTTCACATTCAAAAATCTCTAGAAAAGCAAAAACGTAGTGGGGGTTGGATGGGGAAGCCGAAGAGTTTGCCACCGGATGAATAAGAATTTTGACACAGCAACCTGCGATTAAACGTGCCCTTAGGCAGACTGTAAGGTCACAGCGCCTGACTGCAGGCGAGCTAGATCAGCCTGAACCATTTTTGCCATCAGCGCCTCAAAGCTCACTTGCGGCTGCCAGTTGAGCTTTTGTTGAGCCTTAGTAGGATTAGCAACTAGCTGGAAGTGTTCGTCCGCTCTCAGCAGAGTCGGATCAATTTCTACATATCGCTCCCAGTCAAGATCAACGCTGGCGAAGGCGGTTGCCACCAAGTCCCGCACCGTATGCAGGTAGCCTGTACCGATTACATAGTCTTCTGGCTCCTCAGCCTGCAGCATCCGCCACATCGCCTCCACATGGTCGCCAGCATAGCCCCAGTCTCGCTTAGCGTCTAAGTTGCCCATTTTTAAGCGATCGCTCAAACCCAGCTTAATGGCAGCCGTGGCCAGGGCCACCTTGCGGGTGACGAACTGCGGCGGACGCCGGGGCGATTCATGGTTGTACAAAATTCCGCTGCAGGCAAACAGACCGTAGCGTTCGCGGTGATGGACCATCGTCCAGTGAGCATGGAGCTTAGCCGCGCCGTAGGGATTTTTGGGCCGAAACGGCGTTGTTTCTGACTGGGGTGACTCCTGCACCTGCCCTAGAATCTCGGAGCTGCTGGCCTGATAAAACCGAGTCTCTAGGCCGATCTCTCGGATAGCCGTCAGTAAGCGAGTTGCGGTTCCGGTAATTAGATCTAGCGTTCCTAGCGGATCTCGCCAAGAATCTGGCACGAAGCTAGGGGCAGCCAGATTGTAAATTTCATCGGGCTGGAGCTGCTGCACCGCCGTCCTTAGTGCTTCGCTGCTAGTGAGCGCCACTGAGTAGATATCTACCTGACTGGCTAGCTCATCTAGCTTGGCAACGCTGCCCTGACGCTCCGGCGGTACCAATCCCACCACCCGATATCCCTGGCTGAGCAGCAGCTGGCTGAGGTAGTAACCGTCTTGACCCGTAATTCCAGTAATGAGGGCAGTGCGCGTCATAGAGTTTATTAGTGCGGTAACGCTAGAAAAATACGTATAAAAATAACTGCCTGCTTAGGGTTCCCAAAGGCAAAGCACATTCACCAAGGAGCCAAGCAGGCAGAGAATCTTCTTCAGTTTTGAGTATTCCTGATTAAAACAAGCCCAGGGTTAAAGACTCATCAATGGGGAAAGTAGCGCCAATTCCGAGCCATAGGGTAACAGCGGTTCCGAACAGGAAAACTGCCGTTGCCACCGGGCGGCGGAAAGGATTCTGAAACTTGTTGATGTTTTCAATGAAGGGGACCAGAATCAGCCCTAACGGAATCGCAGTCATGGCCGCAATTCCCAACAGCTTGTTAGGCAGAATGCGCAAAATCTGGAAGGTCGGATAGAGATACCACTCAGGCAAAATCTCTAGCGGCGTAGCAAACGGATTAGCAGGTTCGCCAATCATGGCAGGATCCAGTACAGCTAGGGCTACGCAGCAGGCGATCGTACCGGCGATAACGACTGGGAAGATATAGAGCAAGTCGTTAGGCCAGGCTGGCTCACCGTAATAGTTGTGACCCATGCCTTTTTTGAGTTTTTCTCTCAGTTGCGGATCACTGAGATCGGGCTTCTTGAGTGTTGCCATATTTGAAAATTTGTCTCCTTCGCAATTAGACAGATGAGGTCAGGGAAATGACCAGCCTCAGTTGAGCGCTGGTCAAAACCAAACAGCCTATACCTTACAAGGGACCAGAAATTCCCTGCTTACGAATCATCAGGAAGTGCAAGAGCATGAAGACTGCAATCAGCCAGGGAAGCACAAATGTGTGCAAGCTATAGAAACGAGTTAGAGTTGCCTGCCCAACGCTGGCCCCTCCTCGCATCAGCTCAACAATTGACGCTCCCACAACCGGAATTGCTCCAGGAACACCCGAAACAATCTTTACAGCCCAGTATCCTACCTGATCCCAAGGTAGAGAGTATCCGGTCACACCAAACGTCACGGTGATAACCGCCAAAATGACGCCGGTGATCCAGGTCAGCTCGCGAGGCTTCTTGAAGCCGCCTGTCAGATAAACGCGGAAAACGTGAAGAATCATCATCAGCACCATCATGCTGGCGGACCAGCGGTGAATGGAGCGAATCAGCCAGCCGAAATTGACTTCTGTCATCAGGTACTGGACTGAAGTGAATGCTTCAGCGACAGTAGGCTTGTAATAGAAGGTCATGGCAAATCCAGTGGCAAACTGGATGATGAAGCAGGTGAGAGTAATGCCGCCCAAGCAGTAGAAGATGTTGACATGGGGCGGAACATATTTGCTGGAAATATCGTCAGCGAGTGCCTGAATTTCCAGCCGCTCATTAAACCATTTGTAAGCCGTTGAATCAGTGACTTGCTTAGTAAACATGAAGCGGGCGCGTATGGATATTTATGCCGTCAATAGCAAATGTAACATAGCACAAAGTAAAGATGAGCCTAGACTGCCGGGGAATCTCAGCTAATTTAACCCCCTTTTTTATATGGACGAAGCTTAAACAAACCGAACTCAATGCTTACAGCACTACCGCCTAAAACCGGGGAAAACCAGGTAGACTAAGCTAAAAGAATTAGATAATTTTGCAAAACTTTACATAAGTCTGGAGCTTTTACTGGAATTATCGCTGCTCATGTTCAGTCGGCAGTTCAGTCAACGCCGTTGAAACCGTCTTTTTGGCAGACTTTTAGCAGCTTAGGCTGACTCTCTGGCCAGTTCGACATGTATCATCCCGTTTCTATAATCAGAAAGTTTAAGAGAGATTTCGCTGCGCTGAGCCAGGTTGCAGAATAAGGAATAGTAAGATTTTTGACTTTCGTTGTGTTGGATCAGTAGCTCTAAATAGGGCTAAGCGCTCAGACATTCGCGATTTTCAAATCGCCGGTTTATTTCCCCTTAAATATGAGAAACCCTTTTGTAAAATCCCTGCTTTGCTTTTTGGTAGCGTTTGTGGTCTGGTTGGGGCCTCAGACTCCGGGGGCATTCGCGGCCAATGGTGAGCAGCGGTTTATTTCGGAAGTCTGGCGCATTGTCAGCCGTGCTTATTTAGACGAAACCTTTAACCATCAAAACTGGTGGCTAACGAGACAGCGATTTTTGAGACAGCCAATGGCCGATCGGGAAGCTGCTTATCAGGCTGCTCAAGACATGCTGGCTTCTTTGGACGATCCCTACACACGCTTGCTAAAGCCAGATCAGTATCGCAGTTTGCAGACTAGCACCTCAGGTGAGCTAACGGGGGTAGGATTACAGATTACGCGAGATGTTGAGCAGAAGTTCTTGAAGGTAATTGCGCCAATTGAAGGATCGCCCGCGGCTCGATCTGGGGTGCAGCCTCACGATCGCATTTTGCAGATAGATGGCACTCTTACTGATAGTTTCACCTTAGACGAGGCCGCCAGCCAGATGCGGGGGCCAGTAGGCAGCCAGGTCAATTTGCTGATTGGGCGGGAGCAGCAAGAGTTTGAGATTACCCTAGTGCGCGATCGCATTACCCTCAATCCGGTTTTCGCCGATCTACGGGTTCAGCCAGACGGTCAGCGGGTAGGCTACATTCGCCTGAGCCAGTTCAACGCCAACGCTGTTGAAGAGATTCGAGAAGCTGTGATGTCGCTGGAGCAGCAAGGAGCCGAGGGATACATCTTGGACTTGAGAAACAATCCGGGGGGACTCTTGCAGGCTGGCATTGAAGTAAGCCGTCTCTGGCTCGATCGCGGCACTATTGTCTACACCGTCAACCGTCAGGGCATTTTTGATAGCTTTGCCGCTAGCGGTTCAGCCTTAACTGAAGATGCCTTAGTGGTTTTAGTTAATCAGGGAACAGCCAGCGCTAGCGAAATTTTAGCTGGCGCTCTAAAGGACAATGGACGAGCTGTTCTAGTAGGCGACATCACATTCGGCAAAGGGCTAATCCAGTCACTGTTTGATCTTTCTGACGGTTCAGGACTCGCGGTGACGGTTGCCAAGTACGAGACGCCCAATCACAACGACATAAATAAGCTAGGGATTCAGCCGGACTACAGAGTGCCCCTAGAGCCAATTGATAGCGAACAGGTTGCCACCACAGCAGACACGCAGTACCAGGCGGCTCTAGACGTGCTGCGGTCTGCTAACGCTGTTGTAGCCGAGGCGTCCTAAGGCTGTGCGTACCTATCACGATCCGCTACACGGAGCCATTACGCTAGATCAGGCTGATGCAGTCGAAGCTTTACTGATCCAGCTCATTGATACTCCCGCCTTTCAGCGACTGCGGCGAATCCGCCAGCTAGGACCTGCCAGCCTGACTTTTCATGGGGCTGAGAGTTCTCGCTTCACCCATTCTCTAGGGGTAATGGCGATCGCGCGGCAGGCATTTGATCGCCTAGCTCACCGCTATGAGATCCTGCGCCCCCACCGGGCGACGGTTCTCTGTGCGGCATTGCTACATGATCTAGGACACGGCCCTTTCAGCCACACAGCAGAAGAAGTTTTTGGTAGCCATCATGAAGTGTGGACACGGCGAATTCTGCGGGAGCATTCGCCCATCACTCAGCTACTGGAGCAGTTTGCGCCCAGCCTCAGCCGCGATATTGAGCAGGTCTACGCCCATCAGCATCCAATACCGCTGGTTTGGCAGCTCGTGTCTAGCCAGCTCGACTGCGATCGCCTAGACTACCTGCTGCGCGACAGCTACTTCACGGGCGCTAGCTATGGCCAGCTTGACCTAGAGCGTATTCTGCTAGCCATCGACTATGATCCGCTCAGCCAGCAGCTGGTAGTTGCTTACAAAGGCCTAGCCGCCATTGAACACTATTTGCTAGTGCGCTATTTCATGTACGCCCAGGTTTATAACCATGCTAAAAACTTGGCGGCGACCTGGATACTGGAGCAGGCTTTCATTCGAGCTAGAGAGCTGCTATCGCAAGAGAAACTCGATGCCGATGCAACTGTTCAGTCCTGGCTACAGCAAAAGGTGCGGGGCCTGTCTTTAGCCCAGTACTTGGCGGCTGATGATGTGGTCTTCATGTATCATCTACAGCGCTGGCAGCGCGGTGAAGACAGCCTCCTAGCCGATCTATGCCGTCGCTTTTTAGACCGGGATTTATTCAAGGTTTTAGAGGTGACGCAGTTAGCACCTGGCTCGCAGCAGCAGCTTTTAGAACAAATCGCAGAATCTCTACGCCAGCGATCGCTTGAGCCAGAGCGCTACAGCGGCTTGCGCCAGGTTTGGAGCCGAGGCTATACCCTGTATCAGCGGGGTATCAAGCTGAAAACAACCACAGGACTGCAGGAAATTAGCCAGCTTTCTCCCCTGGTAAAGACCCTGATTCAGCCAGTTCAGCGCACCTGGCTGATTTATCCCGCCGAGGTGACAGCACCGCTAATGCAGGCCATGAGCCGCTTCAAATCGGTACCTGAGCCGCTCGTAGCGCCGTCAGGTCAAGCGCCTGTAGCTTTTGATAAGCCTGAGTAACCGTTCCGGCTCCTCGCAAAAATCCGGTATTGGCCCCCGGACAGATATGCTGCAGCGTCTCCGGGCTGAAGCAATCCAAGAGGTGCTGCAGGCTCAGTATCTGACGCGGCCAGTGAAACGTTTTAGAAAAACGCAGAGGCTGCAGCGCTCCCGCCGAGGTGGGTAGCAAGTGGCGTCCCGTAAATAAGATGCCGCTGTAGCGCTGATGATAGAGACAGGCCGAGCCGGGCGAATAGCCAGGAGTCCAAATAGCCTGGCTGAACTCACTCAGGGCGTAGGTATGATGAAAGGTCTGGGGCGACAGGTTGGGCAGCAGATAGGCTTCTTGTTCCTGGATTAAAACCTGGCACTGCAGGGCTTTCACAATTGCTTTGACCTGGGCGATCGCGCCGCGATGGGTCAAAAACAGCCAGCGCACGCCCCCTTGAGCCAGCAAGAAGTTTTGGGTTGATTCTGTCCAAGCCGGACAATCCACTAGAATGTTAGCGGCTTGATCTGAGGAGTCATTTCCTACAATAAAGTAAGCGGTTCCTCCCATCGTTTCGCGGTTGGGTGGAAAAGCAAAAACGTGATCCAAAACGGGGCGGGGAGCTTTGGGTAGTCTGAGAGGATTTGAGGCAGTCATCTTTTTTCCTGAAATAGCTTTTGGGAGCTGACGCCGCGCCTTGAGGCAAAATTCTTGAGACGACAGATTCCCTGTCGGGGAATTGCTGAGTGAATGACTCAGTGGATTGGGTTGAACCAGTTGTGCTGGTAGAAAACTCCAATCAGGATTCAGCGCCACCAGTTTTTGCTGTTTGAGAGTGGGTTTGGCAAACTGAGCTTAGGGAGGTAACGGCTGATCACCAGTCAATCCTCTCATTGCTTAAGCTTATAAAGCCACTGAAGCCGCAGCTTAACATAGTAAACTTCAGTTTCAAGAACGCCTGAGTGCAACCAGCCCATGCTGCTTTTTTGGTTAGTTTTATTAGGAGTTTTCACTTACTTTGTGGTCCAGCGCAGCGTAATCAATATTACGCGGACGCCAATTTGGATTCTTTGGTTAGTGATGATGACGCCTGCCTTTGTTTTGACGGCATGGAGTCTAGCTCAGGGGGAAGATCAGCCGCTGCCAAATGGACTGCTGCTGAGCTTGTTCATTGTCTGCCCGGTCGTTTACTGGCTGCTAATTCAGTGGGGACGGCAACCTAAGCCCAAACCAAATCAGGACAGAGCGTTGCCGACAACGGCCCAGAGTGAGAATCAGACCTCAGCCGAAGCTCGGCCAGCTCTGCGTCCGATTGATAAAGAAGAGGAAGCCAGCTTACAGCACTGTTTTCCCTGGTCAGTCTTTTACCTCCAGAATATTGAGTATCGACCCCAGGCGATGATCTGTCGAGGTCAGCTGCGCTCATCTCCCCAAGTCGCCTATAAAACAGTGCAAGAGAACATTGAGTCTCGATTTGGCAGTCGTTTTTTGGTGCTGTTTCAAGAGGGTCTCAATGGCAAGCCCTATTTTGCGCTGGTTCCCAACCCACAGGCAAAGGCCACTGGCAAACAAGACCAGCCCTTGACCCGTCCTGGCTTAGCGATCGCCCTATTCGCCATTACCCTGCTGACCACTACCTCGGTTGGAGCGCTGATTATTGCCGGGGTTCCTGAAGATCAGCTCCAGAGCGATCCTGCCCTGTTTCTGGCCGGACTGCCCTATGCCCTGACGCTGATGGGAATTTTAGGAATTCACGAATTGGGTCACTATTTGACAGCGCGGCGCTATCGCATTCAGGCAACCCTGCCTTACTTCATCCCTGTACCCTTTTTTCTAGGGACATTTGGCGCTTTTATTCAACTGCGATCGCCAGTGCCCAATCGTAAAGCCCTATTCGATGTTGGCATTGCTGGCCCCCTGTCGGGCTTCGTAGCTACCCTGCCTTTGCTGATCTGGGGCCTCAGCCAGTCCGAACTGGTAACAATGCCAGACGATGCCAGTTTGCTAAATTTTCAGGCGCTTGATCCCGGTGCCTCAATTCTGCTGGCAATTTTGAGCAAGCTGGCCTTAGGGGCGAGCTTGGGCGCTGAACAAGCCATTCGACTCCACCCGGTTGCGGTGGCAGGCTGCCTGGGCCTAGTGGTGACGGCGCTCAACCTCATGCCCATCGGCCAGCTAGATGGCGGCCACATTGTTCACGCCATGTTTGGCCAGCGAACCGGGGCCGTTATTGGACAGGTGGCGCGGCTGCTGGTACTAGGGTTAGCCCTAATTCATCGTGAGTTTATGCTCTGGGCTATTCTGCTGTTTTTTATTCCAGCAGTTGATGAGCCCGCTTTGAATGACGTGAGCGAACTCAATAACCAGCGGGATTTCTGGGGTCTGTTGGCGCTGACGCTGCTGGTGCTAATTGTCTTACCTGCGCCTGCCGCCCTCACGCGCCTGCTGTTTTAGGCTGTGGTATTGACGCATTTAGTCCTGTTGTCTATGTTTCAGTTAAATATTCGGTTTCCAGCATGACAGGCGATATTACCCAGTGGCTGACTGAAATCAGAAACCTGCAGCGACAGCTAGCTGACACGCTCAAGGAGCGAGATGCTGCCTACAAAAGCGCTGCCAACTGGCGACAGCTTTACGAGACAGAAGCCCAACAGCGACGCAGCACGGTTGAGCAACTGCAAACTAAAAATCAGGCACTACAGCAGGTCATCAATCAGCTCAGACAGCAGCCAGCCTCAAACCAAAGCCAAAACGTAGCTGAAATTGAGCAGCGAGTTGAGCAAATTGCAGATACAGCCGCACTGCGGCAGCAGCTAGTCGCGGCTTTGGCCCAGTGCGATCGCCTTGGTCAAGCGCTCAAGATAGAACAGTCAGAACATGCGCAAACCCGGCAAAGCCTCACAATGGCCTTAGGGGATGCTATTGATATGCTGGCCAAGGAGTCTCCGACCGCAGCCGCTTCAGGCAGCCCTGCTACCGACAGTGACTAAAACCCCATCGCGGCCGCTAAGCTCTCTAGGTTAGGTTCGATTCCCTGATGAACCTGGTTTTGACTGTGCTCAATAGCAGACTCTGGGTCTTTCAAGCCGTTGCCTGTAAGGACGCAGACTACCGTAGCTCCTGTCGGCACCTGATCTTTCACCTTTAGCAACCCGGCTACAGAAGCAGCGCTGGCCGGTTCACAAAAGATACCTTCTGCCGCTGCCAATAGCCGATAGGCCGCCAGGATTTCTGCATCAGTGACCGCATTAAAGGCGCCTTGGCTCGCTGACTGTACGGCCAAGGCGCGATCGCGATTGGCCGGATTACCAATGCGAATCGCCGTAGCCAAAGTCTCAGGTTGGGGGCAAGGTTTGCCAGTCACCAGCGGCGCTGCGCCAGCGGCTTGGAAACCCATCATTCGCGGCAGGCGATCGCAGCGTCCCTGAGCGTGATATTCACAAAAACCCATCCAGTAGGCTGTGATATTACCCGCATTACCCACCGGAATGCACAGCCAGTCGGGCACATTGCCCAGCGCATCAACTACTTCAAAAGCTGCCGTTTTCTGACCTTCTAAGCGATCAGGATTAAGGGAGTTTACTAACGTTACCGGGTATTTATCAGCGCTCTGACGCACCATTGTCAAAGCCTGATCAAAGTTACCTTCAATCGCTAGAATCTGAGCACCATAGAGCAGTGCCTGGGCCAGTTTTCCCAAAGCGACATAGCCATTGGGAATCACAACGAAGGCTCGTAGTCCTCCCCGCAGAGCGTAGGCTGCGGCTGCAGCGGAGGTGTTGCCCGTACTGGCACAGATGACCGCTTCAGCGCCAGCTTCCTTAGCCTTAGAAATTGCTAGGGTCATACCTCGATCTTTGAAGCTACCCGTGGGATTAAGGCCATCATATTTGACAAAAACCTGAACAGATCTGCCAATACGAGCGGCAATTGCGGGCACTGGGATCAGCGGCGTATTCCCTTCTAGAAGAGTTACGACAGGCGTCTGTTCACTGACGGGCAAGTAAGCCCGGTAAGCCTGGATCAAACCCGGCCAGCGATTCAGCAAAGTGGAGGGCTGAGTCGAATAGCTGTCGGGCAATAACTGATTGGGATTGAGACTAAGGGTCACGGGTTAATTCAGAATTTGAGCGAAAAAATTAAAGACGACAGCAGCCAGCAAATCTGGCTATTCAAGTCTACCGCGTCCCTCAGGCAAGCAGCGCATCGCCGCTATCCTAGCCGCTTGAAGAGCTGGCATAGCCGATCGAGGGTAAAGATTGGCGGCTGTTACGATTTTTGGATAAAGCGTGATAAGTATAAGATTGGGCCAGTGCCCTTGCTAAGTATAAATTCTCATCGTGTGTTTGAGATGAACGTTTCTTCCGCCAGTTCGCCTGCCGCGCCTAATTCTGAACCAGAGAGAACTGCTAACCAGCCAGAGGGCGAAAAAGTTTGCTGGATAGAGGTCAAACAGTCTGCTTTCCAGGCCAATCATCAAGTAGAACTGCTGCACCTGCTAGCAGAGGCAGACGCACTGCTGCTCCAGCTACAAACACTCAGTTCCAAGTAGCTGAAGCTGGCTGGTAAGTTGGTTGGGGCTAAAGCCGCAGCAGTGCTAGCGGTTCCAGGACGCTTCCCTGTTTTCTCCAGACAGGCAGGAAGCTGATTATCTTTGACAAAACTCAGTGATCCGATTGTCAGAGAATTGGCTATCCTGAGTGAGAATTGTGGGGATTAGCGTATGAAACAACTCAAGCCCAAAGCAACCTGGATTGCGGCTGCGATCGCGGTTGCTGTGAGTGTCGGTAGCGTAGCAGGCTATTTACAGCGTTCCGCTCGGCAAGCGGCTAATGACTCCCCTGAGTCAGCCGCAACCTTTGAGCCTGTCGTTGAGGGCTTTGGCCGTGAGAGCATTGGGCGATCGCCACAGTTTTTAGCCACAGCCAAGACAGCTCTTCTCCAAGCTACTCCCGTGGCCGAACGACTACCCCGAATTTCCACTGGTCGCAGCGATCCTTTCATTTCGCCGTTTATCCCGGCTCAGCCTGCGATCGCTGACAAAGCGAGACCCAACAGGGCACCGACGGCAGAGGCTACCGCTAATCCTGCTCCTGCCGCCGCCGCCCCCAGTCCACCACCGACCGCGACTGCGCCCAGTGCCCCCGTTGCCCTGCAGCCGCTACCGGCTGCTCGCTCACCCCAAGCTCTACCGCCTGTCCCAGCTAGCTTACCTAGCCTATCGGTTGCAAATCAGCCCCTCAGCCTGCCTGTTGCTGCCGCTCCGAGAGCGTCAGGCGCAGCGGCGATTCAAATATCGGGTGTGATGCAGCTAGCTGATCAGATCAGCATTTTAGTGCAGGAACCCAATGCCGAAACAGGCCGCTACGTCCAAGTCGGCGACTACTTAGCCAACGGTCAGGTGCGGATTAGCCGGGTGGAATGGGCCAGCGGACAGGATCCAGTGGTGATTTTGGAGCAGGCCGGTCGGGAATACGTTAAAACAGTGGGAGGAGCTTCGCTGGCTCAGGCCCGTTAGGGCGATCGCTTTTTTGATTAGTCTTGCAGTCGATGTTGTCTATGAGTTCATTACCTTCAGACAAGAGCGGACAGCAGATGCCAACAGCCGTCTCAGGTTCGGTTCTCGATCTTAGCGGCCGCTATCTTTGCCCAGTTTGCCGTCACGGGCAAATTGAAGCGCTGACGCTGATGGATGCCTTTGCCTGCGATTTCTGCCGTCATATTTTTACGGTCAATTTACAAAATCAAACCGTTCAGGTTGTCGATAGCGCCCAGCCCATGAGCTGGCGCTGGAAAGGACATACCTGGCGGGGCGTGCATCAAGACAACTGGAACCTAACCCTAATTATCTGGATTGTAGGCTTGGCCTTGGTTGGTTTTCCAACTGGATTAGTTTGGCTATCGTCCCACCTGTTTCCGCCCCTGCCTGGCAGCCCCGGAGCACAGCTTCCGGCTGTCTGGGCTGGCTTAACTTTGGCCTGTCACTCAGCACTGGTCTTGTGGCTGCTTTCGGAACACTATCAGCTACCGCTGTACGTATCTGCTAAGGTGCGGCTACAGCAGCTAGGTCAGCGTTGAAGCCAGACTGTTTTTGCTATTTGAAGTAGACCAAGTCTGGGATAAAACAGCGCATTAAGGGATTTATCGGTTTCTGCCAGAGTCATTCCGATGACCGCTATACTGCATGGATTGAAGGTCGCTAGCATTCCCACAGGGATTGAGCTATGGAATATTGGGAGTTTCTACTGCAGAAAGAGGGCGATCGCACCTGGTTACCACTAGAATCTGCTGAAGTCGAAATTTTAGAAGGTCGCTACCGCTTGATGGCCCACGCTAGTCAGGCCAATGCGGCTGTTGAGGTTCGCATTAGCCAACTACTACTAGACGAGATTCCTCCCAAACGTCGAGTTCTTAAACGTCAGGGGCAAACCAATCAAGACGGCCTCATGGTTGTTATGCCTTTTACTCAGCTTCAGGCAGGCACTTGGGAAGTGCAGTGCGTTGGCGGTGATCCCCTAAATGATTTGATGGGAGATAGCTGGCAGCAGACCATTCAGTTTCAAATTTTGCCTCGCAATCTCGACGAAACAGATGACTGGGAAGCCAACTGGACTCCCGTTCTAGAGCAAGAAACAGTAACTGCTGACCAAACCGTCACCAGCTCAGAGGCAGCTGCCACTGCCAGCCTGTTTTCGCCGAATTCTGAATCTATCCAGCATTTTGAAAACAGTTCTTTAATAACAGATTCAGAAGCCACCGTTCCCCCGAAAGCTGTACCGCCGGTTTGGGAGAAGAGCGCTTCGTTATCAGCGCTCTCCCCCGATGTTGAAGAGATAGCAGATCAGCTAATAGGCGAAGTCTTCGGCGATATCCTGGCATCTGATCAGGCGGCAACAGAAGCTGATTCGCACCCCGAATCGGTTGCGGCTTCTCACCTACCCCTACAGATCGAATTAGATCAGGCGACTTATTTGATCCGTTCTCGTCAGGCGCTCAGGCTGCAGGTGCAGATTCAGGCGACGGCCACCTATTCTGAGCTGCCTGAGAGCAAACTTCAGCTCGCCCTGCGCAATCCTCAGACCTCAGAGGTATTAGATATCGTTGAGCGATCGCTGCAGGCCCAGCCTTTGCCCGCCGAGCTCGGCATTGAAGTGAAAATACCTGCCGCCAAAACTCACCTGATTTTAGGAGAATTGACGCTACAGTCCTGCGCCCAGGAGGCGATCGCTGCCGCCCAGACATTTACGGTTGCCGTCATGCTAGACAATCTGATTGAAACGGTGGCCGATCAGGGTGAATATCTGCAAGATCCAAGTCAGTGGCATCGGCCTTTAGAAACAGCCGCTACAGAGGAGGCTCCATCTGCTGCTGCAGAAACAATAGAAGCAGAGCAGAAAAAATCGCTGCCAGTACGGCTGCCAAAATCAAGCGCCCAGTCAGGCAAACCCGTGTTCTTGCCCTCCGTCGGCATGTTCTTACCGCCTCAAATTCACGAACCGCTGCTAGCATCGTCCTCAATGGCGGATACGCGGACGCCGATGCTGCCCTCACTACCCGCTATTAGACCTCAACAGACAGCGTTTCCTGAGCCTACTGCCCCCTCGCCAGAACCTGATGTCCCTCAAGATGAAGTAGAACAGCCCGAAACAAATACGCCTACCCCCCACGACTCGGTAGCCGAGGCAGAGGTAGCTGAAACCTCCGAGGAGTCCTTAGCTGCTGGCGATGAGGCTGCAGTTTTGGCAGAGGATGCTAGTCCAGAAGTTAGCCCAGCGGAAGTAACGTCTCCCGTCAGTCCGGTCGGGCCGACTGGTATTGTTACAGCTGATGAGGCTGATGCCGATGCCGACCTAATCGCAGCCGCCCAAGAAGTTGATCTAGAACAAGACATTAGCGCTGATTTAGCACTAGATGAGAGCACCGAAGACGCGGCGGCACCTGTTGATACCGCCTTTCAGTCCTTAAATTTGAAGGAGCGCTTTTGGTCGCGGCTCAATGCCTTTGCCTTAGACAGTCACAGAGCAGCTCAGGAAATGCAGGCAGCTATCGAACACCAAGAAGCTGCCGCTGCCGCTGCTAACGCCGAGATGGAGGCGGCATTGCAGCCTGAGGCGATCGCCTCCAATCCGTCCCCGGTGACAGAAAACTCCAGCGATGAATTTGTCGTTTATGACGCTGTCGAGCAGCCTGCTCCCGCTGTTGCTGAAACTGCTGCTACCGCTGCGGAAAAAGAAATTAAAGAAATTGCTGAGTTGCCGCCGGTTCCCCGGCCACAGCTCAAGGTGCCGGTGGGGAATTTAGTAGCCGGTGAACTGATTTCAATTCAGATTATGCTGCCGGCAACGCCTGAGCGTCTCTGCGTCAAATTCTGGACCAGCGATTTGCAAACGCGGGCGCTCGTGGACAATCCTCGCTGGCTGATGTCTTTTGATCCCGATGGTCAGGGGCAAATGTCAACAACGCTGCGCATCAGCGTACCGCAGGGATGCCTGGAAGCTCGATTTGCGGCGATCGCCATTGACGTAGTGAGCCAACGAGAAAGCGATCGCGTAGTGGTAGATCGCGCTATCCTACCCGCTGACCTGCCCGATACCTCACTAGATGAGTTTGAGGTATAACCTCAAAGGGCGATCGCGTCTTCTCTGGCTCTGGGCGCGGCTTTTCAATTTAACGTTGCGCAAAGTTTGTAGAAGAATTTAAGCATTTTGGGCCGATTCGCAGTAATCTATTGACGTAATAATTTGTGTTGAGATAGGAAATCTATATGGCAGCTTCTTTTCTTCCCTCAGTTCTCGTGCCGATAGTGGGTCTTGTTTTCCCAGCAGTAGCGATGGCCTTCTTGTTTCTCTATATTGAGCAAGAAGACGCCGCATAGCTGCTAAAGCCCGTTTTGAAGAGCTTTTCATGTTCTCCAAAACGGCTAAAAATCAATAAAGGCCACAACAAAAAGCACCGCTGTTCAGCAGTGCTTTTTGCTTATTAGCGCATCAAATCGGCTTACATAGCAGAGCCGACACCTGCATAAGCGCCGTAGAAGAAAAGACCGACAACCACAAGGACGCCAGTGCCCGCAATCGTCGCCACGATCCACAAAGGAATTCTACCGCTTTGGCCCACCACACACCTCCAAAAGAATTAATCAACTAAAAAACAGGTCTTAAAAAACCGATCAATCCTCTAGTTAAAGAAGTAGCTAGAGAACAGCAATCCAAGAACAAATACGAGCAACAACCCTAAGTATAGAGAAGTTCGGTTAAGTTCAACTGGCTGCTTATTGGGGTTTTGTTTGCGATCCACAAAGTCCTCCTATCTCTGAATAAACTGCATTGCCGCAATAGCTCCCAAAAAGAAAACGCTGGGAACTGCAAGGGCATGAACTGATAACCATCTAACCGTGAAGATGGGATAAGTTACGGGTTCGTTAGAAGTATTGCTATTCATTTAAAAAACCTAGTCTGCTAGACAAAAGCGATTGGGCTACTGATTTTGGAACTGCTGAATCTCTTGACTGGCATCATAGCGATCGTCAACGATAGGCAGCTCCATGCGGTTATTGGGATAGTATTCGTTGGGACGAGGGGTGCCAAATGCATCGTAAGCTAAGCCCGTGCTTACGAATAACCAACCCGCAATAAAAAGCGCTGGAATTGTGATGCTGTGAATTACCCAGTAGCGCACACTGGTAATAATGTCTGAAAACGGTCTCTCTCCAGTTGTACCTGCCATCAAATATCTCCTCTAACAGCAATTTATCTACTTATTCCATCATACGGAACGGATTCTATCCTCACAAGAATAAAAGTCGCGTCAGCCTCTTTTACCTTAAGAACTAGGCCGCTTTTACTCCGTTATCGTACTTTAGCAAAATACCACGCTGACCTAAGACAAATCCCCTGTTGTCTGGCAAAAAGACAATTCGGTAAAAGTTGGAGGGAACATTCTCAAGCTGGCGATCTTTTAGCCAGGTTTCACCCCCGTCAAAGCTGCACATGAGATTGCCGCCGCCACCGGCTACCCAGATCTCCTCGTCAGTCCGGTAAGCCATATCCAACAGTCCCCAGCTCGTAGCAAATTCAGGATTGATGGGCTCTTGCCAGTCTTCTACGTCTTCCGAAGCTGAGAACTGTAGCTGGCCGCCACGGGCAATGAGCCAGAGATCGTCATGCTTGTCGAAGCCCATATTTTGCAGGCGTCTGGAGTTTTCTCGGTTATGAAGCTGCCAGGTGCGCTCTCCGGGCCGCCAGGTGGAGTAAAAATTGCCGCGTGAAGATACAGCCACATAGCGGCCTTCTGGCGATCTTGACATGTTGCGGACAACACCGACAGCCCCTTCTACCAGAGCTTTCCAATTGCTTCCCTTATTCTCAGTGACATAGATAGCACCGATATCAGTCGCCATTTCAGCCGAGCTAGGCCCTAAAGCCGTAATCAAAAAAGGACTACCGGGCAGTTTCTCACTCAGCGGAATCCGCTCCCAGGTTTTGCCCTCGTCCTCGGTATGGAGCAGCAGGCCAGGTTGTCCTGTAATCCAGCCCTCACTGCCGCTGAAGCTGACCGAGGTGAAAGTGTAGCGTTTGTCTTCTAGATCAAGCTGGCGTGGCTGCCAGGTTTCTCCACCATCTTGAGTTTCTAGCAGCGTGGAGTCGTTGCCAACCAACCAGCCGTGATCGCTATTGCCCGCAAAAGCAATGTCAGAAAAGGTTGCTTCCGTAGAGAGCTGAAGGACTTGCCAGGGATTTTTTTCCAGAGAAGGCAAAAAATATCCGGAACAACTGGCGGCCAGTAAAGCGATCGCTAAGATCGCAACTAGCTTTTTGCAAGACCTCAGAGTGGACTGGATTGCCATAAATAAAGGAAATAACTAATGTCAAAAATAAATCGAATTTCTGTCTCTAAACAGAAGATCATCCTAGGCCGTAAAGGCTAAGAAAGAACAAAAAGCCTAGCCCTAGTGCTCCAAAAATTAGCAGGTTCTTTTGACCTGGCGTCAGCGTGTTGACGCCGAGGCCGTAGCCCAAGTTCTCCTCAAAACCGGAGGGTTTACCCGTAGGCCCAATATTTTCAAACTGAGGCTTGCGGACGCCGCAGACCGGACAGCGCCAGCTAGCAGGGAGTTGCGAAAATGTCGTGCCAGCGGCAATATTGGCCGTATTGTCTCCCTTGGCAGGCTCATAGACATAGCCGCAGGAACGACACTCGTATCGATCAGGCTGTTTTGGCTGGGAATCTGCTGTGGCAGTGCTGTCTTGACCCGGCTGAGGGGCAGAAGCATCAGCACTAACATTAACTTCCGGCTCGGTGCTCATGTATCCCTTCCTCAATACTCTCTGAATGCAGAATTTTCTGCCTAAAGCTAGAGCCTATCTAGCAAAAACTTACCTAATATGAGAATAACTGTTAAAGATTATGACATATTGTGGGTTGTCTTCTAACTGTTCTAGAGCGATCTCAGCGGGCAGTGTGAAGTAAGCGGCGATCGCCAGCGACAGACAAAGCTAATTCGAGGGCATTTCGCTGCGGTTGCCCTGTATTTCAGAGATTGCACTATAGAATGGTAAAGACAAATAACTTTACCTAACGACCTACTTCAGAGAGCATTGCACCGTGTTTGTTTTAACCGGTTACGAGTACTTTCTAGGATTTTTGATTATCTGCGGTCTGATTCCCGTTTTGGCGCTGACCGCTTCCAAGCTGCTACGCCCCACCAGTCGTGGCCCCGTGCGCAGAACGACTTACGAATCTGGGATGGAACCCATTGGGGGCGCTTGGATCCAGTTCAATATTCGTTATTACATGTTTGCCCTGGTGTTTGTCATTTTCGACGTAGAGACGGTTTTCCTCTACCCCTGGGCAGTTGCATTTAGCCGATTGGGTTTGCTGGCTTTTGTAGAAGCCCTCATCTTCATTGCAATTCTGGTAATCGGCTTGGTCTATGCATGGCGAAAAGGAGCCTTAGAATGGTCATAAATTCCAATACATCGAGTCCGCTGCTCAAGCCGGATGAGCGCATTATGAATCCGGCAGCGCCACCAACAGTGACGCAAGATCTGTCTGAAAACGTCATTTTGACAACGTTAGACGATCTCTACAACTGGACACGGCTGTCCAGCTTGTTTCCGCTGCTATACGGTACAGCCTGCTGCTTTATTGAGTTTGCCGCTTTGATTGGTTCGCGTTTTGACTTTGATCGCTTTGGTCTTCTGCCGCGATCGAGTCCACGCCAAGCCGATCTGATCATCACTGCAGGGACAGTCACGATGAAGATGGCGCCTGCCCTAGTCCGCCTTTATGAGCAAATGCCCGATCCCAAGTACGTAATTGCGATGGGCGCCTGCACGATTACCGGCGGCATGTTCAGCACTGATTCCCCTAGCGCAGTGCGCGGCGTAGACAAGCTGATTCCGGTAGATGTCTATATTCCCGGCTGTCCGCCGCGACCTGAGGCGATTATTGATTCCATCATCAAGCTGCGCAAGAAAGTAGCCAACGAGTCCATTCAAGAACGGGGCTATACCCAGCAGACTCACCGCTACTACACTACGGCGCACAATCTCAAGCCCGTAGATCCAATTTTGACAGGACAGTACTTACGCTCTGATACCCGTCAGTCACCGCCGAAAGAGCTGATGGAAGCTGTAGGTGCTCCGGTTGAAAACTTAGCTGAAATGGAGACAGAAAAGGAAGCAACTGCTAATGAGTGAAGAAGAAAAGCAAGCGGCTGAAGAAGCTACTGGTGAACTGGTTGAAGCCGGTAAGGTTTCTAAGTGGCTGACCGAGCAGGGTTTTGATCATGAGATTCTAGAGCCTGATCATCTCGGCATTGAGATGATTAAAGTAGCTCCAGAGTTTTTAATCCCGTTCTCAACAGCGCTCTATGCCTATGGCTTCAACTACTTGCAGTGTCAGGGCGCTTATGACACCGGGCCTGGCGGAGAACTGGTTAGCTTTTATCACTTGATCAAGCTAGATGATAATGCCGATCAGCCCGAAGAAGTCCGCCTCAAGGTCTTTTTGCCCCGTGACAATCCCAAACTGCCTTCTGTCTACTGGATTTGGAAATCAGCCGACTGGCAGGAACGGGAAAGCTACGACATGTACGGCATCGTCTATGAAGGGCATCCCAATCTTAAGCGACTGCTGATGCCAGAGGACTGGCTCGGCTGGCCGCTGCGAAAAGACTACGTGTCGCCTGACTTCTACGAACTGCAAGATGCCTACTAGGCTTCGTTATCGCTATTAGGCTTAGGCTGTTTAGCCGCTTAGAGGCGCATTTCTTAACGAGATGCGCTTTTTTCTTCATTAGACTTTTTTCTTTTTATACCAAGTAGTTGAGTATTTTATTAAAAAGACTGTAACAGGGCTAAAGCAACGTATGCGGGCAGTTTTATGCGGCTATTATGGCATGGGCAACGGGGGAGACGAGGCATTGCTGGCTTCACTACTGCAGCTTTTGCCTGAGCAGGTAACGCCTATCGTGCTATCGGGCAATCCGGCAGAAACAACTGCTCGCTATGGAGTTGAAGCTTGTCCCAATAAATCTTTTCAGGCTGTTTTTTCGGCTCTACTCCGATCGCAGCTATTTATTTGGGGCGGCGGTAGCCTGATGCAAGATGCAACTAGTGCTTTAAACCCCTTTTACTATGGCGGACTGATGGCGATCGCTCAGCTTATGGGACTGAAAACCGTTGCTTGGGCGCAGGGAATTGGGCCGCTAGAGCGTAATCTGAGTCGTCAACTGGCGCGGTTTGTCTTACGACGCTGTGATGGCATCAGCGTGCGCGATCGCGCCTCAGCCGCTCTACTCAACTACTGGCGCGTTCCAGCCTGGGTTGCGCCTGATCCAGTCTGGGCGCTAGATTCTCAGCCAGTGGCAGGGCTTTGGGATTTGCCTGCTCCGCGCGTAGCTGTTGCCCTTCGCCCCCATCCGGGCCTGACCGCAGAACGCTTAGAACAGATTGGGCTAGCCCTGCGCGATTTTCAGCAGGCCACTCAAACCTGCATTTTGCTGGTGCCGTTTCAGCCCGCTAAAGACTTGGCGATCGCTGAAATCCTGCAGGCTCAGCTCAAAGGGCCTAGTCAAGTCTTTGTCATCGAAGATCCTCGACAGCTCAAAGGGATATTTCGCGGCGTTGAGATGGTGATTGGGATGCGGTTTCATGCGCTGGTGATGGCCGCGGCCGAGGGCTGTCGCTGCTTTGCGCTCAGCTACGATCCCAAAGTTGCTCAAATTGCCCAGGCGCTAAATTTACCCGCTTGGGATCTAACCTCCAATAGCGAACTTCCGCCCCTCCCCCAACAGACCAATGAAATTAGCAAAGCCTGGATAGAGCATTATGCCAATGGCACAGCCCTTTCCGATGACCAGCAGCATTCACTGACTGATAGGGCACTGCTGCATCAGGCGCTGCTGCATCAGGTGATCGGTATTCTTTAAGCTAGCTATGCTTGCTTGAGCATAGCCCTTACATTTATTAACCTGAAAAGATACCTCTCTTTTAATTTATGTGTTAAATCAGTAGGGATGGTTCAAGCGTGCCTAATGCTATCTGTCTTTCTGGCACAGCCTGATAACGAAAAACTGCTGAAAATCTAGCGCAGAATCATGAGCGAAGCGAACGTGCCTTCCCGCGACTCAGAGAACCTAGGCTGGGACTCTTCTGACAGCAGCCATGCAGAAGCAGCAGCGCTGCCAAATGTCTCGCCGGAACAGTCAGAGGCAACGTGGCAAACAGTCAATTTTCCGGGCACTTTGCCAGCCGAGGCGATCGCTCAAGCCAGTCAGCCACAAACGCCTAGTTCTTCAACTCAGATGACCAGAGAAGCTGAACTGCTGGCGCTAGTGCGAGATCTCAACCAGTGCAACGATCATCTCATTGCTAGAGTAGCTCATTTAGAAGACGCCCTAGAAACTTCCCAAATGGCGCTACAAGCAGAAGTAGCGCGATCGCAGGAGCAGCAGAGCTTAGTTAGCCGCAGCGAACAAATTGCCGTCAACAATCAGCAAGTTGCCCAGCTTGTCAGCGACCTTGACTTTGCCAATCAGGGCCTGCGGCGACAGCAGATGCTCAATGAAACCCTACAGACCGAACTCGAAAACAGCCGTCAGCGCGTAGCACAGCTAGAGCGGGAATGTGCCATTGTGCAGCAGCGCTATGGTGAACAATCTCAGTCGCTCAATCAGGCAGAAACAGCCTGCCGCGATCTGCGAGCGCGGCTACAGCGCCAGCAGCGCTATACAATGCAGTTCAAGGTGGCGCTGGAAAAATGTCTAGATGTACCCTCTAGTCGTCAGTCGCCGGTTGTTCCTGAGGCAATACCGGCCTTTGAAGCTGCCAATAATCCGGTTTCTATGCCCAAGGCAAAACGAATTCAGCCCTGGTCTGCTGTCGAAACAGCCCCTGTAGGCAATGACCTAGCCTCGCTGATGGCAGGCATGACTCAGCCCAGCGCGCTCGCTGAAACCTCAGGTGCTGAGAGCGTTGTCTCAGGCGGTGATGTGACAGACCCGGAAGCAGAAAATCGGCTTTGGCAAGATCTAGAACGGGTAATTGAAGGTTCTGCTGCTCCGACTGAGGATCTGACTGCAGATAGCGCTTCCGAACCGGCAGCGCCAGCTATGGCCGCTCCGGATGAAGTTGAGTTTACTGAACCTTCTCCCTGGGGTATGCCGATTAAGCTTGAGCGCCCGACAGGTCCTAGTCCGGCTGAAGCGCCTTCCTCTGCTGAATTAGACAAGGCTCCAAAGCCTGAGTCAGTAGGGGAGGCTGAGCAGCCTCATAGCGCTGTACTGGCTGATTCAGGAACAGCTTCACTGCCGTCTCCAGAACTGGCAGGTAATACCGCTAGCCCCCCTTCGCCGCTGGTTTATCCATTACGGCCTCAGAAAAAGCGTCAGTCTCTGGCAGCAGTTGATTTACCCAGCTTCGCTAAGAGCAAACGTTCTAGCGGGTAAGAACGGTCTTTACGTACAGTGAGCCTGAATCTTGATGAGCTAGTCTGGTGAGGGCGCCGCTGAAGCAGGACTAGAGGGCTTACGACTCTGTTTGACATTCGGCATTGACGATAGGTTATCTGGCTCAATCAGCCGTTTGACTGGCAGAGGCCGTCCCATACCATAGGTAATCTCGTAGCTACGGGCCTTGAGCCAAAAGGCGATCGCCGGACTCAAGCGTTCCAGCCAGGCTTCGCTCCCCTGCATCACCCACGGAAGCCAGCTAAAAAACCAGCTCCAAAAAGTGCTGAACGTAAAGTTGAGATAGCTACCCAGCCAGCGCCCAAGATCTTGGGGACCGGCAAGCTGCCAAATCCATTTTAATAAGGCGGGGTTGTGCCAGGCCGCTCTAAGGGCCATGCGGTTAAATTCGAGCCAGGTGAAGCGATCTTTAATAAAGCGGTTAGCGGTTTCAGGTGACTCTCGGCCAAGCACACCAAAAAATGTATTGAGCATGGAGTTGATGCGCTGGGGAGCAATTGTCTGCCCGGTGGGCACCATCATGCCTTTAGAAAACAGCCAGGTGACGGCGATATTGCTTTGAAAAGCGCGAATCTGGTCGAGTTGCGATCGCTGCAGCAAGTCATGACGCAGGGCAAAGTGCAGCAAATCGCTTAGGCGCGGTAGGTTACGCACCAGTGAACCAAAGCCCGTGAAGACTAGGGGGGACTGTAAAGAAGCTGCATCACCAATGGCAATGAGACGGTCGAAGGCCACTTGGCGATCGCGACCGCCAACGCTAAAGTGACCTGGAATATAGCCAAAGGTGGGTTTGCGCCAGGTGAGCTTGTCTAAGTTACAGCGGCGATACTCCGGCAAAATCGTGAAAAAATCCTCATACATCTCTAGCAGGGAGCCAGGATTCTCAGGATTCACCTGATGATAATGAAAGAGGTAGATCGTCAGCTCATCGTCACGGCCCGGAAACAGCTCCCAGATTAGCTGTCGCCCTTTGGAAATATCACCGTGACTAAACAGCACATCGCCATAGGCTGAATCCCAGACCCCCGGCTCAAATCCACCTGAGATGCAGGCTCCCACCGTCGGGCACACGCTGTCAAAGGCCCTTCCGCCATTGAGCTGCCAGGCAATTGGCGAAGCAGTACCCATTGCATCAACTAGCAGCCGTCCCCGGACGGCCCGTGGCTGTTGATCGATCATAGACTGGGTGAGGACGGTTACGGCCTGAGTCTCAATTTCAGCCCAGCAAAACTCCGTTTCATCCCAAATGGTTCCGCCCGCCGCCGTAAACTTTTCGCCGCAGAGCGCCAGCAGTCGGTCTGAGTCAAGAGCAATGTTGAGTACCCTTGGCGTATGCAGAATAGGCGCTTTGGCAACGGCAGGATTGTTGCTATCAAAAAACTTATTGAAACCGTCCTGATATTCCCGGGCAATCAGTGACTCGAATTCCGCCGGGGTAAACAAGCCCAAATCAATCAGTGACTGAAACTCTTCTCGTGAAATATTCCACTCCCGGTTCATGCGGCCAAACGGCAACCGTTCAATCAGCAGCACCCGATAGCCCAAACTGGCCATGACAGCAGCATGTAGGATACCTAAAGCTCCTCCCACATAGATCAGGTCGTAAACCGGCCCTGCCGCTGATTCTGCCTGCGCTAGCACCTGCCGCTGTTCGGCTGAAACTTCTTCCGGTTTAAAGAGAACCTGAGCTGGTTGCTGAGGCATTTTCACCGATTCACGCCAGCGCTTTTCCCACCAGTAGGCCCGCTTCAAGTCCGCTTCGCCATTGGGCATTCGCTGAAAATACTGTACGGTTTTGGGGTATCGGCCTCCCAGCGCATCGAAGATAGACTGCTGAGCTAGATCTATCTCTGGCGGCGTCGGATACTGTTGGGGAAACTGCTGGCGAATTTCAGCAGTGAGGCGCTGCAGCGTGAGATTTTCTTGCGGTAGGGGTGTAGTAGTCCAGCGAAAAGCTTTGAGGTAGGTAGTTCGCTGGAGGGACCAGACGATGATTGAGAGGGCTGGCGGCAAAACTGGCTGCGATCGCTCAGCCTTCGGCCAGGAAAATTCTAAGCGTATACCATCTGGTGTGCAGTATTTTTGTCCTGTCGCAGGGGTGAAATCGTCCTGTAGCCAAGCTTTCACCGCAGCCACATCCGGGGTCGGAATTTCCGTATATAAAACTTCTTGCATTGGAACGCAGGAGGACTCTTTAAAAGTAGGCAACCTAATCAGCAGATTTAAGGCCGTCTTTAAAGAAATACGCTAAGCTTGCCGAACAGTAATTGCCGTCAACAAATCGCCAACGACTGCTAAACTTCAACAAGCTTCGCTTTTCTATCAAGCCGTAATGCAACATCCTACTTCAGAAGTCCTGGCAGATTCAACGATCCCTGCCTCTACAGAAGTCACCCTCGAGCAAATCGCGGCGGCTTTGGCGGGCGTTGTTTTGTCAGCTCGCTCTCAGGGACAAAGCCTAGAGGAGCTACTGGCAGAAGTTTTAGCCGACGATGCGATGTTAGCTAGACCTTTGCGGCAGCAGTTGGGCCGCGTGGTCAGCCAAGCATGGGAAGTGATAGAGGATGAAGAGCCACTGCCTTAATCTTCTTTATGCCCCATTGCCATCTGGACAACGATCGGCTTACCGCCTGCCTGGTGATATTTATCGGCCCACGCTCGAATCACTTCATCCAGTTCGGCCATCGCTGTGTCTAAGTGTTCGGGGAGAACGTCCAGTTCTTCTAAAATACGCATCGTGTCCGGGCGGCGATCGGCCCAGTTGCGCAAGAGCCTAAAATACTGAGCAGTATCTTCTACCATGACGTAGGTGCGTTCTTCCGGGTCAGCGGGAGAATAGGAAGCGCGGGTGAGGACGTAAAAGGGTAGGCTCCAGGGCGTATCAACCCTCGTCACCGTACCCGAATAAATCAGCCGTCGCCGGATATGCTCTGCTAGCGCCTCACTCAGCATCATGCGTCGTTCGGAGGGCAGATCATCTTGTGCCTTAGCGTGCAGCGATTCCACCAGTTCCATGAACTGAAACGCATTAATTACCTGCGCATTGGGCAGATTTAGCGGTAGCTTTTCTTCAATTTGGCGCTTTTCATCTAGGGTAAGGCTAGTGCCGGAAATACGCGATCGCCCCGATTGCCAAGGATATTTTTCCATCCAAACATAGGGCAGCTGAATCAGATAGCGAGGCTCCTGAGATCCCAGCATCTTCAGCAGTTTGCCCTCCATCAGAGCCTGCTGTACCTCTTTAACAATCACCTTGACCCGTTTGGGTTCAATATGATGCAGATGTCCGGTCATGCGCAGGTTTTCGCCCTGCTCTAAGTAGGTCATGTAGATGGCGCACTTAGCTGCCGTCGCCGCCGCATCTAGAAAGGCTCCGTGCCGATGGCCACCCAGCCTCATGGCGCTGAAGGCTAAGTACAGCATAATTTGATCCATCGAGCTGGGGCTAAGCTGCTTGATCAAATCAAGGTCATTACTAACTGGTGACATATCGGACATGCAAAAAAAGAGGAAACACAGGGCCAAATTTTTGACTGTGCTGTCTAGTAAAGCAAGGACAAACCCAGACAAATCAAGATGCTGCTATAGCTTAAACCATTTTCTCAACGTGAGTAAAAATGAGGTTCTGCCATAGTTTGCTTTTAGACCAGCACTTAGGAAACCAGGCGAAAATGACGCTACTTTATGTCTGAAAAGTAAATTAATGGCAGCTAGCGTCCGGTGCCGCGATAACCGATAGGAGAGCCTGAGGTTGTCCGTTCGGTATTACGGGGCGACGGGATGGATTTCGAAGATGTAGCAAAGCGCCCGCTGCCGCGATCATCTTCAATTTCTGCTAGTTCTACACTAACCCAGGCTTTAACCCGACCGCTGCCCCGATTGGACTTGAGGCTGATCGAGTTGCTCTCGAGACTATTAATTGCAGATAAGTTTAGAGGCTTGGCTGCTTGAGCCGCAGTCGTTAAACCCACGAAGCCGGTCGTCAGGGTTAGAACCGTCAGGGAGTCAAACACAATCTTGTAGGCAGTCTGCATGAGAAATCATCCGTGTTGTGCGTTTCTAATACCTGTTACGTCTCAACCGGGGGTGAGTCAGGAAAAAGCAATTGCCTATATTTACGGAACTTAAAAAGCGATCGCGTCTTAAATTCCGTCCCAGAGAAACACGGAAAATTATTTACCTTTAGCTCAAAACCTCTGCAAAGAAAGGATTTGAGATTTTTTCAGGATTTGAACCTCAGGGTTTGAACCCACAAAAATTAGGTGTAAACCACTACACTTGACCCAATACTTACAGAGATGAAGTTTTAGTAGAAATCAGTTGTCTGCTGACCGCAAGCGCAGAGACTCAATCCGAATCCACCGGCCCGCTCGGTTCAGCCAGCCCGTAATACTGACATCACTGATAGGAGCAAGCTGCTGCAGTTGCTGATTGACGACCGGGCAAAGGGTGACAGCCGCATAGTTGACCAGTTCAGCAGACTCAAAACGATAGGTCTGCGGCGCGGACTGAACGATCCGCCCCCGGATTTCGCAATACTGAGGGGAGCGCCAGCAATCTCGCATTTTAGAGACGCTAGTAACTTGGGGAGCGTTGCCGCTGTGGGGATAGGCGTTGAGATGCTTGAGATAGTATTGCTGCCGTTTGAGCCAGTCAGGATGCGTAGGCGGCAAATTAAATAGAGGAATGACAGCAGCAGGTGCGATTGGATCGGTGAGCAAAGCCTGCTGTAGCTGATAGACGGGCAGCGATCGCGGCTCACACTCAAGCTGTACACACAGGGCGGCTGCCATGCCAGCGGCCTGTCCCACGGCCAACACCACAGGCTGCAGCCGCGTAGCCCCATTTGCGATGTGGGAAACCGAAATATTTTTATCGCAGACCAACAGTCCGGCAGCAGTTTCAGGCACCAAGGCTTCGTAGGGGATAGTAAACGGAGTTCCTGTCCAACGTCCGCCCCAGCGCAGCGATTTGGGTGCTAGCGCCAGCTCAAAGCCGGGATAGTGGTGATCGTTTGGATAGGTGCCGATGGCGATCGCGCTCACTTCTGCCTGAGCGTTGCGGCAGAGCGGAGCTACCTGTCCCCGCTGCACTGGCAGAATGTCGGGTTCACAGAGCGTCACCAGCCCCCGCAGCCGCCGACTTTCCCGGTAGTAAGGCTGCAGAGCAAAAGCACCGCCCCCCAGGGCACCGGGCAGTTTAGGAAACACCTCATTAGCCAGCCCATAGCGGCGGCCTAGCTGCTGCTGGATGAAGCGAGCAAAGCTCTGGGAATGCCAGCGAGCGGCCTGCAGAAAACTAGCGCGATCGCCTGCCGACTGCACTAAACGATGTAGACCAACCCCATAATCGTTGCCTCGCTGGGGCCAATTGACCATGATGAGTTTTTCAGGCAGCTGACCGTAGGCCAGAAACTGCTCTCCGCTATATCCCTGCCAGGCATCTTGAAATAGATCCAGGTTATCGTGGGGAGGCGCTGCAATCTCAGGGGCGCGGCTGCCGGCTCCGTAGTCCCGCAGGATCACAACCCAGGTCGGGGCCTGAACTGGGTAGCGGCACGTTAGCGGATAGGTGGGTGCAGTCGTATCCTCTAGGCTGACTGGAGCGCTGGGTTCTTGCCAAAGCGATCGCGGCTCCCATCCCCAGCGAAAAGGCACCTGTCCCAGGGCCAACAAATCGCCTAGCTCAGTGCCATCAAGCGTAATTTTGGCCCGAATAATCCAGTCCTGAAAAACGACTCCCTCAATCTGCCGTCCCTGTCGCAAAACCGCCTGCGGAGTTTGACCGTGAATCCAAGTGAGATCGGTCAATTCCGCCACCCAATCAGCAAAAATAGCGGCTCCTATCCTGGGGTCATGGTTGAAAAAGCTGACCCAGCCATGATCGAGTCCTTCAGCCTGGCGCTGCCTTAGTTCCCGCAGATAAGCGCCCCAGATTCCGGTTTGAAAAGCTAGCAGTTCGTTACCATCAGGAGCCGAAACACCCGCTGCTGTCAGCATACCTCCCAACCAGGGAAACTCACTGACCAAGATGGTTTTAACCCCGCGCCGGGCTGCTTGAATAGCGGCAGCAGTGCCGCCAGTGCCGCCGCCAACAACTAAGACATCAGCGGCTAAAGTTTTAACCACTCAGCCTACTGCAAGTAAGGTGTTACATCTTCATTGCAGTCATCGGCTAAGTAAGAAAGCGCCCGAAATCGCAGGCCCACTAGCTGATCGTAGAGCGGGTTCAGCTTACACATTGCTGGAATATGTACCAGCTTGCGACCAAATAAATTCACGTCTCGCTCAAAAGGACATTGAGAAGGAATCATCTTGCACAGAAAGCGGGCCAGCCTCGGATCGTGAACTTCTAGCTGGTCTAGCCACTCACGGGCAGGCTTGAGCGGATCAGGGCCTACTTCTGCCGCAGACGGTGCTACACCCTGCTCTGCCGTCTCGCCAGGGGCGACTTCCTCTGTCACTGACTGCAGGTTGTACAGAGTGGACTGCAGCGACTTCAGCACCTCAGGATTGAGATCGAGGGCCTGACAAAACTCTATAAGTTTTTTGTCCTCTGCGGTTGAATAGACACCGTCTGCTAAAGCAACCATCACGGCCATACGAAGAAAATGCTCGGCCGTGACGGGATCAGTTCCCAAAACAGAAGCTAAGTCCTGTGGCGAAACGGGATCGAAGGAGTCAAAGTTAACGCTGGGCGCCAGTTCATCTTGAGTGATAGCAGAAATTAACTCTTTCTCTTCCTGATCAAAATGACCATCTGCCCAGGCAATTGTAAGCAGGCCACGCAGCCAAACTTGGATTTGTTCTTGAGTGTAGGGCGACTCTGCAATGGCAGCCATAACAGTACCTAAACGGAGGTGAGCGTTACAAATCTGGTTCGCCAGACTTGCGAGATTAACTTGCGAGATTAAATCTATATAATTGCGTCCTCATTGTAGCGCCGACTCACGAAAATAGCCGTCCCGCTTCACTTAAGGCAGCTTGTGGCGACTAATAGACTGGCCCCAATCAGAACCCGTTTGGCCGGTAAAGATCCAGAGAACAGCGCGCGCGCCATCTCGCAGGCTGCGCACCAAAGTTTCAGACTCGCCTTCAGAAGGCACGGCTATCGGCTCAAAATGAATGCCCCGACTGCCTAAGACAATCTGACCGATAATGCGGGCTCGCCTCATGTGATAGTCCGAGGTGATCAAATAGATACTGCTGATATCGGCAGCGGCCAGGTCATCCACAAGAGAAGTAAAGTTTGTCACCGTATCGACCGCTTCGTAGTCTAACCGGACGCGATCGCGGTCAATTTTAGCCTCGGCAAAGACCCATTCGGCATACTCTGGGTTGCTGCCTGAAGATACCCAAACTTCTAGTTCAGGGTGAGACTGAGCAAACTCAGCCGCAAAGAATTCGCGCTCAGTGGATCCTCCCAAGACCAAAGCCACCTGGGGCTGTCTAAACTGAGATCGAAGCTGGTGCTGCCCTAGCCATAGCAGCCCACCCAGGCAGACTATCTGCCAGGGACGTAGAGATTTACGGGAGCGCTTGCGGCGGTGCGATCGCATGTAAAGTTCTAAGCTCAGGCGAATAAATACAAACAGGCAGATACGATTTTAACGCCTAACCTTCCGAATAGCTTTGGTCAGCAGTATAAAAACACGGTCTGAGAAAAAGCGGCCTTACCGGCAAAGTGAGGCAGTGGTATAGAGCCGCGTCCGCCTAAATATGTTGCAAAAAATTGCGAAATGTAAACCTGATTGGGCCGTGGAGTTCATGTTTTCAGGGGATCTCGCTTAGTGCTCAACTGCCCGTGATAGACTGACTTCTGGGCTGACTCGGCGATCCCATATGCGTCGTTTTAGGCGGGGGACGCTCAGGTCTAAGCTGCTAAATGAATAATATCAACCCGTTAGTTAAAGATCTGCGGGCAGTTTCCAAAACTGCCTCCAAGAGTCTCCATAGAATCTGTAACGATTAAGGAGTAAAGCTTTAGCAGCGGTACTCGATAAATAAACACGATTTTGCTTGCTTGCGGATAGTTGAGAGAGGAATTCCATGCGGGATACAGTGACAAGTTTAATTAGCAATTACGACAGTATTGGTCGTTATCTCGATCGCGCTGCCCTGGATTCACTGAAGTCCTACTTCGACAGCGGTATGGCTCGCGTTCAGGCAGCAGGCGTCATCAGCGCTAATGCGGCTGGAATTGTCAAAGAAGCGGGATCGAAGCTGTTTGAGCAGGTGCCAGAACTGATTCGTCCGGGTGGCAACGCCTATACGACCCGTCGCTATGCCGCCTGCCTGCGGGATATGGATTACTATTTGCGCTACGGCAGCTATGCTCTGGTTTCTGGCAACGTAGATGTGCTAGATGAGCGAGTTTTACAGGGACTGCGCGAAACCTACAACTCTTTGGGCGTGCCTATCGGCCCTACCGTTGTCGGTATCCAGATTATGAAAGAACTGATCAAGGCCAAGGTTGCCGAAGCTGGCATTGAAGAAACTAGCTTTATCGATCAGCCGTTTGACTACATGACGAACGAGCTGAGCGAAGTTAGCATCTAGGAGCGCAGCCACGTAAAGGAAGGAGGAAGATTCCTTAAAAACTTGGCGTTACGGCGATCGCCGCTGCTTACTTCTGATCGAGAAGCGTCCAACAGGGCGCTTTTTTAACACCCATGCGCCCAACATACTCTTTAGGGATTGACTTTGGCACCTCTGGAGCCAGAGCGATCGCGCTTGACCCTCAGCAGCAGATTGAGGCTGAGGCAAAAGTTAGTTTCAATTCAGCTGCTTCACTAGCTCAGCAGTGGCAAGAAACCCTATGGATGCTGCTGGCAGATATTCCCGTGGCGGTGCGGCAGCAGCTAGGCGCGATCGCCCTCAACGGTACGTCAGCCACCGTGTTACTCTGCGATGCTGCCGGACAGCCAATCACCGAACCGCTGCTCTATAACGACGACCGCGGCCAGTCAGTTCAGGCAACAGTGGCTCGAATCACTCCCCCTAATCATGTCGCCAGCAGCGCCACATCTAGCTTGAGCAAGCTGCTGTGGTGGTGTAGCGATTCGCAGCAGCTTCCAGCAGAAGCCCATTATTTAATGCATCAGGCTGACTGGCTCAGCTTTCTACTACACGGCCAGCCAGGTATCAGCGACTATCACAATGCGCTGAAGCTGGGCTATGACGTTGGCGCGCTGCAGTATCCCAACTGGCTATCCAGCTTGCCCCTAGCTACTCTCTTGCCCCAGGTAGTTGCTCCAGGCCACCCAGTTGCAACCGTCTTGCCAGCGATCGCCCAGCGATTTGGTCTGCCTTCTAGCTGTCATGTTTGCGCTGGTACCACAGACAGCATTGCTGCCTTTTTAGCCAGCGGCGCGAATCAGCCTGGCGATGCCGTCACCTCTCTGGGATCAACCCTCGTACTCAAGCTGCTGAGTCAAAAGCGGGTTGACGCCAGTCAGTACGGCATTTATAGCCACCGCCTGGGCGATCGCTGGCTAGTAGGCGGGGCGTCTAATACAGGGGGGGCTGTCCTAGCCAAGTTTTTCAGCGCTGAGCAGCTAGCCCAGCTCAGCCAGTCGGTGCAGCCGGATCAGCCCACCCGCTTAGACTATTATCCGCTGACAAAGCCGGGAGAACGCTTTCCCATCAACGATCCGCAGCTATCACCCCGGTTGACGCCGCGCCCCCCGAATCCTGTGCTGTTCTTGCAAGGACTGCTAGAGGGCATTGCTAATATTGAAGCTCAAGGCTATGGGCGTCTAACGGAACTCGGTGCTTCACCGCTTAAACAGGTGTATACCGCTGGCGGCGGTGCTCACAATCAGGCATGGACAGCTATTCGCGCTCAGCGTCTACGGGTACCGGTCAGCGTCTCTGCCCATACAGCAGCTGCTTATGGCAGCGCTTTGCTAGCGCTGAGGAGTCTATCTACCAAGAATGCGTCTTGTGGTCCAGCAGCCTCTTTGGAAAAAATTAAGGGCCAGGATAACTCCTGACCCCTGCTAGCTGCTTAAGCCCAGTCTTAGAGATTGAGCTGATTTCCACGGCGGTACTGCATGTAAGCGGCGACAAACAAACCGGCCAGCGTCACCGGAATTAGACCTAGAACGATACCAGAGAGTAAAGGTTCTACCACGTCAAGACTCCTTAGAATTTTGAGCGTCCCTAAACAGGGACTAATACATATTATTTAATAGTAAGCGCTGCCTGTCCTCAACTGTTAACAACTACAACAGGTGTAATAATTTTTCTGGGCTTCAGAGAAAAAGCGGCGATCGCCAGCATTCTTAAGGAAGAATGCCAATTTCGGGGGATTTTAGCGGTCTGAAAGGGTTGCCTTATTTCCTGAGAAAACTTTAAGCTGTGTAATCATAAAGATAAATTCTGTAACCAGAGAAACAGTTGGCCTTGACCCACAATACCCTCAATGAACAGCCTACCGAAGCGCCTAGCCTGATTCAGCGGGCGGTAATCGCTGTAGCCGGGTTATTGCTGACCTTAGGGCTAGTCGTGTGGGGTATCCAGCACTTTCGCATTTCAGATCCCTACATTCTGCAGGTGCTGGCGCTCAATGGCGATCGCGATCGCGGTGCGCTTATTTTTCAGATGAACTGCGCTGTTTGCCACGGTTTTGAAGCCTCCGGCGAGGTAGGCCCCAGCCTGCATAACGTATCTGAACGCAAATCCAAGGTCAATCTTATCCGCCAAGTCATCAGCGGCCAAACTCCCCCCATGCCGCAATTTCAGCCCGAAGCCAAAGACATGGCTGACCTGCTGGAATACTTAGAAAGCCTTTAGCCCTAGATTTTTACAACCGTTCCTCTCTTAAAACCTCCCCATCTCCCATTCGACTTCGCTCACGGCAGGCCCTTTTTCTGATCTCCTCGTCTCCGCGTCCCCTCATTCTCACCAACTGCCTCCCTCGCAGGCCAGCAGCTTATCCAGCACAGCGATCGCTCCCGGATCGCCACTCTGACGAACTTTTTCTGCCATGCCAATATTGAGCAGTTCCATGCGCAGACGCATCAGATAGGCTTGCTCGACTTCATCTAAATCCTCGATAGAAGGCAATTGTCGTAAATTAGCGCGAAATGACAGCGCTGGATCTAGCCTCATCTTGGCGATTAGAGAGCGAATCACGAACTGCTGCTCTGGGCGGCCCTGATTCTGCCAGTCGGTTAGGGGCTGCTGCAAAATATCAGCGATATCTGACTCGGTTGCCTGTCGCTGCAGCCAGCTTTCTGAGGTGGAAATGGGCCAGTCAGGAGTTTCCTCATCTACTTTGGCAAAGGCGTGGGCTTCAGCATAGGCAATCCGACCATCTTGGTTATAGTCGGCTGACGCAACGGCCTCGCCAGTACGATCAATACCGCTGAGTCCGGCAAAGAAGCTGGAACTGTAGTCTTTGTAATCCGCTTCGTTGACTTCGGCGGTGCAGCCTACAGAGGGGCGATCGCTGACGGTGGCGAAAAAGCCGCAGCGGGTCTGCAGCGCTACCGGATTGTCGGGATTACCGTCTTCGTAAATCAAATTGGCAAATGATCCGGCAAAGCACTGGGCCATCATGGTGACAAATGGCTGATCAGCGGGAAGCTGATCGAGCTGAGCGGCCAGATCTTGTACTGACCAGGTCTGATCGCGCCAGAGATAGAGCGTATTGTTGTCTTCATTTTGAGGGTTGTAGCCGCCGTGCCCGGTGAAATAGAAAAAAGTGGAGCAGTCGCGATCGCCCACGGTCTGAGCCGTAGCAAACCAGGTTTCTAAGTTTTCCACAGTGGCGGCTCCCTGCAAATTGTCGATAGCGGGCGGCTTAAACTGCTCGCGTCTTAGCAGATCGAGATAGCGAACGGTGGCTTGACCGTCGTTGCCGTTGGCAAAGAAAATATCTGCCATAGCTGGGTTAATTCCCAGCGCCTGCAGGGTGCGCTGGAAATAGAGGACATTTTTTTCTAAGGCAATTTCGTTGTAAGCCGGAACGGGGCCACCCGCAAAGACTAAAAACTGGGGTAAATCTTTGGTTCTAAAGACGGGATCTTGAGCGAGTAGAGCTTCCAAGTCGCGATCGCCAGCCAGCGTAGCGCCTACCAAAGCACTGCCAACAGTCAAGGCAGTGGTAACCCCCCAAAAGGCTAACGACCGCATCATGTCAGTTCCAAGTTCTACTGATTCAACCTAGCAGATTTAAATCGGCTTTTTAGAACGGTCTCAGCGGTATCGGCTGCAGAGAGCGCTAAGATTCTGCCAGAGTTAGCGGCAGGGAGTCTGGATGTCAGAAATTTCGCCGGAGTTTTTAGCAGAGCGGAATGTCCGGTTTGTCCGGGTATTGTGGTGTGACAACGGTAACGTTATTCGAGCTAAGGCAATTCATGTCGGTGCCCTAAAGCGCCATTGGCAAAGAGGCGTAGGACTTTCGGTAGCGCAGCAGGCCGTACCTGCAACGGTAGACGCGCCAGCGGCAGGCAGCGGACTAGGCCCGGTAGGAGAAGTTTGGCTGGTGCCGGATGAAGCTACGCTGACGGTCTTGCCCTATGCCCCCAGCCACGCCAGGGTATTAGGCAACCTGGTCAAAGACGGTCAGCCGTGGCCTTGGTGCCCCCGTGGCTTTCTGCAGCGCATGGTGCAGGCGGCAGCCGATCTAGGACTAGAGATACAGGCCGCCTTTGAAAATGAGTTTTACCTGTTGCAAAAGCAGGGCGATCGCCTCATCCCTGCCGACCAAATGCCCTTTGCCGCTAGCCTCTCGATGGATCTGCAGCAGCCGATTATTGACGCGATCGCTGACGCACTGATAGCCCAAAATATTGAAATTGAACAGTACTACCCCGAATCTGGCCCCGGTCAGCAAGAAATTTCGGTGCGCTATACCCAGGCGATCGCCGCGGCGGATCAGCAGATTGCCTTTCGTGAGACTGTGCGGGCGATCGCTCGTCAGCACGGCCTGATTGCCTCTTTCTTGCCCAAGGTGTTTGAGAACTCAGCCGGGAGCGGCTGTCATCTCCACTTCAGCCTCTGGCAGCAGGGCCAAAACATCGTGCCCAACGGTCAGGGACAGCTCACCGCGATCGCCCGCTCTTTCGTCGCTGGCATTCTCAACCATCTGCCAGCGCTGATGCTGCTGACCGCCCCTAGCACCAACTCCTACCGCCGCCTACAGCCTCATGCCTGGAGCGGCGCCTTTCGCGCCTGGGGCTACGACAACCGGGAGGCAGCCGTGCGGATTCCGACCAATCCCAGCTCGCCCAGTCCCACCCACATCGAGCTTAAAACCGTAGACGGGGCTGCTAATCCCTATCTGGCTCTAGGCGCGGTCATTGCAGCTGGACTAGACGGCGTTCGCCAAAAGCTCAGCCCTAGCGATCCGGTTGATATAGATCCAGGGCTGATACCTGAGGCTGAGCAAATGCGGCGGGGCATCGATCGCCTGCCTACTAGCCTAAAACTGGCTATGGAGCAGTTTCAGCAGGACACGGTGCTGACTGAGGCACTAGGCCAACCGCTTGCCCAGACTTACCTGGCAGTGCGTCAGGCAGAGTGGGAAGCGCTGCACAGCCTGAGTTTGGAAGAGGAAGTAAGACTGCTGGTAGAGCGTTACTAGGAAAAAGGGCTTGCCGTTCGGCTTCGCTCCCGGCAAGCGCAGTGGAACAGGTAGAGAGGCTTAACTGACCTGATGGGCTTCGCGGTAAGCGGCGTAGACACTTTTGACGTTGTACCAGTTAAGGAAAATGCGGGCGATTTCTAGCGCGAGTTGGGGTTTGCCACGATCGATTAGCCACTGCAAGAGGGGAGCCATTGTGCGCTCGTTGAGGGTGCCACCCAGGGTAAGGCCGCCCCAGAGAATGCGATGCAGCCAGGTCATCTGAATCATCAGTCGCACGTCCCAGGTGGGGTGTTTTTGATAAAACAGAACTCCCATGCGGCCCCGCTGAATTTCTTTGTCAATCAGGTTGGGGATTTGCTCTAGGGAGAAGGGAGGGTGCCAGTGGTAGCCCACCGCATCCGGGCAGCTAATCAGCTTTAAGCCCAGCTGCTTGAGCCGCACGCCCAGTTCCAAATCTTCCCAGCCGTAAAGCTGAAAGCGAGTGTCAAACAGCCCGGCTTTTTCTAGCCATTTGCGGGCGATCGCCACGTTGCCTGTTGCAAAATAGGCCCGCGAGTAGTCAGTAATTTTGAATGGCTCAGCGGTAGGCCGCTCGAAGTTGCAGGTATTGATCACGGTGCCATAAGTAAAGACGCGATCGCTGCCTGTCTCTGCTATGCCCTGCTGCAGCGCGTTAGCGTGAGCCTGCAAAAAGCCCTCCAGTACGACTAAATCGCTGTCAATAAAAATAATATAGTCACCCTGCGCTTTTTCCACCCCCAGGTTTCTGGCAGCAGCGGGGCCGAGATGAGACTGCTCAAACAGGCGCACGTGGGGAAATTCTGCGGCTTGTGCTTGCAGCCAGGTAACCGTGCCATCAGTGGAACCATCATCTACCACCACAATCTCATAGCCCATTACAGCAGTCTGCGGCGCTAGAATCTGCTGCTCCATCGCCCGCAGGCACTTTTCTAGAATGGGCCTACGGTTGTAGGTAGGAATGACAACGCTAAAGAACATGACTCGCGGACAGAGGGCATAACGATTCTAGCGGAAACCCTAGGCCGCGCGATCGCGAATCGGCTGCGAGATTACCTGAGTCAAAATCACGTAAAGGATGGCGGCGCTGATAATGCCATTGACTGGCGCAACGCCCCAGCCGTAGCTGCCTGTGAAATAGGCAATGAGTGAACCAATCACGTAGGCAATCACGCCCGCCCAGTTGAAAGCAGGTAGGCGAGCTGAGAGAGAGGGAAACTGACCCTGATGCCGAATCCAGAAATCGGCCATAATAATGCCGCCCACAGGCGGAATCACCGTTCCTAGAAAAATCAGATAGGTTGGCAGTAGATCGTAGATGCCCGAAAGCGTCAGCACCAGCGCCAGCGTCGCCCCACCTAAAACAAAGGCATGACGCTTGGGCGTGCGAAACATGTTAGCCCCAGCTACTGAGAAGGCGTAAATTGTATTGTCCTGCGTTGTCCAGACGTTCAGAATCAGCAAAATCAGGCCGCCAGCCAAGATTCCCTGAGTCGCCATTGCCTGAATCAAGTCCTGGGTGCCGTACACCATTGTTGAGAAGGCTCCAGCAAAGACCAGCAGTCCGTTGATCAAGAAAAAAGCGCAGAGGGTTGATAAAACTGCGCTTTTGCCAGAGCTGGCAAAGCGGCTCCAGTTAGTTGCCTGAGTGCCGCCGGAAATAAAGGTACCAATGACGATGGCTAGGGCCGCTCCAAAGCTGAGTTCACCGGAAGGCGCTGCCACTCTCGCGGCATCAAAGTCCTGCAGGGCCAGCATTAGGCTAATCGCTACCAAAATCAGCATGGCAGGCACAGCCAAGCGGCTCAGCCAGTCAATCGCCTGGTAGCCAATGTAAGCCGTAGCGCAGAAGCCATAGTTGAAAATCAGCACCAAAGCGCCATAAAGAATTGGGTTGGCTGGCAAGTTCAGCAGCTCTACTAAAACCTGGACAATAACGGCAGTTGTAAAGGCATACCAGCCGATTTGCGTGAACCCCATAATAAAGTCCACCCAGCGAGAACCAACATTGCCAAAGCTGAATCGAGCCATTAAAACGGTAGTCAAGCCGCTTTTAGCCGCAATGTAACCCAAGGCCGCGCAATAAATACCCAAAATGGCATTGCCCAGCAGGATGACGCCCAGCATCGTAGAAAAGCTAAAGGCAGGGCCAATCGCGCCCCCGGCAAACAACGTAGTGGAGGTGAGGGCAAAGCCCATCAACAGCAGAGCCAGTGACCAAACAGGCTTGCGCGCTGTGGCTGGGACAGCGCTCAGCGGATAATCTTCGCCAGCCTGGGAGCGATCGACTGACTGAGTATCTACCGTAAACGTCATGAGATAGCGCGTCCTTATTTTCAAAGAAACCTTGTTTCTTTAAATAAGATGCTTCTCAAGTAACGGCAGTATCGTAGACGACGAGAGTTTGATGCAATTTAAGGCTGGTTTAATCTGGAATGCCGGTTGGCTTATGAATTTGCTTGTCTGGGCAGGGGGACGGAGCCTGCCAGCCGTAGGGATGAATGGCGCACACCAGTAAATGACGGGTATCTTTGCTGCTGCCGTAGCTGAGGCCATGATAGTTGAGGCAGCCGAGGCAGGCTTTGGGGCGAGAGCAGGCCGATTCAGTAAATCCTACCTGCGATCGCAAAATTTGCAGCTTGCTCTGGAGCCGATGCCACTGGGCATATCTTTTCTTTCGCAGCAGATAATTGGCTTTACTAAAAACTTCATCGGCGCTCATTGTGGCTTCGCTCCCTGGCCTGTAGTTCTAGCCTACCCAGGATTTGAGCGATCGCACAGGGCTACTTAATCAGGCAAAATTGGGACAGCGGCAGACTGAGAGCCTTGGTAGAGGTAGCGATTAACCTATTGGTTTCAATCTACGCGGCGTCAGCAGGCTTGAGAAAACTTAATTAATTGTTAACAGAGAATCGCCAGCGGTGAGCTTTGCTATATTCGGACACAGCATTTGTCAGGGATGGCTGTATGAAAGGTTGCGGCTGGCTTCTACGTTGTTGAGTCAATCGCTCCAACCTAATTACATCTGAAGTCCAAAACTTGGCCAGTTTGAAAAAGAAACGGTTAACTTTCAGGAATTAGGCTGTGTTCCTCTGAATTAAGTCAAGAACATACATTTTATACACTGAGATAGCGATGTTCGAACCTATTGCAGCAGGCATTATTGCATTTGTCTTGTTTGTCTGGTCTGTTGAGATGCTGGGCGGTGCCGAGAAAACTGGCAAGCCGAGCGGTCTGCCTCTGCCAGAGTGGCTGTTTAGTAAGCCAAAGAAAAGGCCCTCTGCTGAAGAGGAACTGGGCAAAAATCTAAGCGCAATTATTAAAGAAGCGCTCAAAGATAAATAGGTTGTAGTGAAATGACACCCCTAAAATGGTGCAAATTATCAATAGGCTAAAACCCTTAAATCCGGTGCGTTACGCTGCGCTTTTCTGCTATGCCCTTCGGGCTATACAGCACCCTACTTAATGCTCTATTTTAGCTGTGTGCCCCACTACAATTTCCACTTAAACGGTGTTCCTTTGATCGGGAATTTTTTTATCCGCTTCTATTTTTCCTGACTGCAGCGGGCGAATGATTTTTTCTAGATGCAGCAGCAAGGCTTGAAACTCGGCTTCGGTTTGGAGTCCAGTAATTTCGATCGCCTGGTTACGGTCAGCAATCAGCAGCATCGGTTCGGGCGATCGCAGGTACAAGAGCGTCTCAATCTTGGCCGTGTTGAGCTGGGCTATGTGGCGGCGGTTGAGGCAGAAGGTGAGCTGTTTAGCATCGATATAGAGATGTTCCTCCTGACTAATTTCTAACCCTTTCCAAAGCACAAGGCCGAAGGCGATCGCCACTTCCAGCCAGTCCCACCATTCCGGACTGAGGCCGATGAGAGAAGGCAAATAAATAATTGAGGTATTTTGCCACAGGAGCTGATGCAGCAGTTCCCCTGTCACAGCCATAAATTTAGTAGTCAACACCACAAACAGCAAAAAACCCGACTGCTGCAGCGCGTCTTTAATCATGCGCCCAGAACTGCCCAAGTTCCAGCGGGAAAAGAGATGCCACTGCTGGGCCTGCTGCCTGAGATGAATTGTACTCACTGCGGCTGATTGAACTGCAAGCGCACTGATGGGCAGCAGTTCTGCCGCTTTGCTTTCTAAGCCCTGGCTGCAGGCGAAGATAATGGGAATATCCTGCAGGTGACGCTGCAGCTTGCGGGCAGCCTTGAGTGCCGTCATCACCGAGCGTTTTTCAAATACCAAATACTGAGAGCGATCGCGCAGCACAATTTTGCCGCGCCAGGTATGGGTCAGCGCCTCCTTAAACGCGCCGCCGCGTACCTCAACCCGCTCAATCAAAATGTAATTCGCCTGCGATCGCCGGAAAGACTCTTGGTATAAAAGCTGACTCTGATTGCGAACGGCTATCTCTAGGTCATCCTCGTCGGCTTTCACAGCTACCTGCTGGTAGGATTGCTCCGCAAAATACTGCTGTTTAGCAAAGCCGACATCAAACCACCAAAGCAGACCAAAGAGGACAAAAATCCAGTGGTCGTAGTCCCGCGCATAGTAGGACAGCAGCGACAAAACGCCGAAAATCAGCAAAAGCAGCAGACTTGTAGCCGTATCGGTATAGCTGCGGCGCTTAGTTAGCTCGTCCCACATGATGCCTAGCAGCAGGCTGTAAGCAAGCTGGAATAGCTGTTTGACCTGCACCAGAGGCCAAATCAGGTTGGCATAGGGCTGACGGTTGAGGCGATAAAGCCGCCCCTGCAAAATAGGCTTCACAGGCATGGGCTGGCACTAGTAACTATCCTTAATTTGCCCAGTCATAAGCGATCGCCTGACGCTAATCCCCAGAACTCAGAGCATCGGACCGAGTTAGCTCAACTTGCTCAGCCGCGAAGCGAATTTGCACCTGATGACCATAGGTAATCCCCAGAATCTGCGGCGCTAAAACCTCCACCAGAGTATCAGATTGAAAATGCCGCACCTTGGTTTCAGGATGGGGATAGTAAACCAGACCGCTGTAAGTTTTTCCCTGAAAAACAAGCTGACAGTCGCAGAAAGAAAAGGTCTCCGGCGGGCAGAGGTCAGTCCAATGAAGGTGGGGAAACTGGTAGGCCGGAGACTTGAGGGCAAAGTGATAGGGAGCGATCGCCAAGTTGAGCGTTGCCGGATAGTAACCGCTCAAATCCAGTCCTCGCGCTTGAAAAGCAGGGGTTTGCATGGCAATAGTGCCCTGGGGATAGGGACTGTTGCTGGCCGTGCCGGAAGCAACCCGGTGTCCGGCGGTGACGACAGCTTCAATCTGTAGCCAATCAGTGCTCATAGAATGAGGGGCAAAATATCCGGAAAATGACTGAACCCACTTGAATCAAAACCTGTCAGCAAATTCAGTCCCCCTTATTTTCTCAGAAATCTACCTATGGCTTACTCTACTCAGAGCATCCGCAGTCGCCGCCGCAATCGAGTTCGTAGCAAGACGGCCTACCGACCCCCCAATAATAGTAAGCCCGGACGCCTAGATTCTGGCGGCGGTCGTTAGAATATGGGCTATGACGATTGAATTAGGTCGGGAAACGTGCCGTCACTTAGCGATCGCGGCTCAGCGCGAGTGGCTAGTCACCAACGGCATTGGTGGCTATGCAGCCGGTACAGTGGCAGGACTCCTGACCCGGCGATACCACGGACTTTTGGTCGCGGCCCTCAATCCCCCTTTGGGCCGGACCTTGCTAGTTGCCAAGGCTGACGAAACAGCCCTCTACCAGGGCCAGGTTTATCCCCTATCCGTCAATGGCTGGGCCGATGGTAGCTGCAATCCACGCGGCGATCGCCAGATTGAAAGCTTTCACCTCGACGGTACCCTGCCAGTCTGGAACTTTGCCTGCGGTGACGCGCTGCTGCAAAAGCAAGTCTGGATGCCCCAGGGAAGCAATACAACCTACATTCGCTATACCCTGCGCCGCGCCTCTCAGCCCCTGACCCTATTGCTCAAAGTCTTCGTCAACTACCGCGACTACCACAGCGATACTCAGGCTCAGGACTGGCAGATGGCGATCGCTCCGGTAGCCCACGGCCTGAAGGTACAGGCATTTCCCAAAGCTACGCCGTTTTATTTACTCAGCGACAAGGCCGACCTCCAGCCTGTTCACCAGTGGCACTATGGCTTTGATTTAGCCCTAGAGCACTACCGTGGGCTACGTGACCAAGAGGATCATCTACAGGCGGCAACGGCTGAAATCGTCCTGCAGCCCAACGACTCTGTCACCCTGATCGTCAGCACTGAGGCCGAGGCTGACCGCAACGCCCAAGCCGTCCTAGACCAGCGCCGCGCCTATGAGCAGAGTCTGCGCGATCGCTGGCAGGCCAGCTCTGCCAAAGCGGCTCAGGCTCCCGCCTGGATCAACCAGCTCGTATTGGCTGCCGATCAGTTCATTGTCGATCGGGCCACAGGTCGCCCTGGTGAAGGTAAAAGCCTGATTGCTGGCTATCCCTGGTTTGGTGACTGGGGCCGCGATACGATGATTAGCCTGCCGGGGCTGACTTTGACGACCGGACGCGCAGAGGTCGCAGCGGCAATTCTACGCACGTTTGCCCGCTACGTGGATCAGGGCATGTTACCCAATCGCTTTCCCGATGTGGGAGAAACGCCCGAATACAACACGGTAGATGCTACGCTCTGGTACTTTGAGGCGGTGCGGCTCTATTACGAAGCAACAGCCGATGAGCAGTTGTTAGCAGCTTTATTTCCCGTACTAGCGGACATCATAGACTGGCACCGTCGCGGTACCCGCTATGGCATTCACCTAGATACTGACGGTCTGCTTTACGCCGGAGAAGCCGACGTTCAGCTTACCTGGATGGACGCCAAGGTAGACGACTGGGTAGTCACGCCCCGTATGGGCAAGCCAGTTGAAATCAACGCTCTCTGGTACAGCGCCTTGCAAACGATGGTGCAGTTTGCCCGCCAGTTAGGTAAGCCCGGCCAAGACTACGAGGCGATCGCCCAGCGCACCCAAACCCAGTTCAGCCGCTTCTGGAATGCTAAGGCGGGCTACTGCTACGACCTGATTGACAGCCCTACCGGAGCCGATGTCAGCCTGCGCCCCAATCAAATTTTTGCGGTTTCCCTACCGCTGGCGGCGGGACGCAGAGCACCGTCCCTGCTGACAACCGCTCAGCAAAAGCAGGTCGTCGATTGCTGCGGCCGCACTCTGCTGACCTCTTACGGTCTGCGATCGCTAGCCCCTAGCCACCCTGACTATCAGGGGCACTACGGCGGCGATCGCTGGCAGCGAGATGGAGCTTATCACCAGGGAACCGTTTGGGGCTGGCTGCTCGGCCCGTTTGCGCTGGCCCACTATCAGGTCTATGGCGATCGCCAGCAGGCCCTGACTTTCCTTGCTCCCATCGCGCATCACCTCTACGATCACGGCATCGGCAACATCAGCGAAATTTTTGACGGCGATGCTCCTTTTGCTCCGCGCGGCTGTCCGGCTCAAGCCTGGAGCGTAGCTGAAGTGCTGCGGGCTTGGCTAGCGCTCATCTAGCTCTAGTAGAGCTGCGAGTTACGCTTTGCTTTAGGCTAGAGACGAAGGTTTCTAGGTTGACGAACCGTTTACCTGGTACAGATAGTTCTAATCAACTCAGGGCAGAGTAGAACCAGTGCAATAGTGCCAAAGGAGTTACGCCAGCGTGAAACTGGAGTCGTCTAAATCTGAGCAAATTGAAAAGCCGCGATCGCTTATTGTCCCCCCACCCCAGCCATCTTGGCTCAAGAAAACTTTTTCAGCCGAGGTGATTGCGCCCCTGATTGTAGGCTTTTGCGTGCTGCTGGGCTGGGAAATTTTGGTACGGCTGCTGCAGATTCCGCCCTACCTGCTACCGGGGCCGCTGCTGGTGCTGCAAACTCTGTTTCAGGAATGGCCCGATCTGTTTCCCTCGCTGCTGGTGACGGTGCAAATTACGCTGATGGCCTTTGCCGCCGCAGTGGTGTCAGGACTGGGAATGGCAGTTTTATTTACCCAGAGCAAATGGATTGAGCGCAGCCTGTTTCCCTATGCGGTGATTCTACAGACGACGCCAATCGTGGCGATCGCCCCCATCATTATCATCTGGTTTAAGAACAATACATTTGCAGCGCTGGTGGTCTGCGCCTGGATCGTAGCCTTTTTCCCAATTGTGTCCAATACCACCTTGGGTCTTAACAGCGCCGATCACGCCCTGCAGAACCTATTTCAACTGTATGGAGCCAATCGCTGGCAAACCCTACGGTACCTGCGCCTGCCTAGCGCTATGCCCTATTTTCTGGGGGGCTTGCGCATCAGCGGCGGGTTGGCGCTCATTGGCGCTGTCGTGGCTGAGTTTGTGGCGGGGACGGGCGGTGCCCGCTCGGGGATTGCCTATCAAATTCTGATGTCAAGCTATAACCTGCAGATCCCACGGATGTTTGCGGCCCTGCTAATGACAACGGTGCTGGGTGTCCTGATTTTCGTGGGCCTAACGCTGCTTTCTGATACTTTACTGAGCCATTGGCATGAAAGCGCCATCAAGCGGGAAAACTAGGGCTGGACAAACTGGCTGATTCAGGTTCTCCGGTGAGGCAGCCATTCCTTACCTAAAATTTTGACCATCGGTGAAACTTAGGTAAAGATACGGCATCTTTCAGGCAGACGAATCTGATTCAATGCACTTTAGAAACAGCCCGTAAAATTACATAGACTATTTCTCTAGCGTTCTCTAAATCTCTGAACTATCCGGCTAAGCTGTCTTAATTTATCTTCAATAGGCCAATGACTCATGTAACCAACCCAGCGGACTATCAGCTTGAAGTCCAGGGGTCAGCGTGCATTATCCGGCTGCCAATCTCCTTTACGGTACTCAAAGCAGCCGCTTTCAAAAAATGGTTTCAAACGCTGCATGAACAATACCCTCAGACCAACTGTATGGTTTTGGATCTGAGCGAAACGACTTTTATTGACAGCAGCGGTATCGGGGCGCTAGTGATTTGTCGGCGGCTGTGTCAAACCCGCAACAGCGAACTGATTTTGCGGGATGTTTCGGCTCAGGTGATGATGGCCTTATCGGTCACAGATTTAAACCAAATCTTTACGATCGAAAATAGTGTCTCAGCTTCGCCTGCAACTGTCCCAGTCGCAGCCCACTGCCAGCTATTAGCGGCGCATCCCTCAGTGAATTCGCGGGCCAAGCGAATGATGGACATTGTCGGCGCTCTGGTCGGTCTAAGCATTACCAGCATTCTGTTTGTGCCGATTGCGATCGCCATCAAGCTAGACAGCAATGGCCCGGTTCTCTTCGGTCAGGTGCGCTGTTCCTGGATGGGCAAGCGGTTCCGCATCTGGAAATTTCGCTCAATGGTGACGGATGCCGAGGCCCTTAAACACCGAGTCCAAAATCAGGTAGAAGGGCCGCTGTTCAAAAACGAGAATGATCCGCGCGTCACTAAAGTCGGTCGCTTTCTGCGCAAAACCAGCCTGGATGAGCTACCGCAGTTTTGGAACGTGCTTAAGGGGGAGATGAGCCTGGTAGGTACTCGCCCACCCACCCCGGATGAGATCGAGCATTATGAAGTGCCAGAGTGGCAGCGGTTGGACGTGAAGCCGGGAATGACAGGGGAGTGGCAGGTCAACGGCAGATCAACGGTCAAAAAGTTTGAGGATGTAATTCGCCTCGACCTGCGCTATCAGGAAAACTGGAGTCTGATGTACGACGTCAAGCTGATCCTCAAGACGGTTTTGGTGCTGTTTTCTAAGAAGGCAGGCGCGTCTTAAAGCTAGATTCTAATTAAAAACTCATTTTTGCCTCAGGGGTTTTCTGGTTAAATCTTGAATACTCAGAGAAATCTGAGAAGACTGTAACGAGGCATTGCATGTTCACCATTACCCTCACTTGGGCGCTGCTGGCCGGATACGGCTTTTTTATCTACCGCATTGTGCAGGCGACTACTCCCGATAAGGTTTCCGCTTCAGAATTTTTTCAGGGACAATCCCGGCAGGGACAGGCTCCGGGGCTATGGCTGTTAGTAGCCAGCGCTGCCATTTCCTGGATTTTTGCTAAGTCAATTGACAACGCTGCTAGCCTGGGTAACGCCTTTGGTATTACGGGCGGCATCGGCTACGCCATCTACTATCTCAGCTTTGTTACAGCGGCGATCGCGCTCTATTTTATCCGGGTGCGGGGCGGGCACCAGTCGATTCCTGAATTCTTAGTCAGCAAATACGGCAAAATTTGTGCGCGGTTGTTCCTGCTAGCGATCGCCATTCGCTTGCTCAATGAGGTCTGGTCCAATACCAAAGTCTTCTCCCTCTATTTCGGCCCGGAGGGCAGTTTAGGCTATTGGATTGCGGCCCTTTTAGTCACCGCTTTCACCGTCTACTACAGTCTGCTGGGGGGACTACGCAGCAGTCTGCTCACAGACGGGGCGCAAATGCTGCTGGCAGCAGTGCTGCTGGTAGTAATCTTAGTGGTGCTGGGGCCGGGGCTGATGACTCAGGGCCTGCCCGTGGTGGAACCAGAGACGCGGTTAGCAGGTCTAACCTTCTGCGGGCTGGCCTTTGTCCAAATTTTTAGCTATCCCTTCCATGATCCGGTGATGACCGATCGGGCCTTCATCACTTCACCTCGCGTTATGCTAAAGGGCTTTATTATCGCCGGGATTATCAGCGGTGGATTTATCTTTCTCTTCAGCTCAGTCGGTCTTTATGCCAGAGCCAACGGGATTGAGGGAAACGCAACCTTAGCAGTGCCCGCTTTGTTTGGCCTGCCAATGCTACTGGTGTTTAACGCCATCATGCTGACCAGTGCTGGCTCGACTTTGGATTCTACCTTTTCTAGCGTTGCCAAGCTAGGGGCGCGGGACTGGTCAAACCGCAAAGACAAACCAACCGAAATGCAGGCCTACATTGGCCGCTGGTGGATTGTGGCGATCGCGCTGCTGGGCAATCTACCCCTGCTGAGTATCTATCTAGGCGATCGCGTCGGGCCTGCCATCATCTTGGCGACGACGATCAGCGGCACGATGGTCATGGGACTAGCACCGATTTTTCTACTGTCCTTTATTCGTCAAGCCAGCAGCCTGAGCTTTCACCTGGCTTTTTGGCCCGGACTGATTTTTGGCGTATTGCGAGTTCTAGAGAATGCCTTCAGCACCCAAATTTTTCCCACCTGGATGGCGATGGGGTCAGGCAAGTATGCGGTGGACTTGGGGATCAACGTCTACGGCGTGCTGTTGTGTACCCTAGGCTATCTGCTAGGCGCGTTCTTGAATCACTCATTAGCGAGCCGCGAAGCAAGGCGGTAAATCAATTTTGCGTCTCGTAAGTCTGTATGGGGGCGCTGTGCTTACCCCAATCTCAGACTGGTTAAAGGCTGTACGAAATCCGTTCGTTAGAGGCTGTATCTATTGCCAAGAAGTAGGCTAGTCGGGAAACCCTCCCATGATGAAGCACCTTTTCGGTAGTAAGCGGCTGCGATGGTTAGGACTGGCAATTTTGGCTTGGGGAGTGGCACTATTGCTGTGGCAGGCTCCGGTCGTCCATCAAAGCAGACCCGCTTTTACAGAGCTGCGAGGGGTTTGGCTCACTAACTACGGCGCAGCTCTCAACTATTACAGCGCTCATTTAGACGAGGCGATCGCCCACTTAGCCCAGCATCATCTCAATACGCTGTATCCAGCAGTTTGGAACCGGGGTTATACTCTACATCCCAGTGCTGTGGCCAAACAGGCAGGCGGGGTGCGGCGCGATCGCCTGACCTCTTTACCCCTACCGTTTCAAGATACCCTGGCCGGGCTGGTGCATCAGGCACACCGTCAACATATTCGCCTGATTCCCTGGTTTGAGTACGGGCTGATGATGCCTGTTAATTCGGCGATCGCTCGTCAGCATCCTGACTGGCTCACCACAATGGCGAACGGCGAGCGAGTACAGCATACTCAGGCTCCGCCTGCAGTCAGTCCTGGCTGGCTGAATCCGCTGCGTACGCTGAAACGCGAGATGGTTGGAGCAGATCAGGGCTGGCTCAATCCCTTTCATCCAGAAGTGCAGCAGTTTCTGACTGATCTGATCGTGGAGGTGGTGCAGCGCTATCCGGTAGATGGGATTCAGCTTGACGATCACTTCGGCTTACCCATCGAATTTGGCTATGACCCCTATACGATCGAGCAATATCGCCAGGAGCATGGCGGCGTTGCCCCTCCCAGTAATCCAGCCGATCCGGAATGGATGCAATGGCGTGCCGAGAGAATTACCCAGTTTATGGCAAAAATTACCACGGCGGTTAAGGCAGTGCGACCGGAAGTGATTGTGTCCCTCTCGCCCAATGCGCCCGCGTTTGCCTACGATCGCTACCTGCAAGACTGGTCGCGCTGGGTAGAAATGAACCTACTGGATGAAGTCATTGTGCAGGTATACCGGGACGATCTCAACAACTTTGAAGCGGAGCTGTATCGGGGGCCACTGCGCCGCCTGAGTCAGGCTATACCCCTTAGTATTGGCCTGTATACCGGGCCTTTTCTGACAGCAAAACCTATGGAACAAATTCAGCAGGAAGTTGAAATTGTCAGGAAGGCCGGGTTTCGCGGCGTCTCGTTTTTCTGTTGGGAAACAACGCTATGGCTATTTCGCGGCAGTTCCCATACTCAGGTGAGTCAGGGAATGGAGCAGCTATTTTCGGCTACCAAAACAGGTGATTGAGTACGTGGCGAAACAGCTTCGGCCCTGGGGGTTCGCTGTAGTCAGCCGGTAGGAGCTGGCGCATGGCCTGCTCTAGCCTTTCTAAAGCGGCGTCAATTTCTAGGCGTTTGAGGCGATCGCGTTTTTCAAACTCCAGCGGTTCGCCAAAGCGAATTGTCAGCGTTTTGCGCAGGTAGAGATCCTGAGTACCCGTGATAGCCACAGGCACAATGGGGACGCCGTTGCGCAGGGCGTAGAGAACGGTGCCCCGCTTCAGCGGATAGAGCTTGCCTTCCTGACTGCCTAGGCGACCTTCGGGAAACAGCAGGATACCATCGCCATCGGTCAGGACAGTCTCCACCGTCCGATCGATTTGCCGCAGCGATCGCACCTCTCCCCCGGAAGGCACCTCCTGTTCTATCGCCTCCGCCATGTCGGCTAAGTCTTCGCGGCCCGCTTCAGCCGCCTCAACCACAGCAATCTCTTCTTTCCACCAGCGATCGAGGGGAATCACGCCGCCGGCCCAGCTCAGCACCCAGCGCTTCCACCACTTGTTATAGAGGGTGCGGGCATCCCCCAGGATGTAAAAGTAGGGGTCTGGCGGTAGTTTGGCTAGCAGCAAAAACGGATCGAGATGGCCGAGATGATTGGCCGCTAGAATCGCTGGCTGCCGGGGCACCGCCTCGATATTCTTCACCTCAACCTGAAACAGCGTCAGCACAAAAGTGCGCATTACCCAGCGCCGCAGTTCACCCGCAGCGCGGCGATCGCAGCCCCCTGCCGCCCGCTGCTCAAACTGCTCAAACGCCTCTCGCACCGACCAGCGCACCAGTTCACTCCGTCCGGCCTCGATTCCTTCTTCTACCCGCTGCAGAACATCGGGCGTCAGGGTCACATCGCTGGGGCGATCGCTAGCAGGCATGTATATTCAGTAGTCCTAAGTAGAGTGAGCGATGGATTTAAATCAAGTTCTGAGCCGCCTTTAGGTCATTGGGGAGGACGGCTGCCGGAAAAATCGGGGTCAAGCCCGCACCCGTCGAGCAACTGTTGTCGCCACAGCGTATCACGTTTGCGATCCCCAGAAATCTCCAGCAGCCTAATTCCGGTAGCGGGTAGGGTACTGATGGCCTGCTGCAGTCTCTCCCAGGTAGTCACGCGCTCATAGATGATGCCATAGGCGGCACTCAGCTGCTGAAAATTTACCTGCTGCGGCATGGCGAAGAATTGCTCAAACGGTGGCTCAAACTGCGAAATTGGCAGCATTTCAAAAATGCCACCGCCGTTATTGTTAATCATCACAATTGTGAGATGTCCCTGAAACTGCGGCAGGCTGAGAAAGCCGTTGGTGTCGTGCAGGAGAGCTAAATCGCCCGTGAGTAAAACACTGGGACGCGACTGATGCGCAACGCCAAGCGCCGTGGAGAGCGTACCGTCAATGCCGTTGGCCCCCCGGTTGAAAAAGGGCTGAATCTGGCGATCGCCCGGTTGCCAAAAATATTCCACATCCCGCACTGGCATACTGTTAGCAATGATCAGCGGTGTTTGCTCCGGTAGGTGCCGGGACAGCATCCAGGTCACTTTGCCCTCAAAGAGTGGCTCAATTGCCCGCAGTTCCGTTGCCAAACGCTGCCAAACCTGGCGATCACACTCAGCCCAGTCTTTCCAATAGGCAGGAGGCAGAGAGGGCGGGTGAGCTAACGCCTGGGCCAGTTGCTCCACCGACATAGGTAAAGTGCGAGTGCGCTGGTGCAGCGGATCGAGATTGCGATCGCCCGCCTCCACCTGCCAGCACAGCGGCTCATGGCACTGCAGCCACTGGCGCAGGACTTTGCTCGTAGGCAGGGGGCCAAGCTGAATCACCTGCTCAGGCACGAGCCGCTCGGCCCAGGGCAGCTGACGCAAAATAGCATCGTAGGCCGTGATTAGCTGCGGGTTGAGGCGGGCCTGATTGCGCAGCGGAGACAAGCCTTCAGCTAGAATAGGCCAGCCCAGGGTTTGAGCAATCTGAGCTACCGCTTGGCAGTAGGCTTGGGGCCAAAGCGGCTGGGCAGGACCCGCAATGATTAAACCGCGATCGCAGGTTTGCCACTGCTCTAAAAGCGTTTGATCGATGTTGAAGGATGGCTCGACCCTGAGGGCTGCTGCAGGTGAACCCAAATGGGCGAAAAAACGGGTCGAGTCAAAGCCGTCGGCGAAGGCTTCAGCCTCCGGCTCAGCTAGGGGAGCTAGCGGATCGCGAAAAGGGCAGTTGAGGTGAACCGGGCCGCCAAGGGGAAACTGCGATCGCTGCCAGGCTTGAACTGCCATCTGACGGGCATAGCGGAGGCTATCCAGAGTGAGGGCGGGCAGGGCCAGCTCAGCATACCAGTTAGGAAAGCGGCCATAGAGCTTTTGCTGATCAACGGTTTGCCCAGAGGCACAGTCTCTCAGCTCTGGTGGGCGATCGGCAGTGAGCACAATCAGCGGCACGCGGCTTTCACTCGCCTCAATCACCGCCGGATAGAAATTAGCCCCGGCTGTCCCCGACGTGCAAATGAGCACTACCGGGCAGTGCGATCGCTTAGCTACCCCCAGGGCGAAGAAAGCCGCCGAGCGCTCGTCTAAAACCGGAATGGCGTCAACTTGAGGCTGCCGGGCGATCGCCACCGTCAGCGGCGTAGAGCGAGAACCGGGACAGATGACAGCCGTCTTCAGGCCCAGGCGCACCCAGGTTTCAACTAAGACTGAGGCCCAAAGCGCATTGCAATTGCGAAAATCCAACCCCATACCGTTCCCTATTCCACTGCTAGCGCCTTCAGCAGCGCCTGCAGTTTAAGCTGAATTTCGGCTACTTCTTTGTCTGGATTGGAGCCAGCGACAATGCCTGCCCCGGCATAGAGCCGCGCCTGATTTTGATTGATCAACGCTGAGCGAATACCGACAATGAACTCGCTGTCGCCGTTAGCGTCCACCCAGCCCAGCGGCGCTGCATAGAGCGATCGCTCAAAACTTTCATGCTGCTGAATTAAATCACAGGCCGTTTCGCTGGGAAATCCGGCTACGGCTGGCGTTGGATGTAGCACTTCTAAAATTTTCAGCGGGTGATGCTCAGGGCTGAGCTGAGCGCAAATGGGCGTGTGTAAGTGCTGAATATTAGAGAGCCGCAGCAGATTTGGGGTGTGGCTGTGTTGAGGCTGGAGTCCTAGCTGGCGTAAGCGCTGACCGATAAAATCGACCACCACCTGATGCTCATAGCGCTCTTTGCGGCTGTGGCGGAGGCGCTGGGCGATCGCGGTATCTTGTCGTTCAGTTTGGCCCCTAGGAGCCGAGCCAGCTAGGGCATCGGTCAGCAGTTGGCCGCGACTAATGCTGATGAGTCGCTCAGGGCTAGCGCCCAAAAAGGTCTGTCCCCGGCCATTACTGGTGGAGAAAATATAGCAGTCTGGATAGCACTGTCGCAGATTTGCTAAAGAAGCCGGGAGCCAAAATCGAATTGACGTTTCGACATCTAGCGCATGGGCCAGCACCACCTTACGCATCTGCTGCTGCTGAATCTGGGTTAAAACGTGGGTGACGCCGCTACGAAACGAGGTTAGATAGCGGCTGTGTCTTAAGGATTGCTGCGGCGCAGCCCCACAGGCGGGTACTAAAGTCCGAGCCGTCTGCAGCGAGGTTGCCAGCATCCGACAGGTTTCCAGCCGGGTCAGACAAGTCTGGATCTCTCGCATAACCTTGTCTAGACTGCATTGGGCCGTAATCGGTAAGTTCAAGCTGAGGCTGAAGCGCTGCTGCTGGCGCACTAGCTGAAACCGTGGCAGAAAAGCGCTGGCGGCGGGGAAAGCCCCGCTAGCCTGTTCAAAAAAAGTAAAGCGACAAAAAAAACGCGGCTCAGCCGACTTAGCAAGTAGAGGACGATAGCGAACAATGTGGCTGAGCTGAGTTTTAATGAACTGCCGCACCTGCTGGAAGCGCTGAGAACCGCTGCTCTGATAGGCCGTAGCGCTTTCCCAAGCGACAACGGCTCGCTGCTGGGTTGGGGCTTCGTAGTAAAAGTGAACCGTCGTGCTCTCGGCTAGCCCAGAAAGTAAATCGATGGGATCTAATGGCTCAATCTCTAAGGAGAAACTGGCAATTTTGGCGCAGCGATCGCGGACTGCTTTTTCTTGGCAGTCCTGTAGAAAGTGGTGTATCTCTTCGCAGTTTTGAAAAAGATCAGGCCGATAGGGGACAACTGGCATGGATGGGCAATATCAAGGATTTATAAGTCCAGTATTTAAATCTGGCATGAGGCAGAGGGAAGCAGCTCCTTAGGCCAAATGCCTAAAACACAAAGGTGCTGGCAGGCACCCCGCAACCATCCTCAAATAAGCCAGTATCCCTACACGTAGCATATTTAGTTTAGCCTTCACCAGTGACCGCAATAAAGCCTCAGCAATGCTCCTTAGTAATGAGTGCCCGATTTGCGGTGGTGAACGGCGGTTTTCACCTCTGGCTGCAGCAGTTCACCGCTGGTGACAGTGGCATAGACAACCCAGTGATCGCCACATTCCATCCGGCTGCTGACCTCGCACTCCAGATAGGCGATCGCCTCTTTGAGTACGGGTGAGCCATTTTCAGCCGTTTCGGTTTCTATGTGAGCAAAACGATCCTCTCCGGGGCCAAAAGGCTTGAGGAAATGCTTCATCGGGCCTAAATGCTGCCCTTCAGCCAGAATATTCAGGACAAAGGGGCTGCCCGGATACATCAGCGCTTCAATCGCCCGATCTTTGGCAACCGCCACCGTAAAGCCGGGCGGGGTAAAGGTGGCCTGGGCCACCCAAGACGCTAGCATGGCACTGGCCACATCCCCCTGTTTGGCGGTGACGATACACAGCGACCCCACAAGCCGTCCCACTGCCTGCTCTACCGCCGAGGCTGGAGTACGAGTGGCCTTAGGTCGCTTGGCCTTCTTCAGAGCTTGGGCAAAGTCAGTGCCCGCCTCTTCGCAGTACTTCAGCGTCACATCGGTAGGCTTAAACTTGACCCGAATTGGCTCAAAGCCAAAGCTATAGCCCGCATCCTTCAGCTTATTTTCGAGTAGATCAATCGCTTCGCCGCTCCAGCCAAAGGAACCAAAGACCCCTGCTAGCTGAGTCTTAGAAGCGGCGGCCAAAATCGTTCCCAGCGCCGTTTGAATTTGCGTCGGCGCGTGACCGCCCAGGGTGGGCGAGCCGATCAAAAAGCCAGCCGATTTTTCAATCGCGGCTCGAATTTCTTCCGTCTCAGCCACTTCAGCATTGATAGACTCTACAGAAACCCCTGCTTTAGTCACGCCTCTGGCGATCGCCTGCGCAATGGTGGCCGTATTGCCATAGGCCGAAGCGTAAATCAGCGTGACTGAGAGAGTCTGAGCCTGCTGCTCCTGGCTGCGCTGGCGGTAGAGCTGGGTCAGCTCATTTTGGCCGTAGAGCACTAGCGGCCCGTGTCCGGGGGCGTAGAGATAGACCCTCGGCAGATCGTCTAGCTTTTCTAGGGCGGTGAGTACCTGACGAGCGCTGGGGGCCATCAGACAGTCAAAGTAGTAGCGTCGATCCTCCAGCAGCGCCTGCCAACCCAGGTCATAGACCAGTTCATCACAGACGTGAGCACCGAAGAACTTGTCGGTGTAGAGCACCTGACTGTAGGTGTCATACGTCCACAAGCCGTCCGGCCAGCGGGGAGTAGGCACCGGCAGAAACTGGAGCTGATGCCCCTGCCCTAGATCGAGCTGTTCGTCCGGCGCTCCCTTCATCACCTGAACGTTGATGGGCTGCTCAAAGGCTTCTCGCAGGGCGATCGCTGCCGGATTAGAGCAAACCAGAGTTACCTGGGGCGCTTGCTCTAGCAGCGCTTTTAGCGTCTCTAGGCGATTGGTGTTGACGTGACCCAGAATGACGTAGTCTAGCTCAGAGAGATCAATTTGCTGCTTCAGCGCCGCCAAAAAGCGCTCAGTGAAGGATTCGCCGGGTGGGTCAATTAGCGCCAGCTTGTCACCGCGAATCAAATAGCTATTAGCGGTCGTGCCCCGCTCCAAGGCGTATTCAATCTCAAAGCGCAGACGGTTCCAACTGCGCGATCGCAGGGCTAGGGTATCCGGGGCGATCGCCAATAGCTGCACGTCACGCGGCTTTTCCAGTGACGCTGGGGCCGGAGAGTCAGAAGTTGTCGTCATAGTCTTAGTAGTAGTTGCCAACCTTGCGGTGGTGAACGGCCGTCATGGCTTCGGGGTCTGAAACCTTACCGTCTTGCACGGTGCAGTACACCAGCCAGTGATCGCTCATTTCCATGCGGCTAGCGACCTCACACTCCAGGTAGGCCAAGGCATCGGCCAGAATTGGTGAGCCGTTTTCTGCCGGACGGGTGCGAACTCCCTGGAAGCGATCGGCTCCGGGGGGGAAGCGCTTAAGGAAGTGCTTCATTAAGTCGCTGTAGTTGTTTTCTTCCAGCACGTTGAGCACAAAGCGATCGCCCACCTGCATCAGCGACTCGATCGCCCGGTCTTTAGCCACCGCTACGGTAAAGCCCAGCGGCTTGAAGCTGGCCTGAGCCACCCAGGAAGCCAGCATCGCACCTTTAACGTCGCTCTTTTGAGCCGTGATGATGTAAAGTCCGCTGCTAATACGGCCTAGCGCTTTCTGCAAGTCGGCATCAAGCGACTTAATTTTCTTGATTTTCTTGGCCTGGTTAAGCTCCTGGCCCAGGTCGGTTCCCGTTTCATCTAAAAGCTGGTAGGTCGCTTCTGACGGGGTATCTTTAACCCGAATCGGCTCAAAGACTACCTTTAGCTCCAAATCCTGGAACTTGGTCATCAGCGGGTCAATCGGCTCGTCATCACCGCCATAGGATTCAAACAGCCCAACGGCCTGCTTGCTATTCACCGCCGCCAAAATCATGCCGAGCGTCTTTTGCGCCGTTTTGGCCTCTGGGCCAGAAGAAGGCGGCATTCCCACCAGCAGCGCCTGAGAGCGGCTGACCAGTTCCTGCACATCATGGGGATCTGCCGATCGCATATCCACCATTTCCACGTTTACCCCGGTTTTGGTAACGCCTCGTGCCAGGGCCTGAGAAAGGCGATCGCTGTAGCCATAGTCTGAGGTGTAGAAGACGCCAACGGTGGTTTCAGACTTGGCCTTTTCCTGACTCCAGCGGCGATAGCGCCCGGTGAGTTCTTCAATGTTGTGGCGCAGCAGCGGCCCGTGGCCCGTGGCGATCGTCGAAACCTCACCCAGGGCATCCATCCGCTTCATGGCGGACAGCACCGAGCGGGCATTGGGAGCCATGAGGCACTCGTAGTAAAAGCGAAAGTCGGGAGAGATTTTTTCTAAATCTTCGTCGTAGGTGGCGTCGCTGCAGTAGTGCAGGCCAAAGGCGTCACAGGTGTACATCACCTGGGTTTTATGGTCGTAGGTGAAGATGGTATCGGGCCAGTGCAGATTAGGCGCGTTGACAAACTCCAGCACGTGGCCGTTGCCCAAATCTAAGGTATCGCCATTTTTAATCACCTTTTTTTCAAAAGGCTGGTTTACCAGTTCCTCGAGGAAAGCGATCGCCACTTTAGCCCCGACGACCGTAATGTTAGGCGCTAAGGCCAATACGTCTTTAACCAGGCCGCTGTGATCCGGCTCGGTGTGGCTAATCACCAAGTAGTCAATCTCCGCCGGGTCAATCTGCTCCTGCAGCAGATCTAGGTAAAGCTGGCGGAACTTGGCGTGGGAGGTATCAACTAGGGCAACCTTCTCACCGCGAATTAGGAAAGAGTTGTAGGTGGTGCCGTTTTGCAGACCGAACTCGATATCAAAGCGATCGCGATCCCAGTCGAGCGATCGCAGCGTAGTCGTATCAGCGGCAATCTCAGCCATCTGAGTTGTTAGCCGTTTCTTGAGCTGGGGTGCAGTTGCAACCATAAATGACCTCCTATTCCTAGGGCCAGCCCTGACCCCACTTAAACAACATACATGTTTTTTATGTCTTTATTTTGCCGCAAATTCCATTTTCCTGCTAGTAACAATTGCTTATGAGACCGTTTAAGAAGCCTGCTTCGCCAGCAGCGGCGCGGCCTGCAGCAGTGTTTGGGTATAGGGGTGCTGGGGCTGGGTGAAGAGGGACTCGGTGGGGCCAAGCTCAACAATTTTGCCTTTTTGCATCACGGCAATGCGATCGCAAAGATAGCGAGCCACCCAAAGATCGTGCGTGATAAAGAGATAGGTGAGATCGAATTCTTTTTTCAGCGTCAGCATTAGCTCCAGCACCTGAGCCTGAACGCTGGCGTCGAGCATACTGACTGGCTCATCGCAGATTAGCAGTTTGGGCTGGAGAATCAGGGCACGGGCGATCGCTACTCGCTGCTGCTGCCCGCCAGAGAGATCGCCGGGATAACGCCGAAAATAGTCCTCAGTTGGGGTCAGCCCCACCCGCTCTAGCATGGCATGAACTTGCTTAGCAGCGGCGGCAGGGGTCGCCAAACCGTGAATCAGTAATGGATCGGCAATGCCGCGTCCTACCGTCATCATTGGGTTGAGGCAGGCGTGGGGATCTTGAAAAATCATCTGGATTTCTCGCCGCTGCCGCAGCAGAGCCGAACCGGAGAGGGCCGTGAGGTCAGTGCCGTCAAACTCAACTTTGCCAGCGGTCGGACGAATGAGCTGCAAAATGGTGCGAGACAGGGTGCTTTTACCACAGCCCGATTCGCCCACCAGCCCTAAAATCTCGCCGGCATAGAGCGACAGCGTCACGTCGTCAACCGCCTTAATAGCGGCGCTAGCTTTCTGAGAAAACAGCCGCGAAATAAAGTTTTGCTCCAGCACATAGTGCTTTTTCAAGTTTTCAATTTTGAGCAACGGCTGGGGGGTGGCCGCCAGGTCTGCTACCGAAATCTGCTGCCCGCCCTCAACTTGGAGCTGCTGCGCCGCCGCCAAAAGCGATTGGGTGTAAGCGTGCTGGGGCTGATACATCACCGACTGCACCGGGCCGAGTTCTACCAGCTGGCCCCGGTACATCACCGCTACGCGATCGCAGTATTCCGCTACCAGCGCCAAGTCATGGGAAATCAGGATCAGGGCCATGTTGCGTTCCTGGCAGAGGCGGGTCAGCTCCCGCAAAATCTGGGCCGAAACCGTGACATCCAGGCTGGTGGTAGGCTCGTCCGCCACAATCAGCTTGGGATCTAGCAGCAGCGCCAGCGCGATCGCTACCCGCTGCCGCATACCGCCGCTAAACTCATGGGGATACTGGCTCCAGCGATCGCGGGGAATATTGACCGCTGCCAGGGTAGCGATCGCTTTTTCTTTGGCCGCCTGTTTAGAGAGCTGCGGCTGATGCGCGAGCAAGGTTTCGACGCAGTGATCGCCAATCGTCATCAGCGGATCTAGCCGGGTCATCGGGTCTTGGAACACCAGCGAAACTGCTTCACCGCGAAACTGTCGCAGCCGCTGGGGGGAAAAGCTGAGGATTGATTCGTCCTCAAAAGTGGCGTTGCCTTCAATCCGCGTTCCTGACGGCATCAGCCGCAGAGCCGCCCGGCCCAGGGTGGATTTGCCGCAGCCCGATTCGCCCACTAGGCCCAACCGCTCCCCCGGTGCCAGGGAAAAGGAGACATCTTCCACCGCCCAGTCAGACTGACCGGGATAGGCCACATGAAAGCGATCGATTTGAAACAGCGTCATGATTCCCCAGAATGCAGCGTGCAAGGATGATATGGGTGGAAGTTTGGCAGTCTCCGCATTTAGTGGAGACTGAGCCAGACTCAACCCCTGCGGTTCATCATCAATGGCTAGCGGTTCGCTCTAACCCCAATTGAACCAGCCGATCTACCAAATCCGGAAATGAAACGCCGCTGGTCTGCCACAGCATCGGGTACATGCTGGTGGCGGTAAATCCGGGCATGGTGTTGATTTCATTGATTAACACCTCGCCAGTCTCCTCCACATAGAAAAAGTCCACCCGTGAAATGCCTGCCGCGTCTACAGCCTGAAACGCCTGCAGCGCCATTTCCTGAATCCGGCGAGTCACTTCATCTGGCAAATTTGCTGGAATAGTTAAATCTGCCTGCCCTTCGCTGTACTTGGTTTCGTAGTCGTAAAAGTCACTGTTAAAGCTGATTTCCCCCACAACCGAAGCTTTGGGATTGTCATTGCCTAAAACGGCACACTCCACCTCGCGGGCCGTCACGCCCGCTTCCACAATCAGGCGGCGATCGTAGCTAGCGGCGCTGTCGAGAGCTTTTTCTAGCTCATCGCGCGATCGCACCTTAGAGATACCCACTGAAGACCCCAAATTCGCCGGTTTGACGAAGCAGGGATAGCCCAGTTCTGCTTCAATGCGATCGCAGAGCTTAGGAAACACACAGGGATTTGACCAGACCTCAGCCCGGGTCACAGCCACATACTTTACCTGCGGCAGTCCGGCCTGGGCAAAAGCCGTTTTCATCGCCAGCTTGTCCATTCCCACAGCTGACCCCAGCACCCCAGAGCCGACAAAGGGCACCTGCATCAGCTGTAGCAGTCCCTGGAGGGTGCCGTCTTCGCCGTTAGGGCCGTGCAGAATCGGAAACCAAATATCGACGGCGGCGACCTGATTAAGGACAGGGAGGCGATCGAGGGGAGATTGTGGATTGGAGGTGAGCGCGGCTGTTTCTGACGGGGCTGAAGGGGGACTGGCTTGAGCCTCTGAGTCCGCTAACTGCAGCGGCGTGCCTGCGGCTAAGACCTGCTGTGCGGCTTCGCCCATCAGCCAGCGACCCTCTTTACTGATATGAACAGGCAGGACTTCGTATTTGTCAGTGTTGGCCCCGGTAGAGAGCGCTTTGGCGATCGCCTGAGCGGAGCGAATCGACACCTCATGCTCACCGGAACAGCCGCCAAACAATAGGCCCACCCGCATCTTTGCCATTACCCGTTTCCTCCACCGCTGCCATTAATTTTGGCTAGCCTATCACGTTGGGCCATGCTCTGGCGCAAAAGAAAACCCCCGAGATCCCTCCAGGTCTCTCAGGGGTTATCAATCAGGGTGCATCTACCATTCCACTCTTCTAAAAAACAGCCGCCTATCCGGAAAGGTCGCTAAAATTTCCTAATTTTCTGGGTTGGCGGCGGCTTTGAGCTGCTCTACAAACTGCTTGTGCTCAGCAGTTGCTAGCCCCGCCTGCAAGGTTGAAAATACCTGTAGCATTTGGCCCGCTAGCAGATCTTCAACCGCCAGCCACAGCCCTGGAAACTGACGGCTGCGAATGATGCCCGCTGAGTCAGCCTCTATGAGCTGATAGTTTCCCTCTTCTAGGGCGAACCAGCTTAAAACCTGATCTAGCACCTGCCAGACAATGTATTCCCTGACGCCGTTGCGACGATAGGCCCGCTTCTTTTCGTACAAGTCAATTGACACGCTGCTGGCGGCCACCTCGATCACCAGCTCCGGCGCACCCACAATATAGTCATCTGAACTAATAGTCGCCTGTCCACCAGCCTCCGGCTGGATCAGTAAAACCGCATCGGGTTGAGGTTCATTGTCTAAATCTAGCTGTACCGTAGGGTTGTCGCCGAACAATACGTAAGGGGTAGCGGCTTCATAAAGAGACAACCAGCCTATGATCCTGCCATGAGGTTGACCGTGACTTCTAAAACGTAGGGCGGCGGGCATGTAGACTTTTCCCTCAATCAGTTCAGCTTTTTTCAGATGGGGCATTTGGGCGTAGCGCCGATGAAATTCCGGGCGGGTTAGGCGATCGCCTGCTTCTAAAGGAGGAACTTGGGCTGAGGGACGGCTTACCATAAAGCTGCTTTATAAAGGCTGTGTCGTCTATTTTATCGGCTACCTTTAGCAACAAAAAAGAGCGCGGTTAACCGCGCTCTGGCAAAACCCTCACTTTTACAAGATTAAGAGCTTACTGTAGCTGAGCTTCTTGGGTGATGTTGCGGCTCAGACGCTCATTGGTAGTCAGCTCAATCTTGACGCCTGAAGACTTCCAGATATCCTCAGCGTATTCTGCAATCGAGCGATCGGAAGAGAACTTGCCCATCCGCGCCGCATTGAGAATAGACATGCGCGTCCAGCGATCGCGATCGCGGTAAGCTTGGCTCACTTTTTCCTGGCAGTCAATGTAGGACTGATAGTCTGCCAGCAGCAGGTAATTGTCCCAGCTCAGAAGCGAGTCAATTAGCGGTTTGAACAGGTCAGAATTGCCATCAGAGAAGTCACCCTGCTGGATGGCGTCAATCACCTGCTTCAGTTCGGCATTGGACTGGTAGTAGTCCCAGGGGCTATAGCCGCTGGCTTTTAGGGCCTTGACTTCAGCAGCCGTCAGACCAAAGAGGAAGAAGTTTTCTGGCCCAACTTCCTGCCGGATTTCAATGTTAGCGCCGTCTAAGGTGCCAATTGTTAGCGCTCCGTTCATGGCAAACTTCATATTGCCCGTACCAGAGGCTTCCTTGCCCGCCATTGAAATCTGCTCCGACAGATCGGCTGCCGGATAGATATGCTGGGCCAGCCTGACGTTAAAGTTCTTGAGGAAAACCACTTTGAGGCGATCGCGCACGACCGGATCATTGTTAACCACATCTGCAACTGACGTGATCAGCTTGATCATCAGCTTCGCCATCGTATAGCCCGGCGCCGCCTTGCCGCCAAACAGGAAGGTACGCGGCGTAATGTCTAAATCAGGATTGGCTTTAAGACGATGGTACAGAGTGATAATGTGCAGCGCCATCAGGTGCTGACGCTTGTACTCGTGGATGCGCTTGACCTGAATGTCAAACATCGAGTCTGGATCAACTGTAATGCCGTTATGTGCCTGAATATAAGCTGCTAAATCACGTTTGTTAGCCTGCTTGATCTCCCACCAGTTGTGGCGGAAGCCCGCATCTTCAACGTGATTTTCCAGCTTTTTGAGATGATCGAGGTGCTGAATCCAGCTATCGCCAATGGTGTTGTTGAGCAGATGGGTGAGACGCGGATTGCTCAGAACCATAAAGCGGCGCGGGGTCACGCCATTCGTTTTGTTGTTGAACTTTTCGGGGTACAGCTCGTAGAAGTCCCGCAGCACATCCTTCTGCAGCAGCTCGGTGTGGAGAGCCGCTACTCCATTGATGGCATAGCTGCCAACACAGGCCAAATTCGCCATGCGGACAAAGCGCTCACCCGATTCGTCAATCAGAGACATACGGCGAATGCGATCGCCCTCACCCGGAAACTTGGCCCGTACCTCATCTAGGAAGTGATGATTGATTTCGTAAATAATCTCTAAATGGCGCGGCAGCATTTGCCCAAACATCTCAACCGGCCAGCGCTCTAGCGCCTCTGGCATCAGGGTATGGTTGGTGTAGGCAAACGTATTGCGGGTAATTTCCCAAGCCTGTGACCAGGGAATGCTGTGCTCGTCTACCAGTAGGCGCATCAGCTCAGCCACGGCGATCGCCGGGTGGGTGTCGTTGAGCTGCGCCGTGAATTTCTGGCTGAACTCGCTCAGAGGCAAGCCCTGGCGTAGCAGAATCCGAATCATATCCTGCAGCGAGCAGGAGACAAAGAAAATCTGCTGGGCTAGCCGCAGCTGCTTACCCTGAGAGACATTGTCATTGGGGTAGAGAACTTTAGATAAATTCTCAGACGAGATCTTTGCCTGAACCGCGCCCAGATAGTCACCGGAATTGAAGGCTTCAAAATCAAACGATTCAGGCGCTTGAGCTGACCACAGACGCAGCGTGTTACAGGTGTCTGTCTTGTAGCCCAGAATGGGCGTGTCGTAGGGAACGCCTTTAACGATTTGACGCGGAATCCAGCGGACGCGGTAGTGACCGTTGGCATCCAAATAAGGCTCAGTGTGGCCACCCAGCTTGACATCAACAGCCCAGTCAGGCCGAGCCACTTCCCAGGGATTGCCCAGCTTCAGCCACTTGTCCGTAAACTCGACCTGCCAGCCATTTTGCATTCCCTGCTTGAAGATACCAAACTCATAGCGAATTCCGTAGCCCAGAGCTGGCAGCTCTAGAGTGGCCATTGAGTCAAGGTAGCAGGCGGCCAGCCGCCCGAGGCCACCGTTGCCCAGACCGGGTTCTTGCTCTTGATCTAAAAGCGTGTCTAAGTCCAGCCCTAATTCTTCAATAGCCTGCTGGACTCGGTCATAAATGCCCAGGTTGATCAGGTTGTTGCCGAGCTGTGGCCCCATCAAAAACTCAGCCGAAAGATAAGCAACCGTGCGTGAACTTTGTTCTGTGTAGGTAACCGCTGTGCTAATCCAGCGTTGTAGCAAGCGATCGCGCACAGTGTAAGCCAGCGCCATGTAGTAGTCATGCTGGGTCGCTAGCCGGGGAAACTTGCCTTGAATGTAGAAAAGGTTGTCAAGAAATGCCCGCTTGAGGGTTTCGATACTGAGTCCTGTTCTGTCGTCTTCGACGTGAGCAGTCTCAATTTGCAGTTTTTGAGCGGTTTGCATATATAGATTCCTGTGGCAATCATGCTTCCGACATCAAGCCGAAAGACAATGCTAAACGAATGCGTAAACTATTTAAAACGTGTATTCCCATACTCTGGGTATCGGCCTACACATTTTGCCTTAATTAAAAAGAAAGAACTATATTACGAGAAAGTACACGTTCCGTACAAAATCGTTGTACGGCTCTGAGAAATTAAGCCCTTTTGAGAGCGCCTACCTGAGTGAAGATGAAGTTCTTGTTATGTTTTGCCGGTAAGGTGGCGGCGTGAGCAATGGGTCTGCTAATGGCCCAGGCCTCCAGTCTGCACAAGCAGTTTAGGGATAAATGCGTTACTGCAGCGTTGTTTTGGAGACAATGCGGGTGCGTTTGCGATCGCGCTCTGACAGTTCTTCGCCAGTCTGCAGCCGCGTAGCGTTTTCCTGCAGCACCGTCGCCGCATTTTGATCGCCCATCTGCAGCGCTGTTTTAGCAGCGGTTTGCAGTAGGGTGGCCGCACCCTGGCGATCGCCCTGCTTCAGCTTGTTTTCAGCAATTTGAGTTTGGCGGTATTTAGCTAGCGCTAGTACGTGCTGCTGTACCTGGTCGTTAGGTACGGGCTGATAGGTAGACTGTACGCTGGCCTCAACCGTCACCCGTTCGGAAGTAAGCCCCGTCTGTCCCTGAGCCGGATCGTCATACTGCACCTGCACCGAGGCAATCGGATGCGTCCCTATCGGCAACTGACTGATATAGAGGTTAGTCAAAATTACTCTGGGCGCGTCCACCATCAGATCGCCTAGGCGAATGCTCAAAGGAGCTGCATCGTCTGGAACCGGCAGCTCAACCGTTTCAGGGGCCACCTGAGCAATCGGCTTGAGTTCGGCTAGCCGGGCCTGAGGCGCTAAATCTAGTTTCAGATAGGCATTGGTTAGGCCAACGGTTTGCACGCGGCTAAACAGGCGATTGAACACATCTATGGCCGCCTCCGGCTCCTGAATGTAGGACAAACTACCGTTACCGGCATCGGCAATTTGCTCCAGAATGTCCTGATTCCAGCGATCGCCAAAGCCCAGCGTACTCAAGGTCAGATTATAGTCAGCCGCAAGCTGAGCCAGCTTCAGGCAGCGCTCGTTGTCGCCGTGTTCGTTCTCTCCATCTGTGAGCAAAAAGACCTGGGAAATGCTGTTCTGTCGCCCGACGGCGGCCTCCTCAATCCCCAACTTGAGGCCGTCGTCAATGCAGGTGCCGCCGCTGGCCTTAAGCTGATCGATCCGGCTCTTGATCACGATCGGTTCTTCTACAAGCTGATTTGCCACCAGCACCTTGGCCTTGTGGTCAAAGACGATAATTGAAATGCGATCGTGGGGCAACAGACCCTCTACAATCCGGTTCGCGGCCTGCTTCACCGTCTTTAGGGCCTTGCCCTGCATCGAACCGCTGTGATCCAAAATTAGGCACAAGTTAAGCGGGGCATTGCGACCGGGCTGCTCAGCGATCGCCGAAATGGCGATAGAAAGCTGCCGCTGATTGCTCGGCTGGGCCATATTCAAATTGGCATCGCTCAAACTGCACTGCAAACCCACCCGCATAACCTAAGACTCCTTATCTAATAAAACGTGGCTAATAAGTTTTGCCAATTCAAAGCTATCGCTTATAAATCCATAATTCTTGCTTCACTCAAAAATATTCATTTTCCGGCAGTCCTCCGGCGAACACCCCCACTCTGAATTACCCAAACTGCAAACCGAAATTCTCAGCCCACTCCTCCATCTCTCTTGACCCAAGTAGGGTTATCCGTCACCACCGCTACGTTCAACCACGCGCTACACTGTAAAAACCATTCTGCCTTTGGGTTTGAGCCTGTTATGGCCTAATTCTGAAGGCTTTGCGGATGGACTTTAGCAAACACTGCCGCTTTCACAGCTTTATGGATATTCGAGCTGTTCAGTCTCCTTATTATGGTGATGCTTCTTATCGCACACCGCCCCCGGATTTGCCGTCTCTGCTTCTGAAGGAACGTATTGTTTATTTAGGACTGCCCCTATACTCTTCAGACAACGTCAAACAGCAGGTAGGCATCGATGTCACTGAGCTAATTGTGGCTCAACTGCTGTATTTGCAGTTTGATGATCCCGATAAGCCAATTTATTTTTATATCAACTCTACGGGTACCTCTTGGTATGACGGCAACATGATTGGCTATGACACAGAGGCTTTTGCCATCTGTGACACCATGAGCTACATCAAGCCGCCGGTTCACACCATCTGTATTGGTCAGGCAATGGGAACGGCTGCCGTCATTCTGTCGGCAGGCACGAAGGGCTACCGCGCTAGTTTGCCCCATGCCCGCATTGTGCTGCATCAGCCTCGTAGTGGTGCTCAAGGTCAGGCTACTGACATTGAAATTCGCGCCAAGGAAGTGCTGAACAACAAGCGTACGATGATGGACATCTTGGCCAAGAATGCCGATAAGTCCCCAGAGCAGGTAATGAAAGATTCTGACCGCATGTTTTACATGAATGCGCATGAGGCTAAAGACTATGGCATCATTGACCGCATTCTAGAGAGTCCTTCAGAACTGCCGAAAACGCCTGCTGCTATCAGCTAGAAGCGGTTGCGGCAAAGTTTTCCGCCAGCTGCCTTTTCAACTTTCATTCTTGCTAACTCAGACAATTAAGAGAGAATAGCCATGCCTATCGGCACTCCCAAAGTTCCTTATCGTCTGCCGGGCAGTCAGTATACCCAGTGGATTGATATCTATACTCGTCTCAACCAAGAGCGCATCATTTTTCTCGGACAAGAGGTGACAGATTCGCTCGCCAACTCTATCGTGGCGGCCATGCTGTACCTCGATTCAGACGATCCCTCCAAGCCGATTTACCTGTACATTAATTCTCCTGGTGGCTCTGTCACCGCCGGGATGGCCATTTACGACACGATGCAGTACATCAAGTCCGAGGTCATTACTATTTGTGTGGGCTTAGCGGCTTCTATGGGAGCGTTCTTGCTGGCAGCCGGAACCAAAGGCAAGCGCCTAGCCCTGCCCCATGCTCGCATCATGATTCACCAGCCAATGGGCGGTACCGGGCAGCAGCGGATGCAGGCTACCGATATTGCGATTGAAGCCAGGGAAATTCTCCGCGTCAAGCGTGAGCTGAATGAGATGCTGGGCGATCGCACCGGCAAGTCCATTGAGCAAATTGAAAAAGACACCGATCGCGACTATTTCATGTCAGCGGCGGAGGCGATGGAGTACGGGCTAATCGATCGCGTGATTGAAGAAAAGAGCGAAGAAAAAGCTGTCTAGTTCAAACTGGGCAAAAACTGTAGCGAACGACTAACGAGTTGCTAAAGTGAATGGCAGAGTTATTTAGAATTCTGCCATCCTTCTAACGGATGACGCTTGCAGACGACTACCGAGTTTTGGGTTTAAGAGAGGGGGCCGCCTTTGCTGATGTCAAGGCGGCCTATCGGCGTTTGGCCCGGCGGTATCATCCAGACGCCAATGCCAATAATCCGCAGGCAAAAGAAAAATTTATTCAGGTGACAGAGGCTTACCGGGCGATCGCTCGTATCGTGCAGCCAGAGGCCATACCGGATAGTTCTGAGACGGACCTGCCTGTCGCCCAGGCTGAGCCTGCTATTCGGGTGAAGGCCCATCCCAGCCTGACACCGCAGGAGCAGGCTTTGAAGCAAACTTCCTTTGATCAGCTACAGATTCTTTTCAAGCAGCAAAAGCTGCCAAGAGCGATCGCTTTAGTAGAGGGCTTAGCCCAGCGTATGCCCCTTGATCCAGAGGTGAAGCAGTGGCAGGCCATCACCTATCAGCGCTGGGCCCATAATTTGACCGGCCAAAAAGAGTTTAGTAAAGCCCGCATTTATCTGAAAAAAGCGCTGCGCACCGATCCCCATAACCGGGCTTTGTGGCAAGCGATTAAACAAGATTTTGAACAGCTAGAGCGGGCTGCTGTGGGATCTCAGGCTGTTAACTCTAATCCTGAGGCTTGAGTTTTGAGAAAACGGTTCTAGACTGGCAGACCGATTGACAAACTAGCTAGAAATTTAAGCTTGGGCCTCACAGGTGTGATATAACTGCCGCAGCCGCTTTTTGGCGCGGCAGACTCGCTGCCGCAGGGCCACGTTGCTAGGTAAATCGTTAGCTTGAATCCAAAAATAGCTGCGAATTTCTTCCCAACTGAGCTGCTCAATAAATCTCAGCCGCAAAAGTTCGGCAGCAGCGGGATCGCTTTGGGCAAGGGTTTCCAGCGCCTGCCATAGAGCGCGGAGCTGAATTGAGAGATCGCTTGATTCAAAGGCATCTTCTTCCAAAGTCTGTGCCACTAGATCGAGACAGTCGGCATCCATCGTTAAGACGCGCTGGGCTTGACGATGGTGTTCACGAATAATATTGAGCGCCGTCCCCTTTAACCAGGCATGGGGATTGCTGATTTGCTTTCCCTGGCGGAGGGCTTTTCGACCACGCAAATAAGCCAGAGCTAAAATTTCAGCCGGTTCTGTGAATCGGTTTAGATGAAACTGGCGCAGATAGCGTTCGATTGTAGTCAATGTGGAATAGGCATAGGGATTTCCAGTTTCGAGGATTTCAGCAACGGCGATGTCTAGCGAATCATAAGACGGTGGAAAGATTTTTTTCATCGTCGTAGGGGGGCAAGCACCACTTTATAGTGGCAATCCTGACAAATTTGTGACAGGCTTGCTCAAATCACTATCCAGGTGATAAGTCGCTGATGTTGCGGCAACCCTACAATAGACCCATTCATCAGCCTTCTTCTCACGTATAGACCGGCCTATCTCCAAAAAGCTGGCATTGAACTGCGTTGCTTTACAAGCGTCGAGCCGTCAAAGCCATAGATTTTAGATAAAGTTATGGCCTCTCCCTTTCCTGGAATGGATCCGTAATTGGAAATACTTGGAAAATCCTGACCTTTGGCCGGAAGTGCAGAGTTGACTGACTTTGGCGATCGCTGATGTCTTCAGTTAGCGATCGCAGCTTCCTCTCTAACCGCGATCGCCAAATATTTCACCGTTATTCTGGAGCTGTGCTGGTAGGCCCTTGGCCCAGCATGGCAACCGCCTGAATTAGGGCTTGAGGTTCGATGGGTTTAGAGAGGTGCTGTTGAAAGCCAGCCTGCAATGCTCGCTGCCGATCGACATCTCTGGCGTAAGCGGTGAGGGCGATCGCGGGCACCCGACCGCCTTGATTTTGAGGGCGCGAGCGAATCTGCTGAATTAGCCTATAGCCATCCATTTTCGCCATACCCACGTCGCTCACCAGCACGTCGGGAATAGATCGATCGAGAACCTGCAGTGCTTCAAATCCAGAAGCAACAGCAGTTACCTGGGCACCGCTTTGTTCCAGCAGAAATGCCTGAAACTCACGAGTATCCGCATCATCGTCTACTACCAGAATTTTTAGGTTAATCAAAGAAGCCTCTGCTATGGCATGGTCATGCCGCGATTCTAACTCGCTGGACTGCGTAGGCCAGCTGAAGGGCAACTGTACGGTAAAGACTGCACCCTGGCCTTCTCCTTCACTCTCGGCCCGAACGGTACCCCCATGCATTTCCACAATTTGCCGTACGATGGCTAGCCCCAAGCCCAAGCCGCCGAACTGCCGGGTTGTTTTGGAATCTGCCTGACGGAAATAATCAAATACGTAGGGTAAAAACTGCCGTTCGATCCCTTTGCCAGTATCAGAGACTTGAATCTGAGCGAACTGATCAAGTTGCCGTAGTCCAATGGTCACTTGTCCCCCTTTTGGCGTGAACTTGACAGCGTTTGTCAGCAAGTTCCAAAGGACTTGTTGTAAGCGGGCGGCATCGCCGGAAACGGGAGTGATCTGAGTCGTTAAGTCGAGTGAGATTTGAATGTTTTTAGCTTCGGCTGCCAGCTTCACTGTTTCCACTGCTGCCGCAATCACCAATGTTAAATTGACAGGGGCGGCTGTTAAGCTCAGCTTGCCCTGCATAATGCGCGAGATGTCGAGCAGATCGTCAATCAGCTGCGTCTGTAATTTGGCGTTGCGCTCAATTGTTGTCAGGGCTTTGCGTTGACGCTCGGCGTTGAGATTGCCGTTTTGCAGCAAGTGCGTCCAGCCGAGGATCGGGTTAAGGGGCGATCGCAGCTCATGAGATAGCACCGTAAGAAACTCATCTTTGAGCCGATTTGCTCGTTCGGCTTCTTCTCTAGCAGCCTGTTCTTTGCGCAGCATCTCTTTGCGATCGCTTAAGTCAATCGCGAAGAAAAAGCCCCCCTCTGGGTTATTTGTAAAGCCTGCTCCACCCAGCAAAATGGGGACACGATGCCCCCGTTTATGAATGAAATCTTTCTCAAAAGGCGAGCAAATCCCGCGCAAGTCAATCTCAGCGATGGCTCGTTGGTCGCGCTCAGCCTGCTCTGGCGGAGTCAGTTCTTGCCAGCTGAGCCGCCCCTCGTTCAGGTCTTGTCGGGTGTAGCCGATAATATCGAGTAAGGCATCGTTGGCATCGGTAATGCAGCCCAATCGGGTCCAGATACCCATGCCAATCATATTGCACTCAAAGATGCGGCGAAACTGAGCTTCACTGAGACGCAATGCTTCCTCAGCTTGAATCTGTTCGGTGACGTTCCTGAAGTAGATCGTAATGCCATTGATAGCCGGATAAGCACGAGCTTCGTACCACCGATCATGATCGGAATAAAATGTCGTCAGCGATTCAGCTACGCGATCGCGCATAACGCGGCGGTGCATCTGCTCAAACTCACTGCCCTGTAACCCCGGAAATTCTTCCCAGAGATCTTTACCAATTAAATCGCCTGGCGTGCGATTGAATAACCGGTGAGCGGTCTGGTTCACATAGGTAAATCGCCAATCGTCATCGAGGGCAAAAAAGGCATCCGTAATGCTCTCTAAAATATCGCGGCTCTGCTTCTCGCTGACTCGCAGTGCCGCTTCTGCTTGCTTACGTTCGGTGATATCAATCGCCGCCCCATAAACAATTTGATCTTGTGGATAGAGATGAGCGTTCCATAGCAGCCAGCGATAAGAGCCATCTTTGTGGCGATATCGATTTTCAAACGCCAAAGTTGGACTACCAGAAAACAGGCTGTCGGTTTCTGACACCGATGAGTTGATGTCATCGGGATGAACAAAGGATCTCCAGGGACGAGAGGTCATTTCCTCTATCGTCCAACCGAGCAATCGTTCAAACGTGGGACTCACCCACTGAAAGTAGCCGTCTGTTCCAGCAACTACTTGTAAATCTGACGCGACAGCCAAGAATCGCTCTCGCTCTCGCTCAACCTGCTGTCGCTCCAGCTCAGTGGCAATTCGATCGGCAAAGACCGTTAGCAAAGACTCTACTAAATAGACCTGCTCCAGTGGTTTGCCGTCCATCACGCCCAATACACCTAAAGGCGTGCCGCTGGAGTCAAAAAAGGGAATCGCCATATAGCTTTCAATGGCAAGTTGCTGCAGCAGCGAATCGCGGGGAAAGTGAGCTTGCACATGGCGCGGATAGCAGCAAATTTGACGCTGCATAATCACTTCCCAACACGGTGTCCCCTGCAGCGGGTACTCCAGGTTTGCACTGGCTTGACCGTGGGCATGGAGGGCGATCGTTCGGAATACTTTAGGAACATCACCTTCTATGACGCTGATATAGGCATAGTTGACGTCCAAAACTTGGGCAAAGTGCTGCACTAGCGCCTTTAGAAAGTCCCCTCCTGTGGCCCTTGCGACGCCTTGGGTGATTGATCGCAAGGCAACATCGATTTGAGCGATTTGATGGGCTGCCAGTCTCAGTTCCAATTCATCGACCACCATAGCGGCCAAGTCAACTAGCGTGGCTTGCTGCTCTGGCGTTAGGGGGGCGCGAGGTTGGCTGTCGAGCAGGCAGAGGGTGCCCAGATTGAAGCCGTCATGACTGAGCAAGGGCGCACCGGCATAAAATCGTACGCCCGGCTCGGCCTGAACAAAGGGATTGCAGGCAAAGCGCTCGTCCAGCCGGGTATCAGGAACAATCAGCGGCTCATCAGTTAAGACCGCAAAACTACATAAAGTGGCATCCCGTGGCACTTCACTAGCCCCAAAACCAACACAAGATTTAAACCAGGCTCTCGATTCATCTACTAAGGAAATGAGGGCAATGGGACTGTCAAATAAACGCGCCGCCAACCGGGTAATGCGGTCAAAGGCTACTTCAGGAGGCGTATCGAGAATCTGGTAGCGGTGCAGCGCCGCTAACCGCTCAGTCTCATTTGCGGGGACAGGTGTAGTCAATGGCTTTGGCGGCAAAGTGTTGGACATCTTTAACCAGAGCGTGAATCAAAAACGAAGCGGGAACGAGGCATCGATAATCTTGATTGATTCGTGTTTTCATCATATAGCGGTGATGAATGTTATCGAGCTATGGACCTCGATCGAACTACGCTATGGCTCCGCTTCACACCCAAAACGCCAGTTGGGCAATGGGCAACTCCATTGGGCCCCTAGAACAGCCTCAAAGCCCAGGCTGCTCTAGGAAGCGCGATCGCAAAATCAGGTCTCAGCCCGTTCGACAATCACGGTCTAAATCGAGCTGCCAGCCAGCGGCGATCGCCCATCTTGCCTCAAGCGGCAGCATCAACGCGTGGGCGCCGCGTCCCCTCTACCCGGCGGATGTCGCGCCAGATTTGCGTCGCCGCCAGCGCCCCGTCAGATGCCGCCACCACCACCTGATTTAACCCTGCCTTGAGATCGCCAATGGCAAAGATGCGGGGATGAGAGGTGCGGCGCATCTCGTCTGTAACCAGGTTATTTCCCTGCTTTTCTAAACTCAGGCCCTCTAGATAGTCGGCATGGTAGCGCGACCCCATAGAAATTAGCCCCGCATCAAGTGACACGGTAGAACCGTCCGTCAGCTCAACCCCCGTCATCTGATGATTCCGGCCTAGGAACTGCTGAATGGGGGTTTCTACCAGGGTGAAGCCAAGATTTTCATAGTGCTGGCGCTTCTCTGGGCTGACAGAGAACTGGCCGTGGGTGAACAGGGTGATATAGGGCGTAAACCAGCGCAGTGGCTCAGCTACGCCTAGAGCGCCTTCAGAACTGGCAAAAACTCCTACCTGCTGGTCGGCAATCTCATAACCATCACAGATGAGACAAACGTGCAGATTGTAGCCCGCGTAGTCAAACACGTTTTGCATGTTGCTGAGCTGAGGCAGATTGTCGATGATGCCGCTGCCCGCAATTAGATAGCGCGTGCGGAATGTCTGTTCAACGCTATTTTTCCGCCCAATTTTCACTTTGACCAGAAAAGTTTCGCCCTCGTCAATCACCTCTTCTACAAAGGCGTTGAGATAGTCGCCGCCGACTGAGAGGTAATGCTCTTTGCCCTGTTTTAGTAAGTCTCGACCTGGCGTATCAGGGGGCAGTCCGAGATAGTTGTGCAGTTCCTGCATCCAAAACGAGCGGGCTTTCCCCTTGTCGATAATCAGGCTGTCAAGCAGATAGCGCTGCAGGTAGATACCAGCGGAAAGTCCGCCAGCTCCCCCACCAACTACGACGGCGTCATAAATGCGATCGCTGCGATCGGCAACTGTTTTCTTCGTTAAAAGCATTGTTAACCTCGAAATTGACTTTAACTAATTGACTACAAACTAATTGACTACAAAAACAAACCTTCTAGATGATAGGCAGGCAAACAAAATTTTTAGGCTCTCACACCCACCATCAGCATCATCTGCCGAATAATCGTCTCGTAGTAGGGCACACCGCCCTGAGCCCGGGCAATCAGCATACCGCCCTCTAACAGAGAGAACATCAGCTTGGCCATTGCTTCAATATCGCCCAAAAAAGCTAGCTCTCCCGCCTGTCGCCCCTGGGCCAAAATTTGAGCTAGCTGCCGCTCATTAGCCTGATAAAAGCCTGATACCCGCTGGGCCAAAGGGCTTTTCAGCGTCTCTAGCTCGGCCCCCAACATACTGCAAAGACAAGCCTGAGTTTGATCCCCGCATTCGAGCTTGGCGACAAATAGCTGACAGTATCGCTGCAGCTTTTCGACAGAACCGACATCAGCGCTCAAAATCGCCTCTAACCGCTTTAGAAAGCTTTCGTTATAGCGATCGAGCAGGGCTGCTACTAAATCGTCTTTAGTGGGGAAATGGTAGTGAATGCTGGCCTTGCGAATACTGATGGCTTTGCTGATGTCCTGGTAGCTCATAGCGTTGACGCCAACGCGCTCAATCAGCGCCTGAGCTGTGTCCAGGATTTGGGTTTTAGTATCGATTGCCTCCATGTCGCCATTCTACTAGAAGGTAGGTGAACAGATCAACCCTAATTTACCCTGCGGGCTGCAAGTAGCTCTTAAAGCATTAAGCCTGATTCAGCGATCGCGGAAAAGTTAGGGTGAAGGTAGAACCTTGATTAGGAACTGATGTTAGCTCAATCTGCCCCTGCAGCAGCACTACCAAGCGATTGACAATCGCCAGTCCTAACCCCGTTCCCTCTTCCTGTTCATCTAGTTCGGCGCTGCCGACTCGAAAATAAGGTTCAAAAATGCGCTCCTGCATCTCAGGCGGAATGCCAATGCCTGTATCGGCGATCGCAATTGTCCATGACTGCCCGTCTAGCTGTTCGCAGGTCATGCGAATGGTTCCTTTCTCGGTGTAACGCACGGCATTACTCAGCAGGTTGCTGATAATCTGTCGCAGCCGGACTTCATCCGTCGTCACTTCAGTCGGAGCGCGATCGCAGTCCATCACGACGGTCAGCTGCTTCTGCTGAGCCAGCGGCAGCGTGTTGGCAACCAAATCGTCTAGCAGCTCTCGCAGCGGAAAAGCGTCAATATCAAGCTCTTGCTGGCCCAGTTCAGATCGAGCCATGTCTAGGCTGTTGTTGATCAGCGCTAAGAGATGACGACCGTTGCGAATAACCCGCTCAATGTTTTGCAGATCGGCAGGGTGACTTTCCCCTTGCTCTGTGCGGCCCTGAAACTTTTTCAGCAAAAGACTGGAAAATCCTAGAATCGAGTTCAGCGGATTTTTCAGCTCGTGGGCTAGCTGAGAGAGCTGTTCCTGATGTAGCCGAGCCAAACGGTTTAGCTCTTGCCCGGTTAGAGAGAGCTGCTCCTCAATCTTGACTAAATCGGTCAGGCGCTGCTGAATGTAGCTCTCTAGGCTGACAATAATGACGTGATCGAGGACGGAATTGATGGTCCGCGCTGCGTTTAGGACCTCTATGGCCGTCCCGGTCAGTAAATCTTCTTCCAAAGCCGCAAAGATCACCTCTCGCAGCAGGCGATACTCACGGGCAATCTCTGAGGCATCAAAGCCCTGTTCTGCCCTGACAATGCCGTGCTCTAAGCTGTTGCAGTTGAGGCCATCCGTATCATCTTGAATGTCTTGGCTCAGCAGCGTGGCGATCGCCTCTAGTACCTCAGGCAGGCTATCGTAAATGGCTTCATGGGTAAGCTGCCGTACGCTGTCGATTTCGCCATCAGCCAAAACCGATACCATCCACTGCTTGGTAATAGGCTTCACTTTACGCAGTAGCGCCCGACCCAGATCCTTCATAGCTATACGGTGTGTCTATAAACTTCTAGATAGCTGCTAAGCGGCGTTGGAACAAAATGACTGGAACTTTGGCAGTCCAACGTAAAAACGGAAATACGGGCAACTGGCAGATCTCGCGTAGAAAAATCGAAGATGATAGACACAATCGCTGGCTGTGACAGGTAAAATCTTTGCCATTGACCACAGCGTGTATTCTATTGAGCAGTCAAGATTGTTGCGCTAGCCTTACAAGCTAAAGAGCAAGTATGTGATCTCCAGTTTACTGGGTAAGGAGTCAGTTTTATGTGCGGAATCGTTGGATATATTGGCACCCGGCCCGCTAGCAGCATCCTGTTAGAGGGTTTGCAAAAGCTGGAGTATCGTGGCTACGACTCGGCAGGAATCGCCTCGATCTTAGAAGGCGAGCTGCACTGCACGCGGGCGAAGGGCAAGCTAAAAAACCTGCAAGACAAGCTAGAAGGCTCTGAAAATCCAGCGCGCGTCGGTATTGGTCATACTCGCTGGGCCACTCACGGCAAACCTGAAGAATATAACGCTCATCCCCACACGGATACGGCCCGGCGCATTGCCGTGGTGCAAAACGGCATCATTGAAAATTACCGGGAACTGCGCGAAGACCTCAAAGCCAAAGGGCATAAGTTTCTCTCCGATACGGACACCGAGGTGGTGCCCCATCTGATTGCGGAATTTATGAAAAATCCGCCCCACGAGCTGAGCCCGCTGAGCCTGCAGTCACTATTTCTAGAAGCGGTGCGACTGGCGGCCAACTGCCTGGAAGGGGCTTTTGCGCTGGCGATTATTTGCGTAGATTTTTCCGATGAGTTAATCGTGGTGCGGCAGCAGGCACCGCTGCTGATTGGCTTTGGCCAGGGAGAGTTTTTCTGCGCTTCAGATACGCCTGCGATTGTGCCCCATACGCGGGCGGTGCTGCCGTTAGAGAATGGCGAGCTAGCGCGGCTGACGCCTATGGGAGTGGAGGTGTATACGTTTGCGGGCGATCGCCTCAAGAAGTTTCCCCGCACCCTCAACTGGAACCCCATCATGGTGGAGAAGCAGGGATTCAAGCACTTCATGCTCAAGGAAATCTACGAGCAGCCAGGAGTCGTCCGCACGGGGATTGAAACCTATATTGACGAAACCTGGAGCTTGGATAGCCACACCTCTCCAGTGCGCTTAGACCTAGACCCAGAGCTACTACAGGGGCTAGAGCATATTCAGATTGTGGCCTGCGGCACGAGCTGGCACGCCGGACTCATCGGTAAGTATCTGCTAGAGCAGCTCGCCGATATTCCCACAATGGTGCAGTATGCCTCGGAGTTTCGCTACTCGCCCTCGCCGCTGACGCCAAATACACTAACTATCGGCGTCACCCAGTCTGGAGAGACAGCCGATACGCTAGCGGCCCTGGCAATGGAGCTAAAGCGGCGATCGCAGCAGGCAGAGGTCAAGTTTCAGCCGCGTCTGTTGGGCATCACGAACCGGGCAGAAAGTTCTCTAGGGCGCATGGTGTCCCACATTATTGACACCCACGCGGGAATTGAGATTGGCGTGGCTGCTACCAAAACCTTTACCGCTCAGGTAATGGCTTTCTACTTTTTAGCCCTAGAACTGGCCTATATTCGCAAAACCCTGTCACCAGAGCGGTTCAGCACGATTTTGACCGAAATGCGCCAGCTTCCGGCTCAAATTGAGCTGATTTTAGAAAGCCAGGAGCGCTATATCGAGGAGTTGGCCCATGATTTTGCTGAAACCCAGGACTTTATCTTTCTGGGGCGAGGCATCAACTTCCCGGTGGCGCTCGAAGGCGCTTTGAAGCTGAAAGAGATTAGCTACATTCACGCGGAAGGCTATCCAGCAGGCGAAATGAAGCACGGGCCGATCGCGCTGCTGGATGCCAAAGTACCTGTAGTGGCGATCGCCATGCCCGGTTCTGTTTACGAAAAGGTGCTCTCCAATGCCCAAGAGGCGAAGGCCCGCGATGCTCAGCTCATCGGCGTCGTGCCCCTAAATGACCCTGAAGCCGAGGATACCTTTGATTCTTTGCTGCCCGTGCCCACCGTAGACGAGCTGCTCTCCCCCATCCTGACGGTGATTCCGCTGCAGTTACTGGCCTATCATATTGCTGCCCGTCGGGGTCTCGATGTCGATCAGCCGCGCAACTTGGCTAAGAGCGTCACGGTGGAGTAAAGCGATTATTGCTGAAGCTTTGAGGTCTGTAGCAACCTCTACAGACCTCAAAGCTAGGCTTCAGAGTGGCCAAATTTATCAACTGCAGCTTTCGCAAAATGCGAGGACAGGGCTGCCAGCCGGATATAGCTTTTTAGATTGGTCCCAACTTTCAGCTACCGCCTCAAGACAATGCGCCAATCAGCATAGAGCTCTATGGCCCACCGACTTTGACAGTCGAGCTAGGGGCCAGTTTTCTTAACGACGAACTAGGATTTAAGCGTTTACGCTATGAGCGCCTTGGTGTCAGAGAATATTGGGTGATCAATGTGGTTACCCAGGAGGTGATTGCCTTTTCTATCGCCGCCGGGCGAGCAGACAAATACAAATTTCTGAGGTGCTGCCAGGTTTGAAAATGGCACTGGTGGAAGAGGCGCTGCAGCGATCGCAGCATGAAGACGATAGCGCGATTAAGCCGCTGGCTGATGCCAACGTTAGCCTGAGTGCTGCTGCACCCACTGACGCACAGCCCGGCGGATAGCTCGACGGCCCTGACTGCGATATTGCTCTATTAGATGGGGCAGTTCCTGCAGGGGCAGACTGGGAAATGCCAAGCTACGATCGCTCACCTGATAGACAGCTCCGCGGAGCAAAAAGATTTTCAGCGATCCATCGTCATAGCACCACAGTTCAGGTACACCTAGACGGGCATAGATTGGCAGGCGAGCTAGAGACTTGCTGGTTAAATCTATCTCCAAAGCCAAATCAGGCGGTGGATCTCGCTCTAGATTGAACTCAAGCTGCCCTCGTACCTGAGCCTCATGCTGAATATAGAAGCAGTTATCCGCCTCAACCCCAGCCTTTTTCAGTTCCTGTCGGCAGGTTGCAGATCCGTAGCATTCGTAGTCGATATCCAGTTCATCCGCAATATCTTTAACCGCGTCGCCAATGACTTCCTTGTAATATTCATGCTCTGGCAGCGGCGTCATGATTTCTAGGGTCCCATTATCGTAAGCTAGCCGCGCCGATCGCTGATCGCCTAAATCTACCAGCAGACGCTCGAACTGCTGCCAGCTAATGTGGTGCAGTAAAACGCGATCGCTGCGAGGTTTAAGAGCGGTCATAGAGAGTGTTTTAGCTGAGCTGCTCCCCTTCAGGGTAGCTCGGTTCCTGTCGATAGATACAGGCTAGTTTCGCAGGGAGAACGCTAGGCTAGACAAAAGATGTATCACTCAAATTCTCATGCGTTCTCTTGGCTTAGATAAGCTCTTTTCTGGCCTTAACCGACTTCTGATGATTGGCCTGCTGCAGGTCGTTTTTTGGGCAGGCTGGGCGATCGCCTCGCCAACTATGGCCGTTGAGCTAAAGGCAGAATTGCTGGCCCAGGCTCAGCAACCTTTTAATCCAGAAAGTATCGACACGGCTGACTTAGAGTCTGCAGCCGATGTCGTCAAGCAAGCTGCTGACGATGTTTATGAGGGCTTGGAGACGACCAAGCGGATTAAAGGCAAAACCGAGCTACGCAATCAAAAGATAGAAGAAGGACGTGATGAAGCCAGCAGTAAGCTGCAAAATCTGGCTGAAAAGGCGCGTTCTGCCGAAAGCTTAGACGATTTAACGGTGCCTGAACAACGAATTTTACGCCACTATCATGAGGTCAATTAAGGCTAATTAAAGCAGCTTAATCGCGATCGCGCTGCTTTGGCGTTGGCTATGAATTTTATGCATAGCCGCTATCGATACTAACTTTTGATCTTCTAGCAGCGTATTCCTAGGATTGAGATACGCAGTTAAAGGAGATCAATCATGATTGGATTTACCGCTTCGGGCCTGGTTAAAAAGCAGCCATCCCCTTCCATTCGGCAGCGACTTTGGCGAGCTGCAAAAGGGTTTTGGGCCTTCAGCAATTTCTACGGCGAGTATCAGTCGTTGGCCCCTCACCAAAGACGCCAGCAGTTAGCCAAGCTGGAAGCTGACGCTAAGCGCTCTTTAGGAGCGTAAGCCTATCGGGCTGGCCGATACAGCCATTTTGCCGTACCTCTCAAAGCTGGATAACAAGTTGAATAGCGGGTCTGGTTTAGCCGCAGCTTCTATTGCAGAAGATGTCTGTCTAGCAACTGAAACTGCGGCCAACCGATCAGCAGCTACATTTCCAGAACGCCTAAACTAAGCTGACATTAACAAGACAGAGAAAATCTGGCGTTTACTCTGATGTTTCAAAAGCAGGCTGTTTGTCATAGGTCGGCATTTGCCCAGACGTTAAACGCTGCCAATAATCTTTGAGATCGCCGGCCACTTCATTGGATAAAATGTAGCAGCCAATTAGGTTAGGAAAAGCCATTCCTAGGAGCATTAAATCACTGAAGTCAATAATGAGTCCTAAGCTGACCAAACAGCCTAAGAAAGTACAGACCACGTAGATGCACTTGAAAATAATAGTGCTGCGTTCGCCAAATAAATAAGCCCAAGCTTGAATGCCGTAGTAGCTCCAAGAAATAATAGTCGAGAAGGCAAACAGGCAAACGGCGATACTTAAAACGATAGGGAACCAGCCAATCACGCTTTCAAAAGCGCTGGAGGTCATCGCGACGCCGCTGAGTTCTTCGCCAGTGTCCTGATAGGCTCCGGTGAGCACAATGGCGATCGCCGTCATATTGCAGATAATCACCGTATCGATAAACGGCTCTAGCAGCGCTACAATGCCCTCTCGTACGGGTTCATCCGTTCGGGCCGCAGAGTGAGCGATCGCGGCAGAACCGACGCCAGCCTCGTTAGAAAAGGAGCTGCGGCGAATCCCCTGCACCATGACGCCGACAACGCCGCCCACAGCCGCGCTAGGAGCAAAAGCTTCGCTGAGAATAGTACCAATAGCAGCCGGTACCTGAGCAATGTTGACAATGATGACAAATAGGCAGGCGATCGCGTAGATAGCAGCCATAGCTGGTACCAGCTTTTCGGCAACTGCGCCAATCCGACGGATACCGCCAATAATCACAAACGCGGCTAGCGCTGCCAAGACAACGCCAAACAGCCAAGCAGGCAGTCCGGGCACCAGGCTAGAAATCGCGGCATAAGCCTGGTTGGACTGAAACATGTTGGCCCCACCCAAGCTGCCGCCTAAGCAGAGAATACAGAAAAGAACGGCCAGTCCTTGTCCCAGGGGCCGCATCCCCTTTGGAGACAGTCCCCGCGTCAGGTAATACATCGGCCCACCCAAAACGGTGCCATCTTCCAGGATGCGGCGATATTTAACGGCCAGGGTACACTCCACAAACTTGGTCACCATGCCAAAGAGGCCCGCCAGCGTCAGCCAGAACATAGCACCGGGGCCGCCGAGCTGAATGGCGACTGCCACACCGGCGATATTGCCTAAGCCGACCGTGCCTGAAACGGCAGTTGCCAAAGCTTGAAAGTGAGAAACTTCTCCCTCATCGTGGGGATCGTCAAACTTGCCCTGCACCACCTGGATAGCGTGCTTGAAGCCGCGAAAATTGATGAACCCCATGCGCAGGGTGAAGAAAATTGCGGCCACAAACAGCCACAGCACGATGAAAGGAAAGCCATTTTCACCCCCGATCTTGAAAAAGAGGAGGGTAGCCATGAAGTCCACAATCGGCTGAAAAATTCGGTCAACTCCGGTTGCCGCTTCTTCTTGGGCCATTGCGCCCGGCGGAGATAGTAAGATCCAGGCCAGCAGGCAGGGCAGCAGCAGCCAGAAATTTTTGTGATGTAGAACGCTTAAAAGCTGACTAAAACCGCGACTCAGGGGCGATCGCGGTGGAGTAGGGCTGAAATCAGCTTTCCAGGGATGATTGCTCATATTCAGATATCACTCATTCAAAATGAGGGGTTTAATCCCTAGTAGGCATATCATCTTCTCAAAGGGCAAGTTGTTAATTTAAGTACGCCTATTCGCTAATGACAGTTAGCCTAATATTTGCTAACCCTGGCCCAGGTTGGCGATCGCAATTTGCCAATCTGTAGCAATCCTTGGCAGGCACTCCAGCCGCCTATCGCAGATTGGCCTCAGCAACCGCTCTGATATCCCAGGATCAGGCTCGCCTGCTTCCTACCAGGACTGACAGCCGCGTGGTATAACTGTAAAGGTTTTTTAAGTTGTCCTCAGGCATCTGCTCGGTTCCTCAGGATAAACCGGCCGTCTATAGTTTTTCAGGCTACGCGCACGGCAATTTTTCCTGCCATGTGTCTCGTGAGAGCTGGCAGGTGTTTTTTTGCGCATTTTTAACGCCGATATTCACCCTTCCAGTATGGAGATCTAAGCTCATTCATGACTGCAACGACGGATAAACTAGCCAACCAGTCAGTTTTCTCAACCTCAGCAGCTCCTCAGCTCAGGACTATTATTCAATCTTTGCCTAAAGAGTGTTTTGAGAAAAACCGCCTCAAGGCATGGCTTTCAGTGCTTGTCAGCGTCAGTGCTGTGGCTTTGGGTTACGGCGCGATCGCAGTATCGCCCTGGTTTCTCTTGCCGCTAGCCTGGTTTTTTACCGGCACGGCCCTGACCGGATTTTTTGTAATTGCCCATGACTGCGGGCACCGCTCTTTTGCTAAGCGCCGTTGGGTCAATGATCTCGTCGGTCATATTTTAATGATGCCGCTGATATATCCGTTCCATAGCTGGCGGCTGCTGCACGATCATCACCATATTCATACCAACAAGCTAGAAATCGACAACGCCTGGCAGCCCTGGACGCCGACAGCGTACCGAGAGACGCCCTGGCTGGTGCGCAAGTTTTACGAAGTGCTGCGGGGACGGCTCTGGTGGCTGGCATCAGTTGCTCACTGGGCCAAACTGCACTTTGATCCCTCTCAGGTGGCTGAGCGCGATCGCCAAAAAGTTAAGTTTTCGGTTGCAGTGGTGGCTATCTTTGCTGCCGTTTTCTTTCCCACTCTCATCGCCGTTGCCGGCTTGTGGGGCGTGGTTAAGTTTTGGCTGATGCCGTGGCTGGGCTATCACTTTTGGATGAGTACGTTTACGCTCGTACACCATACTGACCCAGATATTCAGTTTTATCCGGTAGAAACTTGGGATGCCGTTGAGGCACAGCTAGCCGGAACGGTTCACTGCACCTATCCTCGCTGGGTTGAAGTGCTGTGTCACGACATCAACGTCCATGTACCGCACCATATTTCCACTGGAATTCCCTCCTATAACCTGCGTCTGGCCCATGCCAGCCTGAAATCTAACTGGGGCAGCCGCATCCAAGAGCGGCAGTTTTCCTGGACTTTGATGAAGCAAATTGTAGACCACTGCCATATTTATCACCCAGAAGTGGCCTACCAGCCATTTCGAGCAGTGAAATAGCCAGGAGTTCTGGCTCATACGGCCATAAAAAAGCAGCCTTCTTAGGGAAGGCTGCGGAGTGCTACGTGGTGTGAGGAACTAGCTAGCTTTAATATGCCGCTCCCATATGACATTTCTATGACGGTCGTATACTTTAGCGATGTTGGTTTGCCGAAGTGACTGGCCGAGCAATACCAGTATCGGCTGTCACACCTTCCCCATAGTCCACATGAACTGTTTCGATGGCTGCGCCAGCAAGCTGAAGCGTGCTGCGGATCTGCCAGATATCGGCGCTGGTGAATGAGGCGAGCTGGGCACCAATCAGAAATGAGGGAGTTTTACGAGCGGGGCAGTCGTCTATATGGGCCGTAACCTCTCCTCCTTCCTGCTGTAGTCGATCGCGCAGCCAGTCGGCGATCGCCTGCGGCTGCTTTGTATAGGCTGTCAGCAACAGCGTTTTACGCTGCGTTGCGACACGAAGCACTAAGCGAGTCGGTAAGCAAGGTTTCATAAAAATTGCCTTCTCGGCGGTTAGCCCAAACCCAATACATTCAGGTTGCCTCTAGAATGCCTTGCTTTGCTCAATTTGAGTAAAAAGAAACGGTAAATTTATTGACTTGAACTACGCAAACTCACTGACAAGCCGCCAGTCTGCTTCAGGCATGGCTGCCTCAGCGGTTGCTGCATAAAGGCCGTTGGGCATCAGCGTGTAGTCTAAATTGACCTCGGTAAGCACAGTTTCGTGCAGGATAGCCCCCCGCAGATCGGCTCCCCGCAGATCGGCCCCCTGCAGGTTAGCAAAGCTGAGATCGGCCCCCCGTAGGCTAGCACCGCAGAGATTAGCGCCATTTAGACAGGCATAGCTGAGCTGCGCCAGGCTGAAATTCGCTCCGGTCAGAGTTGAGGCGCTGAGTAAGGCATTCCTGAGGCAAGCCCCCTGAAAGTTAGTGCGAATTAGCTCAGCCCCAATCAGATTAGCGTAGGCGAGGTTGGCGTCTTGAAAGTTAACGCGCAGCAGTTCTGCCCCTGGTAAAAAAGCTTTGGTTAAATTGGCACCTCTGAAATTTGCGTCAACTAGCTGCACAAAAGGTAGCCTGATGCAGCTGAGATTGGCCTGAGACAGATTAATTTGATCAAAGGTCTGCTGCCCGCTTTCAAAAGCGTCGATGAGCTGACTGGGTTGCATAGGGACTCCTCAAGAAGGCAAAATCCATTTCTGCTAGCCTGGGCTGAGCCAACAAAAACGCGGAGAGGTAGATACGCCCCTTAATCCTGACAGTGGCGCTTGCAGGCGCTACCACCGCCGATATATAAACACTTGAAGATGCAGTCTACGTAGAAATACGAACGCTTATTCAAGCTTGATAAAGCTCGTCCGTATGTCTGACTAGTGTAAGCCTAGCTTAAATAGGGCTAGTTCAGGATCTAACCAGAGCGTTATTTTCAAGAACCTTTACCTGACAATAGGCTTAGGCTCGGCTAGCTGGTTTTTGCCTCTGGCAGAATCAACATAGCATCACCAAACGAGTAAAACCGATAGGTCTGAGCGATCGCCTCTGCGTAAAGCCGCATCAGGCGCGATCGCCCTACCAAGGCGCTGACCAGCATCAGCAGGCTAGAACCGGGTAAATGGAAGTTAGTGATCAGGCCGTCTACCACTCGCCAGCGATAGCCCGGATAGATAAATATATTAGTTTTGCCCTGAAAAGGACTTAGCTCACCGGACTGAGCCGCCCCCTCTAGAGCGCGAGTGACGGTCGTCCCGACGGCAATGACCCGACCACCCTGGGCTTTGGTTTGCTGAATCTGACTCACTACAGCCGCTGAAATGTCAATCCATTCTGCATGCATGGCGTGAGTGGTAATATCGCTTACCTCAACGGGACGGAATGTACCGAGACCGACATGCAGGGTTAAAAAAGCTCGGTGAATTCCTTTTTGGTCTAAAGCCTGAAATACGTCGGGCGTGAAGTGCAAGCCGGCGGTCGGGGCGGCTACGGCTCCCGGCGTTTCAGCATAGATAGTCTGATACTGCTCTGGCGTAGCCTGAGAGTCAGTAATATAGGGCGGCAGTGGCACCTGGCCTAACGCTGCGATCGCGGCGGCAAAAGAGAGTCCGGTTGGCAGCTCAAACTGCAGCAGTCGCCCCCCTGTGCTTTCGTCTACGGCCATCACTTGGGCCACTAGCTGAGGTGCCTGCTCATCGTCTCCAAATACAATAGTAGCCCCCGGCTTGAGCCGCTTACCCGGCTTGACCAAGGCTAGCCACTGCAGCGGTGCCCGCGCTTCCAATAGCAGAATTTCCACCGCGGCTCCTCCGGTCTTGCGCCCGTACAGGCGGGCCGGAATCACCTGGGTGTTGTTGAACACCAGCAGATCGCCAGGTTTTAGCCAGCTAGGTAAATCGTAGAAGTGGCTATGGACATGATGACTAGGGGAGTCCACAACCATGAGCCGGGCGCGATCGCGCGGTACAACCGGGTTCTGAGCAATGCGTTCGGCGGGCAGGCTGTACTGATAAGCGTCTAACAATAGGTCAGCAGAAAAGTCGGCAGCGGTCATAGTCAAGAAGATCTGGTAGTGAAATGGGGGGCTAAAGCCAAAGCTAACGCAGGGAATGCAGGCTTCACCCTACCGCAGATGTTTGCTTTTGGGGAGAACCCCTTATAGGAATCGGGGGGGGTTCCCCTACTCGTCAACAGGGCTTCTCGTAAGAATAGAGATGTCGCACCCGATAGAGCAAAACCTATGGCTGACTATCTCTACTATCTTGCCAATGCTAGCCTGACGATTCGGGTAGCTGAGCGACTACACCAAGCATCCCGCTTCCCGCTAGAGTTTATGACAGTTATTCACCAAATCGATGGCTGGGTGGTGAAAGTCAAGCTAGTAGACGGCGTCGATGCTGAAAGCTTAGAAGATTTTCGCGCCTTTTTAGACGAATTGGGCATTCCTTATCAGCCCGGCATTCGAGTGCGAATGGCGCTTTGGGGTCTAGAGACAGGCCAAGCGCCAGTAGATGTCATGCGGCGCTATCAGGTAGCCGTGGTTTCTCATGGCCGCCCCGATCGCGAAGAAATTGAGGCTTTCCGCAGTCAGTTTGTCAGCGGTTTAGGCTATTGCCCTGAAACACTTGCTTAAAAGTGCTCAGGTTTACCGCAATTGATTCTTTAAAAGTTTTGATGGCGCGTTCTGGATTGAACGCGCCATCTTTTTAAATAAATTGGCAGCTATCAGCAACATTCACTGGATTTGAAAATAAACTTCTCTCCAATTTTGCTAAAGACCTAAAACACTGTAAACGACAGCTCCCGTATGGGGATCGTTATCTATGTGAGCATACCCCGCCTTGAGCAAATCTTTGAGCGCTGTTTCTACCGCCGCAAAATCAGCCCCTGTTGCTAGAACTCCTTGGGGAACCGTAATTTGGCCGCCGCGGGTCTGAGCTGCTTGAAGTAGCTGAACCGTCAGTGACTGCTTGGCCGCGCCGACAGTATCCTGGACTAAACCCGGATGAGCAGCATTCTGCGAGGACAAAAATTTGTGACTATCTCGCAGATCTTTATCCCGGGCCATCCCTGGAATCAAGAAAAGATCAACGGCTTGGCCAAAGCCAAAGAGTCCCCAGGTGAACAGCCACAGCAGACCAGAGCCAATTTTGCCGTTGTAAAGACGGTGCAGTCCCGCAAAGCCCAAGAAAGTGGCGAGCCAGAACAAATAGCTGATAGCCGTACGCTGACTATCGTGGGGTGAATGAGTAAGCGAGCGAGGATGAGCCATAATTGTTAAGACGCTAGAAGGCTTTTAATGGCGCTGGACTAGGTCAAGAAAGAGCTAGCTTTTCTACAATCGTAGAATCACACTATTGCTTCAATCATAGCGGGTTAAATATGAAGGCTAGCAACTGGGCAATCCCTCAGCTTCCAGGTCTTAGTTCCCAGCAGTCGGCTGATCTAGAGGCTCAAAATATTCACACGACTTTACAGCTTATTCGCCAGGGCAGCACCCAGGCCAAGCGCGAGCAGCTAGCCGCTCAGCTACGAATTCATATTCAGCACGTCAATAAATGGGTAGCACTAGCTGATTTAGCTCGCATCCCGGCGGTAGGCTGTCGTTACTGCGGGCTGCTGCTCCATGCTGGCATCAGTTCCTCAGCCCACCTAGCCCAAACTTCTATTCACAAACTCTATCCCCAAATTCGCCGCTTTTACGCCACTGTCTTGCATCAGATGCAGGCCTGTCCCCCTGCCGATGAAGTCAACCAGTGGATTCAGCAAGCCCGCGCGATCGCAGGGTATTCCAGCTAAGGCTGCCGACAAGCCGACCTCGCCCCCTTAATCGGGATACCAAAACATGCCCTTGATTCCCTCCGGATCAGGCATAAACCCTAAATTACGATAAAAATCTACGACCTGAGGATCGGCAAATAACGTCACGTTGCTGATGTCTTCGCTGCGCAGCTTCTTGATAAGCTGCTGCATCAGCGCTTTACCTAGTCCCTTACCCTGATAGTCAGGATGAACAACCACGTCCCAAATGGTGGCGTTAAAGGCGTGGTCTGAGGTGGCGCGCGAAAAGCCCACCAGCCGTCGCCTGTTGGGCTGTTGCTCCCACATAGAGACAACGATAAAGCTATGCTGAATCGCTTTGCGAACCTTGCGAATTGGCCGACGAGACCAGCCCACGGCGTCGCACAGCTCTTCTAGCTCATACAAGTCAATATCTCGACTCGTACTGAAGAAGATGCGAGAGCCAGTGCTACCATTAGAAGCTTCAGAGACCGTTTCAGCAAAGTATTCCTCAGAGTGAGTTAGCTGGGAGGGCGCGGAAACCTCGGAGCTGCTAAATAAGCTTTTCCAAAAACCCATTCAGGCGCGATTGATGTATATAAGTAACGAAAAGACAATAACTAGAGTATACGCCTTAAAAACCGTCTCTCCTATGGAAAACTTGCGGTAGTTTGCAGAATTCTTTCTCCAAAAGCTGAGCTTGACCAACCATATCAGGGGAATTTGCCCGATGACAAGTCTTAGGTAGGTAGCCTAGAGTTAGATTTTTCAGGCTGATTAAAATTTTGCCTTTATCTATATTTGCAGTTGTTCCTGAATATACGTCAAGAGTTCCTTGCCAGCTATGGTTGCGGGTTTAAAACCATCTACTTTAGATTTGCTCAAACGCTTCAACCGGGCGTTCCCAAAATTCTATGAGCAATTTGTCAGCAGTGAGATTCAGCTGCAAAATCTACGACTGGCCTATCAGCTTTACAAAAGCAAGCAGGCCGTGATTGAGCTGAAGCCAGAGGGCAATCGGAGCGCGCTCCATTTTGCCTACCGCAATCAGTCTTTCTTGCTCAGCGATATTTTTGGCGTTTTGGCTGCCTATGGCCTCACAATTCATAACCTCAGTCTCTACGGGCAAATTTATCCCCCCATGCTGGTGTTTATCAAGCTGGTTGTCTCTAGGGGCGGTAAAACGCTGATAGACAAGACTTCTGATAATGTGTGTCGAGCCATTCGAGAAGCCCTAGCCGGTCGCTTTGAAGTAGAAGAAATGCTGACGGTTGAGTTCAACCTTGATGCCGGTCTCGAACAGGTCGAGACAGAATTTTATGTTGATCCGGTGTTTCACCTGCCTGCCCTGCTGATTGAGGCCGATAACCAGCCCGGACTTTTCTATAAAGTCATGTACGCCATTTGGCAGGAAGACCTGCTGGTAGTCAACGCTAATTTGCTGGTTTGGCGCGGGCGCACCCGGCTAATTCTGTACCTGCTAGGCCCTAACGAGAGCTTAATTCCGGAATATCTCGGACAAAAGATTGCCGAAAGCGTACGTTATCGCCTGCTGGGAAAGCATCTTTAAAGACAGCCTGACCCGCTTCAAGATACGATTAAAGCATGGCTAAGGTGAATGTTTTGGGTGTTCCTCACGCCTATGAGCTGACAGCACCCAGTCCCCCGACAGAGGTTTTAGTATTTATTCATGGCTGGCTGCTCAGCCGTGCCTATTGGCAGCCGCTGGTAGCAGATTTAGCTCATCAATATGCCTGTTTAACCTACGATTTGCGCGGATTTGGCGATTCTACTCAGGCGGTCGAACAGCGCCGACAAGGCCACTGTCACTGCTCGCTGCCGTCCGAAGCGACGCGATCGCCCTACGGCCTAGCGGCCTACGCAGAAGACCTAATTTGCCTACTCAATCAGCTCAATATTCGCCGGGCTTGGCTGCTCGGCCATTCTTTAGGCGGCAGCATTGCCCTCTGGGCGGCTCATCTCGCCCCCCAGCAAATTAGCGGCGTCATCTGTGTCAACGCCGGAGGAGGGATCTATCTCAAAGAAGACTTCGATCGCTTTCGTTCAGCCGGCCAGCAGATTGTGCGCTTTCGACCTAGCTGGCTCCGGCGACTGCCCTTACTAGATTTGGTCTTTGCCCGCGCGATGGTCGATCAGCCGCTATCGCGGATTTGGGGCCAGCGGCGACTCGATGACCTTGTTAGCGCCCATCCCCAGGCAGCTCAGGCGGCCTTGCTAGAATCTACGACTGAAGCTGAGGTGCATTTGCTGCCGCAGATAGTGGCTTCGTTAGAGCAGCCTGCTTACTTTGTCGGCGGCCAACAAGATCAGGTGATGGAGCCTCAGTATGTCAATCATTTAGCCAGCTTTCATCCGCTCTTTCGCACACCCGAAAGCAATGTAATTGAGCTATCCCAGTGTGGTCACATGGCGATGCTAGAGCAGCCACGGGCTTTGGCCAAAGTGGTGCAGGAAATTTTGGCTAAGCATACAGGGCCATCGCCTGGGTGATAGGCATTCTGGACTGGGCAGCGGTGGCTAGGGTAGAGGTATGACCCAGGCGAAAATGCTCGGCAGCCGCGCAGGCAATCATGGCGGCGTTGTCAGTACAGTATTTGAGGGGGGGAAAGAGGACTTGCAGGCCATGTTTGCTAGCTTCAATCTGAAGCTGCTGACGCAGGCCGCTATTGGCCGCCACGCCACCCCCGACGGCAATAGTTGAGATCTGGTGATCGAGGGCGCAGCGCAGGGTCCGACGGGTGAGCGATCGCGCAACAGTAGCCTGGAAGCTGGCAGCAATATCCGCTACCGGCAGTTCAGTGCCTTCCGCCCTCAAGCGCTCGGTCAGCCTCAGCACCGCTGTCTTCAAACCGCTAAAGCTAGAGTCGTAAGGATGAAAGCCGCCGCCTGGCAGGGAAATATTGCCCTCCGGCAAAGGATAGGCTTGGGCATTGCCCATCTGCGCCAGTTTGTCAATCACCGGGCCACCCGGATACCCTAGCTCCAACAGTCGCGCCACTTTATCAAAAGCTTCGCCGGCGGCATCATCGCGGGTCTGGCCCAAAACAACGTAGTTACCACAGCCTTTGACCTGAATCAGACTCGTATGTCCGCCAGAAACCAATAGACACAGATAGGGCGGATTGAGTTCAGGATGACTGAGATAGGACGCATAGAGATGTCCTTCCAAGTGATGAACCCCTATAAAAGGCTTATTGTGTACTAAAGCCAGAGTTTTAGCGGCGGTTAATCCCACCAGCAAAGCACCGACTAGGCCAGGGGCGCAGGTCGCGGCGATGCCATCGATCGCTGACCAATCTAGCCCTGCCGCTTCAAATGCCGCCGCTACAGTCTGACCGACATTGGCAACATGCTCTCTAGAAGCTAGCTCTGGCACAACGCCGCCATAGGGCTGATGGGTGGTAATTTGCGAGGCGATAATACTGCTGAGTACCTGACGATCGCTCACAATTGCGGCGGCTGTTTCGTCACAACTTGTTTCAATTGCTAAAATCTTCGCCATAAACTGATATTTTTCAGGATGTTAACCCCTTGCAATAAGTTGCTTTACGGCGCTTTGGCAGGGAGGTATGATGCCTGAAAGTTGAGTACATTCTTGTACAAATAACTTAACGTTTTTGGATCAAAAACGCTGATTTTACGTAATAAAGGGAAACAATTTATGCGACGGTTGTTTGCTCTAGTTCTAGCCGTTTGTCTTTGGATTGGTTTTTCGCCTGCTGCGATGGCAGGTGTCGCCGGAGATAACGTAGCCGGACTAACCCCCTGTGGCGAGTCTGCTGCCTTTCAGCAACGCGCTGCCAATGCTAAAACCGATGCCGCCAAAGCTCGTTTTGAGCTGTACGGCAATTCTAGCCTGCTCTGCGGAGAAGATGGTCTACCACACCTCGTGGTCGATGGCGATCTCTCCCATGCGGGCGAGTTCTTAATTCCGAGCATTCTCTTTCTATACATTGCCGGCTGGATTGGCTGGGCCGGACGCTCTTATGTCATCGCTGTACGCGGCGACAAGAAGCCAGAAGAGAAAGAGATTATCATCGACGTGCCGCTAGCGATCAAGTGTTCTCTAGGGGCAGCGGCTTGGCCTTTGGTTGCCTTCAAGGAAATTGCCAGCGGTGAGATGTTTGCCAAGGATAACGAGATTACCGTTTCTCCTCGCTAGCGTCTGTTTTTGAAAATTTAGGCTTAGGAGTCCTTCCCTATGGATAATTTTTTGAAGTATCTGTCCACAGCACCCGTGATTGCGACCGTTTGGATGTTTATTACGGCTGGGATTTTGATTGAATTCAATCGCTTTTTTCCAGACCTGCTCTTACATCCGTAGCCGCGCTTGGCTTTAACCGTGCTGTGTTTTGAGTCGTTGGAGAATCCGAATATCATGGTAGATGTTAGTCGTTCTAATGAGGTTGTGCATCCGGCTGAGGATCCTCAGATTGGCAATCTCAAAACCCCCATCAATTCTTCTGCTTTGTCAAAAGCATTTATTAACAACTTGCCGGCTTATCGGGCCGGCCTTTCGCCGCAGCGACGCGGTTTAGAAGTGGGCATGGCTCACGGCTATTTGCTCTATGGCCCCTTTGCTTTGTTAGGTCCGCTACGAGATTCTGACGTGCCAGCGCTGGCCGGACTGCTGGCGGCCATTGGCTTAGTCGTGATCTTAACGGCCTGCCTTTCCCTTTACAGCGGCGCAGGGGTGAAGAAGCCCATTGCAACCGTGACAACGCCCAATCCACCCAAATCTCTGGCAACTGAAGAAGGCTGGAGCGAGTTTGCTGGCGGATTTTTGATTGGCGGTATCGGCGGCGCGGCCTTTGCCTTCCTGCTGGTATCCAATATGCCCTTACTACTCAACGTCGTTTCAGGCGGCCATAGCTAGCGCTTGTTGACGCTCGCTGATTTTAGGTGTGGAGGTAGGCAATCTACCTCCACTTTTTTTAGCAGCTGTTTTGGGCGACTATGGCAGTTTGGGGGGAGCCGGATAAACTCGCGCTCCGGTGGCCGGATCGAATAGAAAAAGATGATCCAGGGCCAATCTGACGCTGAGGCGATCGCCCGTTTTGACTTTGAGCGCAGGCGGGGCGTGAAACTGCAGGGTCTGGGCCGCCGCCCGATCGTGATTAGGCACCACTGCCCGCACCAGAATTTCCCGTCCTAGCGGCTCTATCACATCGGCAATCACCTGTAGGTGAGCCTCTGAGGGGCTGAGCTGGACATGCTCCGGGCGAATCCCTAAACAAACAGCCTGACCGGACTGTTGCTCAAGTCGATGGACTATTTGCGAGGGTAGGTCAAAAGCCTGACCCTCTAGTTTGAGCTGGTTATCACCGTAGTGAGCTGATAAGAGATTCATGGGCGGACTGCCTATGAAGGCGGCCACCATGCGGTTTGCAGGCTCAGAGTAGACCGCCTGGGGGGAATCAATCTGCTGAATTCTGCCTTGGTCTAGCACCACAATGCGATCGCCCAAGGTCATGGCCTCCACCTGATCGTGGGTGACATAGAGGGTGGTGATGCCAAAGCGCTGGTGGAGCTGCTTCAGCTCGGCGCGGGTTTCATCGCGGAGCTGGGCGTCGAGGTTAGAGAGCGGTTCATCTAGTAAAAAAGCCTGGGGCTGCCGGGCGATCGCCCGGCCTAAGGCTACGCGCTGCTGCTGTCCGCCTGAGAGTTGGCGAGGTTTGCGGCTGAGTAGGTGGGCAATGTCGAGAGAACGGGCTACCGTTTCCACGCGCTGCTGGATTGTGTCAGCGGGCGTTTGCCGCATTTTTAGACCAAAGGCGAGATTTTCAGCTACGCTCATGTGAGGATAAAGAGCATAGTTTTGAAATACCATCGCTACGTCTCGATCGCGGGCAGGTACGGCGTTAACCAAGCGATCGCCCAGATAAATTTGCCCCTGCGTGACGGTATCTAATCCAGCGATCGCCCGCAAGACAGTTGATTTACCGCAGCCAGACGGCCCTACCAGTACCCAAAATTCGCCATCGGGGACTGTAAAAGTAATCTCTTCTATGGCAACCGTGTTGCCATAGCGGCGCGTGAGTCCTTTTAGTGCAACTTCAGCCACAGCACAGCCGTCTTCAACAAAAATCTCATCGACTCAAACAGTCTGACTCTATTTTTCCGACTCTCTTCAAAGTAATTGGGGGCCTCACCCTTGGCAAGACCCCCAATCATTTTTGAGCGCAGTAACTTAGAAAATTAGAAACCTAGCTCCACTTGCTGGCTACTAGCTCAGCGAGGTCAACTACGCGCTGGCTGTAGCCCCACTCGTTGTCATACCAGGCTACAACTTTCACTAAGTCATCTCCCATCACCATCGTCAGGCTGGAATCCACAATAGAAGAATCATCCGTCTTACGATAGTCGATAGAAACCAGCGGCAAATCGCTGTAGGCCAGGATTCCCTTCATCGGGCCTTCAGCCGCCTCTTTCAGCGCCTCATTTACCTGCTCGGCAATAGTGGGCTTTTCAACCTGAACGACGAGATCAACGACAGAAACATTTGGCGTCGGTACCCGTAGCGCAATTCCGTTGAGCTTGCCCTTAAGCTCAGGAATTACAAGCGCAACCGCCTGAGCCGCCCCCGTTGAGGTGGGAACAATGTTGAGCGCTGCCGCCCGGGCTCGGCGCAGATCCCGGTGACTGGCATCCAAAAGCCGCTGATCCCCTGTGTAGCTGTGGGTCGTCGTCATGGTCCCCTTGACGATGCCAAACTTGTCGTTGATGACTTTGGCTACGGGAGCGAGACAGTTGGTGGTGCAGCTAGCATTGCTGACAACATCAAAGGCACTGGGATCATAGTCTTCGTGGTTGACGCCCATAACGTAGGTGCCGATGTTGCTGCCTTTGCCCGGCGCGGTGATGAGGACTTTTTTAGCGCCAGCTTCGATGTGGCGGGCTGCCCCTTCCTGAGTTCTAAAAACACCCGTTGACTCAATTACTAAGTCAATATCCCAAGCTTTCCAGGGTAAGTTGTTGGGGTTACGGTCAGACGTGCATTTGATGGTATTGCCGTTGACAGTGATGGTGTCAGTATCAGCGCTAATGTCTGCATCAAGACGCCCTAGCATAGAGTCGTACTTGAGCAGATGCGAATTCGTTTTCGGATCAGAAGTATCATTAATAGCCACTATCTCAAGCTGGCTGTTCTCACGGGTCAACCAACACCGTAAAAAGTTACGCCCGATGCGTCCAAAACCGTTGATCGCTACTCTAACCACTGCGCTTTACCCTCTGTCTTAATTTAATCAAGTTAAGTTTGATGTAAACGACATCATCATACACATTAGCTGGAACCCAGGGCAATTACCTTAAGGCTATCGGCTGCCTGGATCAGTCTTGCCTAGGGCCACTGATCGAAAGCATTGCGGCTGATTAGGGAAACAATCACTGCCCTAACTTAGGCAGAAAAAATCAGGGCTATTTTTCTCTTTGACAAAAGAAAATTCACTCAGCCCCAAAGCTGATTAATTTCCATAACCCCAATTCTGAACTAATATCTGACAGTAATACGGCAGTTTGCCCTAAAACTCGCAGATTCTTACTGAATTGCGCTGGGGCGGCTGAAGTTTCTAGGTATAGACTATCAGTCAGTTCACTGAGTTATTTAACTGAACTTGCGGATGAACCAGCAGTAGGGCTAGATCTGCGTTAGCTTTGCCGGGTCGCTAGCAAGAGAATTCAGGTATCAGGATAATTCCTGGTATGATATCGCGTGATATTGGTGTGGTGTGGTGTGTGAGGAAATTAGAATGCTGAATTCTGTAGATTTCAGCGGCAGGCCCTTCCATTTCGTTGGCGTTGGTGGAATCGGCATGTCCGCGCTTGCCTACATCTTGGCCAAGTGTGGTTTACCCGTTACTGGTTCAGATGTTCGTCTCAGTCACATTACAAAGCGACTGCAGAAGGAAGGGGTGCACATTTTCTGGCAGCAGCAGGAATCCAACCTGTCGTTTTTTCAAACGCCTCAGGCGATCGCGGCCTCAGCGCCACGGCAGAGTTCATCGTCACAACTAGGCCGTAACTTGGGAGTTACTGCGGCAGTTCAGGCAGCAAAACAGCCGTCGGCTAGCGCCGATCTCCTACCGCAGGTCATCTGTTCAACGGCTATTGATAAAAGCAACTCCGAGTACCGGGCTGCCCTGGAACTGGGCTGTCCTATCTTTCATCGTTCCGATCTTCTAGCCGCTTTAATGTCCCACTACAGCGGCGTTGCTGTAGCTGGCACCCACGGCAAGACAACCACCAGCAGCCTGATTGGATATCTGCTGCTCAAAGCTAATCTAGATCCCACCATCATCGTCGGCGGAGAAGTGGCAGCCTGGGAAGGCAATGCCCACCTCGGCCAAGGAGACTATCTGGTGGCAGAAGCGGATGAGTCCGATGGCTCCTTGGTTAAGCTCTCAGCTCAGATAGGCGTCATCACCAATATTGAACTGGATCACCCCGATCACTACAGCACCTTAGAACAAGTCGTCGGCATTTTTGAAACCTTTGCTCGTCGCTGCCAAACGGTAGTGGGCTGTATTGACTGCCAAACTGTCAAACAAGCCATTCAGCCGGACGTTTCCTACAGCCTCAACCCCGAGACTGATGCTGACTATGTCGCCGATGACGTGACGCACTATGCTGGCGGCACCCTCGCCACCATTTGGGAGCGAGGTCAGCGTCTGGGACAGCTGCGCTTACCGCTACTGGGTCGCCACAATCTGAGTAATGCCCTAGCCGCGATCGCGGTGGGGCGTTTAGTCGGTTTAGACTTTGCGCTGATTGCAGAGATTCTCAGTAGCTTTCAGGGAGCGCGGCGCCGGTTTGAACAGCGGGGATTGCACAAGGGCATTTTGTTTGTTGATGACTATGCCCACCACCCCAGCGAAATTCGAGCGACCCTTTCAGCCGCCCGCCTCAAAGCCAGTGAGGAACCAGAGCAGTTTCCCCAACGCCGCGTCATCGCTATCTTCCAGCCCCACCGCTACAGCCGCACCGCCACCCTGCTCTCGGAGTTTGCCGCCGCTTTCAGTCAGGCCGATCAGGTGATCGTCACCGATATTTACAGCGCTGGTGAAAAGAACGTGTACGATATCGGCGGCTATGCGGTGACAGAGGCGATCGCCCAGCATCACAGCCAGGTTAAGTACCGAGCTTCTTTAGCAGAAGTGACGCAAGAGCTGACCCAAGAACTACAGTCGGGCGACATCGTTTTATTCCTCACGGCTGGCAATCTCAACCAGGTGATTCCTGACGTAATGGACTACTATCAGCGGCAGACCCACCCATCTTTAGCTGAAGCGGCTCAGCTTGCCTAAAATTCTTATATCGAGGTGCATGGAGTAATGTTGTTGACGGCTCGATATGCTATGGCCCCAGAGACTCACCCGATCAGCGAAAACTGTGCCATTCAGTCTCAGGTACCGCTAACTGGCTTGACTTCATTTCGAGTCGGTGGCCCGGCTGAGTGGCTCGTTTTTCCGCGTCAGCTTAGTGACCTGCAGGCTAGTCTGGAGTGGGCTAATGACCGCAATCTGCCCGTCACTTTTTTGGGGGCAGGATCAAACCTGTTGATTAGCGATCGCGGTTTACCCGGCTTAGTTATTTGTACTCGCTATCTTCGGCAGGCTGACTTTGATGAGTCCCAGGGCCGTATCTTGGCTGCCGCTGGCGAACCCTTAGCAACGCTGGCCTGGAAAGCTGCCAAGCGGGGCTGGCAGGGGCTAGAGTGGGCCGTTGGCATTCCAGGAACGGTTGGCGGAGCGGTGGTTATGAATGCCGGGGCACATGGGGCCTGTACGGCTGACATCTTAGTTTCAGCGGCAGTGCTGGACTCTGACGGCAAAACCTCTCAATTTTTGCCCGCAGATCTCAACTTTCGCTATCGGACCTCGGTTTTGCAGGGAGATACCCGACTAGTCACCCATGCCGTTTTTCAGCTTCAACCGGGAGCAGAGCGGCAAGCCGTGATGGCAGCTACTGCCGCTGACCTAGAGCAGCGCCGCACCACCCAGCCCTACCATTTACCTAGCTGTGGCAGCGTCTTTCGTAACCCCTCTCCCCACAGCGCTGGCTGGCTAATTGAGCAGTCGGGCCTCAAAGGCTACCAGATTGGTAATGCCCAGGTTTCGACTCAGCACGCCAACTTTATCCTGAACTGTGGCGGCGCTACCGCCAGCGACATTCTGCGCCTGATTCGCCATGTTCAGCAGCAGGTCGATACTCGCTGGTCTTTGCGGCTGAAGCCTGAGGTTAAGATCTTGGGAGAGTTTCAGCTCGCTTAGGCTGAAATTCACATCAGCGCTAGAATGATTAGGATTCAAGCGGTTTAATATTACTGTTTCGTAAAGCACTAAATAGATCATGACAAAAGGGCAAGGATTTGGCTTCGGCTTGGGCAAAATGAAGGAGCTGACAGAGGCTTTCAAGAAGGCGCAGCAGGTTCAAGAAGGGGCTAAGCGTCTGCAAGAAGAACTAGAGCAGATGGAAATCGAGGGGCAAGCCGGTGGCGGACTCGTCAAGGTAGTGCTGAGCGGCAACCAGGAACCTCGCGGCGTCACGATTGCGCCAGAAGCGCTCAATGAGGGAGCTGAGGTCTTATCTGATTTGGTGACAGCCGCCATGCAGGATGCCTACGTCAAATCCACCGCAACCATGCGAGAGCGGATGGAAGAACTGACCGGCGGTCTTAACCTACCCGGACTCTAGGCACCGCCATCATGGTGACGAAACTGCTATTTGTCTGCTTGGGCAATATCTGCCGTTCGCCCTCTGCTGAAAACATCATGAACCATCTGATTGAGCAGCGGCAGTTGGGCAGTTCTATCATCTGTGACTCGGCGGGTACGTCGAGCTATCACATCGGCAGCGCACCTGATCAACGCATGTCGGCAGCGGCCCAAGAGATACTGCAAATTCCTCTGAGCGGTAGAGCCAGACAGTTCCAGGCAAAAGATTTGGCAGAGTTTGATCTGATTCTGGCAATGGATCGGGAGAACCGCCGCGATATTCTGGCGTATGATCTCACGGGCCAATATCAGCATAAGGTGCGCCTGATGTGCGATTTTTGTCGGCATCATACTGACAAAGAGGTGCCCGATCCCTACTACGGGGGAACTGAGGGTTTTCAGTATGTCATTAACCTTTTGGTAGATGCCTGTGACGGTTTACTGGAGTATCTTTTAATACAGAAAAGCTAATGTAGTAAATGTCGGTGAATGTCGGCTTCAGTAGAAGTCCTCGACCTTGGCGGCAATCCACTGTCTCAGTAGTGCATCAAAGCAGCAATTATTTATCTGAGTTCAGACCAAGTTCAGATCTCAAGAGCGAAACAATTTACTGGCAAAAAGGATACTCTGTGACATGGGAGTTGGAGTACTTTTACTAGATGCCGACAGTAAGATTTCAACCGCTAATCAGTCGGCAATTACTCTGCTCAATTTACCCTCTGACTGTCAGGGGCTTGTCTTTGGTCAGCATAGCCAGTTTATCAGCAAGAATGGCGAGCTGATTGCAGCGCACCAACTGCCGGTGCAGCGGGCGATCGCCCAGCAAAAATCCGTTTATGACTGCACGCTGGGGCTGCGTTCCAGCCATGCCGACACCGAGCGCTGGCTGTCCGTTGATGTAGAGCTACAGCCCGCTGCTGACGCTGCCGAACTCTGCGCTATCTGTACGCTGCGAGAGCAGGCAAAACCAGCGGAGTCTGCCCCGGCCTCCCAGGAACAAACCCAGTCGGAAATGGCCTCTTTGCGCGTTATCCAGGCCATGCGTCAGACTCTGGACTTGCAGACAATTTTCAACTCAACGGTTGAGGAACTGCGCCAAACCCTGAGCGGCGATCGCGCGGCGATTTACCGATTTAACGCTGACTGGAGCGGCGAATTCGTCGCCGAATCGGTTGCCGACAGCTGGTCGTCACTGCTAGTTCGTCAGGCGGAGCAGCCGGAATTGAAGCGAGTCAGCAGCGATCGCCCAGACTGCATCGTTCAGCAAATCAACACCCCTGTCGGCTTTGTCAAAGATACCTATTTACAAGAAACAGCAGGCGGTATCTATAACCAGGGCCTAATCTGCCGCAGCGTTGCCGATATTTACGCAGCCGGTTTTGATCGCTGCTATTTGGAGCTGCTAGAACGGTTTCAGGCCAGAGCCTACATCATCGTGCCGATCTTTTGCCACGAAATCCTTTGGGGCCTGCTCTCGATCTATCAAAACGATCGTCCCCGTCATTGGCTTGCGGCGGAAACCGACATGATCGTGCGAGTTGGCAATCAGCTAGGCGTCGCCGTCCAGCAGGCCGAACTGCTGCGGCAAACCCGGCAGCAGGCAGCCGCGCTCCAGCAGGCCAAAGAAGCTGCAGACAGCGCTAGCCGAGCCAAAAGTGAGTTTTTAGCCCACATGAGTCACGAGTTGAGGACACCCCTCAATGCCGTTTTAGGGTTTGCTCAGGTTTTGCAGCAGGACAAAAAGCTGGGCCTCAGTCAGCGTCAGTCGGTAGAGATCATTGCCCGTAGCGGCGAACATCTGCTGACTTTAATCAACGATATTTTAGAAATGTCAAAAATTGAGGCAGGGCAGGTCAGCCTCAATCAGGGCAGTTTGAATCTGGCTAGCTTTCTAGATGATTTGGAGGAGATGCTCTGTCTTAAGGCCAGCAATAAAGGCTTATCGCTCAGTTTTACCTGTAATGCTGATATTCCGCCGCAAATTATCGGCGACAAGGGCAAACTCAGGCAAATTTTGCTCAATCTGCTCGGCAATGCCATCAAATTCACTGAGACAGGTTTTGTCCGGCTCACTGTACAGCGATCGCCCGCTGCCGACTCTGAGAGACTGCAGTTCAAGGTGGCCGATAGCGGCCCAGGCATTGCGCCAGAAGAACAAAGCCGCCTGTTTAAAGCCTTCAGCCAGACTCAAAGCGGCATGCAGGCTCAAGCAGGAACGGGGCTAGGGCTAGCGATTAGCCAAAAATTTGCCCAGCTCATGGGCGGCCAAATACAGGTTGAGAGCCAGGTAGGCGTCGGTACCTGCTTTACCCTAGAAATTCCGCTACAGGTGCCGGTGACGGTGCCTGCCGCTAGCCCTGCTTCAGTCCGTTTACAAGGTCAAGTCGTGGGACTGGTTCCCGGCCAGCCAGCCTATCGCATTCTGATTGTGGATGATGACGTTTATAACCAGCAGTTGCTGAAGGAGCTGCTGGGGCAGATAGGCTTTCAGGTGACTTTAGCGAGTAACGGGCAGGAGGGAGTTGCTTACTGGCGGCAGTGCCGGCCCGATTTTATCTGGATGGACATGCGGATGCCGATCTTAGATGGCTATGATGCCGTTCGCCTGATTCGCTCTGAGCCGGACGGACAGACAGTGCCCATCTTGGCTTTAACGGCCAGCGTTTTTCGAGAAGAACGTCAGGAAATTTTAGCGGCAGGCTGCAACGATATTCTTTGCAAGCCTTTTCAAGTTGAGGATTTACTGACAGAGCTGCAGAAATATCTGAATGTGCGCTATCTCTATGCGGCAGACAAGTTACCAGAGGCCGAGCCAGAATCCCAAGCGACTTCTAGCTCCCAGTTTGCTACGACTCCTAATACCGTCAGCGCGTTGCTAGAGATGTCTGCGGCCTGGCGGCTTGAGCTTTATCAGGCCGCCTCTCAAGGTAGCGATCGCCTCGTGTGCGCTTTGACGCAGCAGCTGCCGCCGACTCAGGCTCCCTCAGCAGCTCAGCTCACCCACCTCGCTAACAACTTCAAGTTCGAGGAAATTATTCAGCTAGTCGAGCAGGCCAATAGTCAGTGAAAATAACGCCGCTTTTGAACAAAATGCGGGCACCCTAGGGTAGAAACCCTGAGAACCTTTTAAATTTTTGGGCATAGCCAGCGTCCGGTATCAGAGAGTTTCGGGCCAATTTTGAACTAACTAGCTTCATGCAAAGAATTGCCGCTGGTGTACTACTCCTCAATCAGGCAGGACAAATAACATTTGCCAATGCGGCGGCGATCGCCCTGCTAAATCTACCGGAAAACTATATTGGTCAGGTATTGGGCCAGCAGCAGTTTATCAACCCGCAGGGAGAACCGCTGCCACTTGAACATCTGCCAGTGCAGCGGGCTTTAGCCAGCCACCAAGCCTGTCTCGGTACGGTCTTAGGACTCCACATCGCCAATCAGGCTGTTCCTCGCTGGATTCGCCTGGACGTAGAACCTCAGATGAACACGGCCAGCGCCAGCGCCTCAGTCAGTCAGCTTGTCTGTACCTGCAGTGAGGTAGCTGGCTTTCTAGATCAGGCACCTTCGCTGGGCAATGAAGCCCTGCTGGCTTACATGGGTCATGAACTGCGATCGCCCCTGAACGCCATTTTAGGATTTACCCAGCTGATGCAGCGCGATACGACAATGGCACACAGCCACTTGGAGCTATTGCAAATTATTGAACGCAGCGGCGAGCAACTGCTGAGTCTGATTGGTGATTTGGTTGAGCTAGGTAAAATTCAGGCGGGGCAAGTCGGCCTCAGCCATACTGCTATCCATTTGCCCAACCTGTTATCAACGCTGGAACAAATGCTGCGCCACAAAGCTAAGGCCCAGGGTCTTAGCTGCAGCTTCTGCGCAGCCACGGCAGTCCCAACCCATATCACAGCTGATGAAAGCAAGCTACGCCAGAGTTTACTCAGCCTGCTCGGCTGCATCATTAAGCTTTCGCAGGCAGAACCGATTCAGATCGAGGTGCAAACCGTAACGGCGGCAACCCAGACGGTTCTGCGCCTAGAAGTTTCTAGCTCAGCAACCAATGCGCTGCGGGTGCGATCGCAGCTATCCGGCGCTGCGGGTGCCGCCAGCTCTGAGAGCTGGAGTCTGCAATTAACCATTAGTCGTCAGCTCATAAAAGCGCTGGGCGGCACGCTACAGATTGGCTTATCGGGCAGCTTAATTGTGGCCTATGAAGTGCCGATCCGACTGATGGAGATCAACCACCGGACACCGCAGCCCCAGACCCAAGATCCTATTGTGGGTTTAGCTCCCGGCCAGCCAGCCTATCAAATTCTGGTTGTCGATGATGATCCGGTTAGTCGCCTGCTGATGGCTAGGCTACTAGGCGAACTAGGATTTCAAGTTAAGCAGGCCATCAACGGACGCCAAGCCCTACAAATGTGGCAGCAGCAGCCCCCCCATTTAATTTGTATGGACATGCAAATGCCCCAGATGAACGGTTACGAAGCGACACAGCGAATTAGGGCACAAGCGCCTTCTCTACCCATTTTGGTGATGACGGCAAACCGACCAACGCCAGAGCAGCTCCGAGCAGCTCAGTGGGACGACTTTGTGCCAAAGCCAATTCGCCGACATGTCCTGCTTGAAAAGCTGCAACAGCATTTAGGACTGGCCTACCAGTATGAGTCAACCCTGTTAGCAGAGTCAGCGGCAGCACCGCTAGGGCTTCCAGTTGCGATGCTGCAGCAAATGCCTGATGCTTGGCTCCAGGCGCTCTACCAGGCGGCGGTTCAGGGCAGCGATCGCCTGGTTTACGATTTGGCCCAGCAGATTCCTGACCCCTATAAGGCTCTGTCGCAAGCCTTGATCGCTCTAGCAGATGAGTTTCAGTTCGAGCAGATCCTGCAGGACCTGCAGCAAACTAGCGTAGAAGTGGTTTAACCCATCCCCGTAGACTTATGCAGCGTTCCTCTACCCCTGGCAGCATTCTGATCGTGGACGACAATCCCGATAATCTGCGCTTGCTTTCCGAGGTGCTGACCCGGGAAGGCTATGAGGTGCGCAAAGCGACCAGCGGCACGATGGCGATTAAATCAGTGCAGGCACTGCTGCCAGATTTAATTTTGTTAGACATTTTGATGCCAGAAATAAGCGGCTATGAGGTCTGCCAGCAGCTTAAAGCCAGTGCCCAAACGGCCGCTGTGCCCATCATTTTTCTCAGCGCCCTAAATGATCCCTTTGATAAAGTAAAAGCCTTTAATGCCGGTGCTGTTGACTACATTGCGAAACCTTTTCAGTTTGAGGAGGTGATTGTCCGGGTGCGCCATCAGCTAGCCCTGAGATTTGCTAATCAGGAGCTAGAATCGCTCAACCTGGTTTTAGAAGAGCGCGTCAGGGAACGCACCGAGCAGTTGGAGCTAGCAAACACCCAGCTTTTTCAGCTAGCTTTTCAGGACAAACTCACCGAATTGCCGAATCGGACTTTGTTTATGCAACAGCTTGAGAAAAAGCTGCTCCAGTCTCAGGCCACGGCAAACTATGCTTTTGCGGTGATGTTTATAGACTGCGATCGCTTTCAAACTGTCAACGACGCTTTGGGCTACGAGGCAGGCGATCGCCTGCTTAGAAACGTTGCTGAGCGAATTCAAGAGCACCTGTCCGAGAATTGTCTGCTCTCTCGGTTTGCGGAAGATAAGTTTGCTCTCCTGCTCACAGATAGCCCTGATCCTCAGGCCGTTTTGCTGCTAGCAGACAGGATTTTAAACGCTTTTACCCAACCTTTCAGCCTCCGCGAGCGAGATATTTTTCTCGGCATTAGTATTGGCATTGTCCTGGGCAGTGAAAACCATACTCAGCCTGAACATTTACTCAGAGAGGCCGATAGAGCTTTGCGTCAGGCTAAACTGTCTGGTCAGGGACGCTATCACCTCTTTGCACCCGATTCTCACCAGACAAGTTTGCAATTTCTCAATCTAGAACAGGATTTGCGGACGGCTTTAGAACAGCAGGGGATCACGGTTTTATATCAGCCAATTGTCAATTTGCAAAATGGTAAGATAGCCGGACTGGAAGCCTTAGCCCATTGGGATCGCCCAGCGGCAGGTGCTGTATCACCGGGAATTTTTATTCGTTTGGCCGAAGAGACGGGCCTGATTTCAGAAGTAGACTTCTTAGTTATGAAGCAGGCAGCCTGGCAGCTCAAGAGCTGGCAAACACAGGCGCTAGTTGATAGCAGTTTATCTATTAGCTTTAATATTTCACCTCAGCATTTAGCCCAGAATACGCTGCTTCATCAGGTAGATTACATCCTAAAAGAAACGGGTCTATCACCTCAAAATTTCAGAATAGAAATCACTGAAAGCTCCGTCGTCTTTGACACTGATTTCTCAATTTCAATGCTGCAGGCATTGCGTAGTCGCGGCCTCAGACTCAGCCTAGATGACTTTGGCCGCAGCTACTCATCTCTGCAGGCCCTACAAAAACTGCCTGTCAGTTTTCTCAAAATTGATCAGTCTTTTGTGCAGGATTTAGTTGATCAGCCGCTTGAAGATAGCGTTGCCGCCCTAATTATGAACATTGCTCGGACAATGCGCATGGACGTGGTGGCAGAAGGTATCGAAACGGCCCAGCAGCTCGCCCTGATTAAAGAGCTGGGCTGTGAACTGGGACAAGGCTACTTTTTCTCAAAGCCTCAAAATGGGGCAGCGACCTTGGCGCTCATCAAGCAAGGCGATCGCTTATTTGATATCTAAATTATGGGTGCTTTCATTTGTGGTACTGGCTGCCCTGCAGAATAGTTTTAGCTCGATAGAGCTGTTCTACCAAAAGCAGCCGCGCTATCTCATGGGGAAAAGTCATTGGGGATAGACTGAGAAGCTGAGTGGCTGACTGTTTGAGCGCTTGGCTCAGACCTGTTGCACCGCCAATGATAAAGACCAAACTATTAGAATTAGCTTTGGCTAGAAAATTGGCCAGCTTCAGGGAAGAAAAAGTTTTTCCCTCCTCGCTTAGGGCAATGAGGCGATCGCTGCTCTTGAGCATAGACAAAATTTGCGTTCCTTCCTTTTCTGGATTTGAATCCTTAATCTCTATCGTTTCTAGTTCCGGCAAACGCTGATAGTAAACAGCAAGGCCGTCCCGCAGCCAGCCTTTTTTGACTTTGCCCACGGCAATTAATTTGACTTTGGGGAAGCTTTGCATCGCTGATGATTCAGAGTATTGCGTTCCCAGAAATAACCTTCTGAATAGCCTTGAATAGTGCGATCGCCCGCTGCCAGTTCTAACCGTTTTTCGGCTAAGCAACAGAAATATTCGTCAATTTCAATGCCAATGTAGCGCCGTCCTAACTTTTTGGCGACAACGGCAGTAGTACCTGATCCCAGAAAAGGATCAAGCACAATATCGCCTGGCTGGCTGCTGGCTAAAATCAGTTTGGCTAAAAGCTTTTCCGGTTTCTGAGTTGGGTGACTGGTATTCTCAGGCATTGACCAAAACGGCACAGAAATATCAGTCCACAGGTTTGAAGGATGGGTGATGCGAAAGTTGCCTACGCGGGTTTCTTGCCAGTCTTTAGGCTGACCGCTGCGATCGCGGTAGGGAGCAATAACTTTTCGCTTCAGCTTGACGGCTTCTACATTGAATACATACTGATTCGAGAGCGTGCAAAACCAAATATCCTCGGAACAGTTTTTCCAGTTAACTTTGGCCCCGCGCCCCTTCTCGCGCTCCCAGGTAATGCGGTTTCTTACCTTGCAATACTGGCTAATAACGCGATGTATTGCGGTAGAGGACTGCCAATCTCCGCAGAAGTAAATGGAAGCCGTAGGCGTCAGCAGCGGCAAAAGCTTTGAAAACCAGCTGTCTAACCAACCCTCATAGTCCTCTAAAGATTTGCGGGTGAAGCGCTGATGGTTGAACTGCTTGGTTAGGTTGTAAGGGGGATCTAGAAATAGGAGCGCGACTGACTGCTGCGGCAGGTAGGGCACCGCCTTAAGAAAATCTTGGTGCAGCGTCCGATTGGCGATCGCTTCCAGCGTCACTGGCGACTGCAGCGTTAGTAACCGTGATCGATAGCGCTGGCGATCGGCTGCGCTTAGGGTCAGGGTTTGATTGCGAGGGGCTAGCGGTTTGTTCACAGTCGCTGTCAAGATCCCCTATACCTTACAGCTTTTCTCGCTTCATGCGGGCGATCGCGCTGGAGTACTGTTTTACATCGATTAAAATAGTTCATGTTTACTAAATACAGCCTGTATAAGGCATGGTGCTTACTTCACCGGAGCTGCAGTTTTTAATGCGGCTGCTAGCCCACCCAGACTACCGCGCTCCGCTCAGCCAGCTAGCGCCTACCAAGACACCCGCCGCTCAGCGCGATCGCCTCTGTCGTCAGTTAGGCCAAAAAGGACTGGTAGACTACACCGAAACAGTCAGTCGATTTTCCCTATCTGCGGCGGGTCGGACCTTACTTAAGCTAGATAATTACAATTTGCTGGTCACGCCCGACGAGCTGCTAACGCTGAAATCAGCCGCTAAGGGCAGTTTATCCCCAGGGCAAATTCACCCCAAAGTTGCTGCCTCAAGTCGTCAGCAGATCATTCAGGCGCTCGCGACTCGTAAGCTTGTCAAAATTAGCCAGGTGCAGCTACAAGAGGCCTGGCTGACCAGTCAAGGCCAAAATTTTTTGCGCTACCATTACTGCCCGCAAGGCAGCACTCCAGCGCTGACGTTGACGATGCTGGGCAACTACCTCAAATTCATGCGGCAGCCTCCCTGCGCCCCAGACTTCCTGAAGCCTAGATGAGAATTTCCTCATAGCGTCATCAGTCAGTCAAAATCTTCTGCTCATCTGCGGATTAGGGTATTCCCAGACAGCCTAACTACAGTCATAGCTGTAGATTCTCTGAAACCTAGATCATGCAGCTATTTACAACTTTTGGCCTAGCAACTGCCCTGATACTCAGCAGCGGCACTGCCCACCTAGCGCTGCCGGTAGCGCAAGCTGAAACCCTTCAGATTGCGCAGGCAACCCCGCAGTCCAGTCAGTTTGTCACCGTCGATCGCAGCCATAGAACAACGGGGATCGCCCGTATTGTCACCGAGAACGGCCAGCAATATCTGGAATTTGACCAGCAGTTCAGCACCGCCAGAGGGCCTGATGTCGAGGTTATTCTCTATCGGGATCGCACAGTACCAGCGGCTATTGCTGAATCGGACTATGTCACTCTGGCCCAGCTCCAGCGCGTTCGAGGCGCTCAGCGCTACGCGATCCCCGACAATATCAGCTTAGATAACTACGGCTCGGTCGGTATTTGGTGCCGTACTTTTAATATCACCTTTGGCTATGCTTCTCTCTAGTCGATAAATGCTTTCTGTTTGGAGAATGGCAGCAGGTAGCTTTCTACCTGCTGCTTTTGATTTGGAGCAAGCTGAGCAATACCCGCAGGGGGTAAAATTAAGCACACTCAGAGCGATCGCCGAGAGAGCCATCACTGCCCGTCTAGGTAACGGCCAGTGACGACCAGTAAGAATGACCGCGATCAAGCTCAGACCGCTGCAGCTAACGCGACTCCTCCAAAAACGCTTCTAGATGTCGCTAGCCGCTTCTTTTTTTTAAAGCATGAAGCGCCTTCCGTGAGATCACTAAGATTTTCGAAAATTAGACAAATTTCTCTTAAAACCTCTCCGCACAATCGGTATTCTCGTGATAGGGTCTAGGTAGAATTTTAGATAGAGCGTTTCTTCTGGAAAAAGTCTGCATAAGCGCCTCAGGAGCTTGTCTAGACACCACTGCAGTTAAGTCATTTTGTAAGGCTTCTCAGCCCTAGTTTTGAGATCTTCCTAATGTGGCCTCAGCAACTGCTACCGCTCTGTTCGATTCATTTAAACTCAAAACCTCTCTCTAAGCTGCTAAAGGTAGCCAGCAGGCGGTTGAGGCTCTGAAACTTGCTAGTTTTTGACTACAAGCAATTTTGCCTCAAACAGTTTTGCTTCTCTTTTTCTAGGCTAAATTTTAGTTGCTATGGTTAGACGGAATTGGAGTCTAGGGTCAAATAATTATTGGCTTGAATTAGCTAGCTAATTGTTGGCATAGCCGAGAATTTGATAAAGAGCTCTAAAACAGTTCTTCACCTCATTTTGATAGGGCTACGACCATCAGGTAACGTTTAGCTTCTTTAATCAGCCATCACGGTGCTCGCAGGTACTGCAGGTCTAAGCACGGTTTAACCGATGCTTCGATAGACCTGCACTGTAAGGCCATCTATCTAAATAGGCGCTAAAGCGCTTAAAAAATTAAACTAACTTTCCTGAAAAGGTTGAGATGAAGTCGTTATTAGGTAATCAGGGTATCTCTGGAGTAGCTGGAATGGGGCGACGAATAGGCAGAATGAATGCTTGGCAGATTAGCGGGCTAGGTGCTGTCTTAGCCGGAGCGATCGCGTTTGGCTGTACGGGCGCAGCTTCTAGGTCTGAAGAAACCCCTATGCCAACATCGGACTCAGCAGCGGGCTTGGTTACAGCCGCGCCAGTTTCCGCCCAGTCAAACTCGGTTCCGGAGACTGTATTGACGGCTCAGGTGGGGCCAGTAGATTTTACTGTTTGCTATGAGGCAGAGGACTGGCAGCGCCCTGACACTGATGTTCAGATTAAGCAGCTAGAAGACATGGCGCGATACGGTAGCGCTCTGAATGAAGACCCCCTGCAGGAAATTTTCCAAAAATTCTGGACGCATCAAATTTTCACTTTTACAACTTATGGCCTCAGCGCTCGGATGGAGCCAATTTACTTTTCAGGGTTATGGACAGTTGTAGAAGATGTGTGGAACTGCTATGAAGGAACAGCCGCAGAGCAAATCAATAGCGGAGAAGTCGCTGAGATTTGGCTCATTGAGCATCAGATTGAGTCTATTGAATGGACGGGCGATCGCTATCAGGTAGTTGTAAATCCCGTCGACAATGGAGTGCAGTTTGTGCAGTTTTCTCGCCGCGATACCGCCACAAACCTTCCTGTTTCAGTCACCACTACGACAGGGACGTCTCTAACTGCTGTATCGGGCGACTGGTAGCTGATATAGTTGACGGTGTATTTATTGGCTGCGTTTTTATTTAAGCAAGATATTTAGATACTTTAATTTTCTTGCCAAAAAAGGATTAGCTACTTTCAAATAGCCCCTATTTTTCTCTCAATAAAAGTTAGCTTCAGGAACGCTGAATCAGCAATAAACTCTCAGTTTTCTCAGGAAAGTTTAAGCCTGGGTTAATAAGAATATCAGCAATCCATCAGACTCAATCACCATGCTTGTGAATACAGGATGATTGAATCCAAAACGGAGTTAACATCATGAAACGCATTATCCTTTCTCTACTTTCTGCCGCCATCGCGGTCTCTCTCGTTGGTACGGCTGCTGTCAATGCCAATGCAGAAACCAAATTCGACCAATTACGCCGGGATCACTTAGACAATAAAGAAGAAACCAAGTTCGATCGTCTACGCCGAGAACATTTGGACAATAAAGAGGAGACTAAGTTCGATCGCCTCCGCCGAGAACATTTGGATAACAAGGAAGAAACCAAGTTCGATCGTCTACGCCGAGAACATTTGGACAATAAAGAAGAGACTAAGTTTGATCGCCTCCGCCGAGAACACTTAGACAACAAAGTTATCTAAACCTAGACGGTTTTCAGCGATGAATGGCTGTCCTCAAAGGATTGCTCACAACAACTTACTCGACGTATTTCAATCACCCCCTTTGCAATTATTTTTGTGGTGAAGGGGGTTAGCGCTTTAAAGCTTGATGCGTTGGCTCCTTGTGATCAATCATCTGCGCATCAAGGCTCTAGCTAATCAGCTAGAGCTTTCTTTCATCAGCGCGATCGCTGTGATCTGCATCAGGCTTAAGCGCGACTACCAGCAGGTTTGTGGCAGGCAGAGATCACACCCGCTTTGCGATCGCGTCACACCAGGATTAGAACAGTAATTCCATAATGGAGCTATACAAGGAGCTTTTCTGTTTCAACGCGAGGATAAATTAAGACATCTCTTCTCCACATACAAGCCCTCAGCCAGTCTGGGGGCTTTTTTGTCGGTCAAACAGTTCGCTAAGCCCGCAGTGTTTGAGATCCCCGGTAAATTCGCTCTGATTGACTGCGCGATAAGCGGGAGAATCCTGGCAGATGATTTTGGGCAACGCTGCCGCCGCCGACCACTGGTTTTTGAGTGATAGAGCTGAAAGGAGGTACATAGGCGTGTTCTTCGGCGTCGTAGGCCAGAACCTCACCATTCTCGATATTGTAAATCCAAGCGTGAATTGATAAATCGCCGCGATGCAGCTTGGAACGAATGACCGGATAAGTCCGCAGATTGTCGATCTGCGTCAGGACATTCTCACCCACTAACATGTCCAATCTTTCCGCTTTCTCTAGATGGCTGTAGTTTTCATTCACTAGCCGCCGCGTCGCTTCAGTATGCTTCAGCCAGTTATAAACTAACGGCATTTCTTCTTCCAGTTTGCCTAGCTGCAGCAAGCCCTTCATGGCGCCGCAGTTGGTATGGCCGCAGACAATAATCTGCTTAATATCTAGGGCATGGATCGCATACTCAATGGTGGCACCTTCGCCACCGTTGGTCGATTCATAGGGCGGAACAATGTTGCCTGCATTGCGAATAACAAAGATTTCGCCAATTTCTGCTTGCGTAATCAGCGCGGGATCAACCCGTGAGTCAGAACAGGCAATGAATAGGACTCTAGGATGCTGCCCCTGAGCCAGTTCTTGCAGCATGGCCTGATGGCTAGGAACATAAGTACTTTGAAACTGTCGTAGACCGCTAATTAGCTTTTTCATCAGGTGCTATCCTCTTCAACTCGGTTAGGCGCAAGTGAGCCATGTCGCTTCTCCTGTAATCGTTATCTCATATAATTCAGCCGATAGGCCCAAAGCGTTGCTTATCGGTACGATTGTGACAGCTTCTTAATAGGCGATCGCGTTTAGGATGCGATCGCCTATTAAGCCACAACTCGCGCTAAAATTTATAGTACAAAATTACTGGCAAACGTAATGGTGCAATATACGCTGGCCCAGACACCGGACGTTTTAATTGATATTCCTGGCAGAGATTCTAAAAAGAATCGAGAAAAAGCTATGGATCAGCTCATAGAGCTGATGGATGATGGTAAACTCCCCACAGCTTTAGCCGACGGCTTCGGCCCACAGCAGTTTATTGAAGTGAAAGAACCCAATCCTACGCCCCAGCTCGAACAAGACGAGAACGCCGTTGTTGAAGCGGTGCAAATTCTCAGCAATCTGGCCAACTTGAAGGTCAAGGTGCAAGATGCCCGCTCGGATGCTCTCAAGGTGCGCGAGCTGATTGATCTTCTGTTCACTGACGAAGTCCTTACCGAATCACAGCTCAGCGAGCTGAAAGACGGTTTCAAAACTTTGAAGACCTTTGCTCAAAACAACTTAAAGTATCACGATGCGCGATCGCAGGCCGAAGACGCACGGCAAGTGTTAGACAATGCCCTCAAGCCTTAGCCCCACTACAGCCCTGGGAGCTAACGTTTTGGAGTCGCTATGCCTCGATAAAAATAGCTGGCAATTTTGGGAAAGCCTGGCTGATAAAAGGTTTCTAGCTGCTGTAGATCAAAGCGCTGTTCAACTAGCTGCCGTATTTGTCGGTTGAGATGGCAGCCATCGGCAATTACCTGCTGTACCGGCGTCAGGCGATTCTGCCAGGTTTGTATATTTGGCTCAGGACTGAGGCCATGCTCAATGAAGAAAAAGCGACCTGCTGGCTTCAGCACGCGGGCAATTTCGGCAAGGGCCTGCTCAACCTGAGGAATGCTGCACAAGGTCCACGTACTCACAACGCTATCAAAGGCCGCGTCCGCCATCGGCAGCGATTCCCCACTGATGAGCTGGCTGTTAACTTCAACATCTGAAGACTGAATGCGTTTTTGCGCGATCGCATTAACCCCAGGATTGGGATCAACAATAGTAAATTGCTCAACTGTGTCAGGGTAGTAGGCTAAATTCAGCCCGGTACCGAAGCCGATTTCTAGGACCTTGCCAGTTACATCCTTGAGCAACTCCCGGCGGTGAGCCGCAAACGCCTCACCAGACATACTCCAGTCCAACAAACGCGGAAAGATAACACGAGAATAGAAGCCCATAGCTAGGATTTTGCCCCCTTTAAGGCAATACTAGATCTATTTTGCTCCCTTCAGCTTCGCTCAGGGAGTAGCCAAAATTATCGCCATAAAAAAAGCCCTGCCTGAAGCAGGGCTTTATTCAGCTTACGCAGCTAAGTAGTGATCAAGTTTCTAGAACTTGAAGAGGGCGCGGATAGCACCAAAGACAGCTTCGTCATCATCACCAGCAGCCAAACCTTGCAGGTCACCGTCTAGATAGATAACGGAAGGCGTAATCGTCAGGTACTCACTGATAGGAATACCGTAGTAAGCCTCGGCGTAGAACGGATCTTCGTTATCAAAACCGCTGATCAAGGTAGGACCGCCGACATCTGCATCAGGTAGAACGCCAGCGTAAATACCTAGCTCGTCACCTTCAGCAAAGAGGTCAGGTAGAGAGATACCACCCATGTAGGAGATATCATCGTTGTTGTTGTCATCTTCGTGATAAGCAAAGTAACCGCCTAGAACAAAGCGACCGAAGTCTAGACCGAGCAGACCACCGTAGGTATCGGTGTAGTTTTCGTTACCGTCGCCACTGCCGTGCATGTAAACCAAAGCAGCGCTGAGGAATTCCTCGCCTAGGTAGCTGAGCTGACCGATGTAGCTCTGGTTGTTGGCACCAAAGATACCAATCTCAGGGTTAGAACCTTGAGCATCGTCAAAGGAGTAACCAGCATCAAAGACGATGCTGTTGGTGAGCGCAACGCTTACACCTAGACCAGCCGAACCGCCCATGTCGAAATCGTAAAGGACGGGACCACCCATGTCAGCAACGCTAGCACCATCAAAAGGCACGATGGTGGAGGTGACAAAATCGTCGGTCTTGATACCGTTAGCTGCAACGATTACGTCGATGCGATTGCCAACGGGGAACAGATAGTAGAAGTCATCAACGTTGAAGTCGTTGTCATCATTAGCCGCCGCGTCTTCAAAGCCGGTAAAGCCAAGAGTTTGACCCAAACCATCGGAGCCAGTACCCGTTTGAAAGCGAATCCGCAAGCGGTCTTCGCCGGTGAAGCTGGTGTCAAAGTTCAAGCGAGCGCGGGCGTTGAAGAGGGTTGAATCATCTAGGTCATTACCGCCAATCTCACCAGTTTCAAAGGGAGTAGCTACGTTAGCAGCCACTTCACCGCGTAGCTTGGTGGTGGTGGAGAACTGGTTAGCTTCTAGCTCAGCTACGTCAGCTTCCAGTGCATCTACCCGACCGCGCAAAGTCGCCAGTTCAGCCTGGAACTGCTCCTGCAGGCGACGAATGGTAGCCAGATCGTTGGTGTCAACATCGCCGCCGCCAATCAGCTGCACGATGGTGTCCAAACAAGCATTCAAACCAGCGGCAAACTCATAACGAGTCATCGCCCGGTTACCCTGGAAGGTTTGGTTGGGATAACCTTCAATACAGCGATACTCTTCAACTAGACGCTGCAGCGCTGTGTAGGCCCAGTCAGTCGGGCGCACATCAGAAAGCTCAGAAACGCTGGTGACCTGCGCCAGTTGCACAGACTCGTTGGAGTAGCCAGAAACCTGATCCAATACAGAGGCTTCAGCCGTTTCAGCAGCCATGCCAGCACCAGACATTACGAGTGCTGCGCCCACTGCTGCGGGGCTAGCCAGTAAAGACTTCCACAGTAGATTAGACATTTTTACCTTTTTTCCTCACACCTGAATAAGGGGCAAATTGGTGCCCTAAAGACAATACAGTCAGAAGGACTGAAACTTAATCCCTATCCTGCAGTTAGCTAGTCCCTTTGAGCTATGACTCAAGGCATAACTAACTGCCCTCTAGCTGATAGTAGCAGATCTAAATTTAGGCCGCTAGATGCTCAGCTAGAAATATTGGACGATGCTGGTAAGCGCAAGTTCCTTAATTTGCCTGTAGCCACGAATAACAGCCGCTATCAGTCAAACAAGACAGCCGTTTAGAACCGAAAGACTGCTCGGAGCGACCCAAACAGTCCAGCCGTCATTTCTGAGTTAGCAGTATTCGTAACCCCATCCCCATTTAGAATTGGCATTCGTTAAAATTGGCATTCGGCATGAACTGCCTTGTATAGGCCAACTCAGCCCGCGCTGAGCGGCCACTAATCACCTAGCTGAGTTGCGAAATTGTATTTGCCATTTCAAAGTCATTTTCGGTCAGACCGCCAGCGTCGTGGCTGGTTAGCGTGATGGTGACTTTATTGTAAGAAATCGCTAAATCGGGGTGATGTCCGGCTGACTCAGCTGGTTCAACTAGCTTGTTAACAAAATCGACGGCTTCGACAAAGCCATCAAAAGTTTTAACCGTCTGGATTGTCTTGCCCTCAACGCTCCAGTCTTTAAGCTGAGCCGCTTTCTCTTGAGCCTGAGCTTCAGTTAATACAGTTGCCATGATGCTTTTTTGCAGTTGTGCAAATAATTTACATAGACATCCTAAAAGGATTTACAAAAACTGTAGATATGGCGGGGCGGCTGGCGGGGACTGGACAATGTAAGCTTTCGCAACAATATATGTCTCTCCTTGAACTTCAGCCCGCACGGCCTATGGCTGCCTGTAAACTTCATCTACGCTAGAAACAGCGACCTCAGCCTACAATCCCTATGCCACTGACCATTTTAGTTGTTGACGATGAAGAGGGGACTCGTCTCTCAATCGGGGAATTTTTGCGACTTTCGGGCTATTCAGTGATTGCGGCAAGCAACGGACGTGAGGCGCTGAAGCTGGTAGAAAAACAGCAGCCTCATCTGATCATTACTGATATTGCGATGCCACAGCTAGATGGCTACGAGCTGATTCAGCAGCTACGACAGTATCCCTCTTTTCGTCTGCTGCCCGTTGTCTTTTTGACCGCTCGCAATCAAACCCAGGATCGGGTGCGTGGCTATCAGCTAGGCTGTGATGCCTATTTGCCTAAACCTTTTGAGCTAGAAGAATTGGTGGCTGTGGTGCGTAATCTGCTAGAGCGCACCCAAATCATGCAGAATTCTTGGCTGCAGCAGCTACAGGTTTCCGCCGCGTCTCCGCAGCTCACCCACGCGGCTGCGGTTTCAGATATACCGACGGCTTCGCTGCCTGAGTTTACGCCCAGAGAACAAGATGTTTTAGTGCTGCTGGCCGGAGGACTATCCAATGCTCAGATTGGCGATCGCCTGTATCTCAGCCCTCGCACCGTCGAGAAGTATGTCAGCAGCCTGCTGCGCAAGACCGAAACCAGCAACCGAGCCGAACTGGTGCGATTTGCCCTAGACCACCGCCTGATTACCTGACGAGCCATTAAATCGCCGCTAAAGTTAAAGGCGACAGAGCTTACCGACAAGCAGGCAGCAGTATGGGCATTGAGATTGAGCGCAAATTTTTAGTCAAAGGCGATCGCTGGCGTTCTCTGGGCACGGGTGAATTTTACCGCCAAGGTTACTTAGCCACGGCTCAAGCGGGAGCGACTGTGCGGGTACGAGTCGCGGGCGATCGCGGCTACATTACTGTTAAAGGCGCAACGGTAGGCAGTCGTCGGGCTGAATTTGAATATAAGATTCCGGTCAGCGACGCCCAGGAAATGCTCGACACCCTCTGCCATCAGCCGCTGATTGAAAAGACTCGCTATAAAATTCCGCTGGGATCGCTGATTTGGGAAGTAGATGAGTTCGCTGGTGCAAACGCGGGCTTGATCGTGGCTGAAGTTGAGCTACAGGATCCTCAGCAAGCGATTGAGTTACCAGACTGGATTGGCCTAGAAGTTACAGAAGACGCGCGCTATTTCAATGCTTACCTGGCACAAGTCCCCTTCAGTCAGTGGTGAGCGTAGGCAATCCGGTAATTTCTATCTGAGGAAGCAAGACAGGGCCACGCGAAAAATTTAAGCTAAGGGGCCATTAGTTGAAGCTGCTCAGGGTTTAGGGCAGCTACCTTTACTGACAATAAGGAAGATTCTTCATGCCCCAGGTCGCTATTTTTGACATCGACGGTACGCTGGTTGATTCGGTAAATTTTCATGCCGAAGCCTGGGTTGAAGGCTTTAGGAAGTTTGGTCACACGGTTGAGTTTGCCATCATCAAGCAGCGAATTGGCAAAGGCAGCGGCTATATTCTGGAAGAGTTTCTGACCGTAGCTGAGAATCAGCAGTACGGTGCCAAACTCAACGACTATCGCCAGCAATACTTCCACGAGCAGTTTCTGCCCCAGATTCAGCCCTTTCCCCAAGTTCGCGCCTTATTTGAGCGACTGCGACAAGATGAGGTTCAGATTGTCTTGGCCACTTCAGCCGAACAGGAAACAGCCGACCACTACCGCGAACTACTAGGGGTGAAAGACCTGCTAGACGGCATGACCTGCGCCGATGATGTTGAGAACGCTAAACCTGAAGCAGATATTTTTCAGGCAGCGCTTAGCAAGGTGCCTCCGGTCGCGCCAGAAGCGGTTGTTGTGGTTGGCGACAGTCCCTATGACGCGGAAGCAGCTCAAAAGCTTTCGTTGCCAACCATTGGACTGCTCAGCGGCGGCTTTTCTGCCGAGCAGCTACAGGAAGCTGGCAGCGTTGCTATCTATAAAGATCCTGCCGATCTATTAGCTCACTACGCTGACTCGCCACTGGGTACGGCCTAATGGCGATCGCCGCCTCAGCCCCCTCCTTTGAGCAGCGCCTAGACCAGTCGCCACTGACCCGACCGATGTGGTTTCTGTGGGGCTTATCAGCCGGACTCATTGCCCTAGATGGCTTTGACTTTTTTATCATCGGCGTGGCGCTGCCCTTTTTGCAGCGAGATTTTGGGTTAGAGGCAGCAGGCACCGGCGCGATCGCAGTAGCTGCGATCGCCGGATCGCTGGTGGGCGCTTTGATCCTAGGGCCGCTAACCGATCGGGTAGGGCGGCAGCGTATGCTGGTTGTGGATATTGCCATTTTCGTCCTAGCTACGGCTGGAACAGCGTTAGCCTGGAACCCGGCATCTCTCATTGCTTTCCGCTTTCTGGTGGGGGTGGGCATAGGCGCAGACTACCCTATCAGCGTCGCTTACATCACTGAAAATGTGCCGACACGGCTGCGCGGGCGCATGGTGATTGGCGCTTTTACGTTTCAGGCTGTCGGGGCCTTGCTAGGGGCGCTGACGGGACTGAGCGCGATCGCGGCTTTCAATCATCTCTATCCCGGCGATCTCCAGCCTGCAATTCAGTATGCCTGGCGCATCATGCTAGGGATTGGGCTGCTGCTAGCGATCGCGGTAGCGGGTCTGCGGCTGAGCTTTTTGCTCGAAAGTCCGCGCTACTTTATTGCTCAGGGCAACTACCAGGCCGCTTCCAAAGCCGCCTCCACTCTGCTGGCTAGCCCAATTGAAATTACGGCAGACACCGACCCCCCGGAGCGAGAACCGCAGCTAGCTTATAGCGCTCTCTTCTCAGCCGCCTATCGTCGGCGCACTCTGCTCGCCTCGGTTCCCTGGTTTCTCCAAGATATTGCCACCTATGGCATCGGCATTTTTACGCCCACTATTATCGGCGCCTTGGCCTTCGCAGATCAGGAAAACTTTCTCCTGCGGGAGATGGCAGCAGCGAAAGGAGCCGCTTTTGTAGATTTATTTTTGATTTCTGGTTTTGTGCTGGCGGTTTGGCTCGTCGAGCGGGCCGGACGCATTCGCCTGCAGATTGGCGGCTTTATCGGCATGGCGGTTGGACTCAGCATTCTGGCCCTATCTAATCTAGCTGACCCCGGCAGCGGCCTGAAGCTAGCGCTGGTCTTCGCGGGCTTTGTGCTATTTAACCTGCTCATGAATGCGGGGCCTAACGCCACCACATTCTTGCTGTCAGGAGAAGTTTTTCCCACCTCAATTCGGGCCAGCGGCGCTGGTTTTGCGGCGGCATTTGCGAAAGCCGGGGCCATAGTCGGCGCTTATGGCTTACCTGTGCTGCAACAGGCTTGGGGCGTGCCAGCGCTGCTGCTACTGCTGGCCGGGATTTGCCTGCTAGCGGCGCTCATTACCTATTTGACTCGGGTAGAAACGGCAATGCGATCGTTATAAGGGCAGATCCTGCCCCTATAAACTGGATTATGCGCTATCCCAGCGGCTACATTACCTGCTCAACTTCAGCAATTTCAGGAATAAATTCCCGTAGCCGCCGCTCAATCCCCATCCGTAGAGTCATGGCCGAACTAGGGCAAGAACCACAGGCTCCCTGCAGCCGTAGCTTAACCACCGGACCGTCAATTTCGACTAGCTCCACGTTGCCGCCATCTGCCATCAGATAGGGGCGCATTTCGTCTAAGACCTGCTCCACATTTTCAGATGTTAAAGCCAATGTCTGCATTGCATTACCTCGTGAATTAAAAGACTGTTTCTATTGTACGAATTACGTCGCTTCCGCTTGGAGTTCATCAAGCCTTGCTAAAACTTCCCGGCTATGAATGGCCGGACGAACCCCCAGAAAGCGCTCTCGCATAATACCGTCAGGATCGATCAGATAGGTGTGTCGCAGCGATCGCGCTCCGAGCCAAGAGCCGTAGAGCTTACTCACGTCTCCCTGAGTATCTGCTAATAAGGGAAATACCAGACCTTCTGAATCGCAAAAGCGGGCGTGAGAACCAACATCGTCCGCACTCACGCCTAAAATTTGGGCATTGCGTCTCTGATAGGCCGCTAGATCTTGCTGAAATCGCTGGGCCTCCAAGGTGCAGCCAGAGGTAAAGTCTTTGGGATAGAAGTAAAGCACCACCCACTGCCCCCGGTAGTCTGAGAGCGAGACGGCCTCTTCTCCCAGGTTACTTGGCAGGCTGAAATCGGGAGCCTCAGTACCTAAAGGCACCTGAGGGCCACCCATAGCCCAGGCTGTAGGGCTGAAAAGAAATAGGCTAGCTAAGCAAGCTAACAAAACGGCTTTGAGCAAGCTGCGGCGCTGAATCATAACTCCGTGAATATAAACTCTTAACAGAAGTTTATATTCCGGCGCGGCTCAATGGCTAGCCTCGTCAGCTACTAGCAAACATTGCTCAACTCCGGCGTCGCCGTTTGCAAGGCGGGCAGCCAGTCAGTCACTTGAAGCTGATAGCAGGTATAGGGGGGCTGAGGCGAATGATCTAGATCCGACGGTAAGATCGTTACCCACCGACCCGACTGCGGATCGCGATAAGCCTTGAACGGATTAGACTTGAGTGGTTTGCTGCAAGGTATTGGCATTGCTGGATAAAAGATGTAGTTTGCTGAGCCCTGAATCGAAATGATTGTCTAACAGCCCCACTAACAGGACTAACTAGACAAATATGACCCTTATTTTCTCAGGCGAAAGACCGCTCTAGAAGCAAATTTGCCTGTAATTAGGCTAAGAGTACATTAAGATTTCAAACATCCTGCCTGCCTGCAGACGGATTTGTCATCAGCCAAACTGCGGAATCCCCAGTTTAAGTACCACCACTGGGATTCAGCTCAAATGCCGGGGCGATATCGCGCGGCTAACGCTGCAGCAGTTCTGGCTTAACTCGCATCACAATCAAGGTCGTATCATCTTCGTTCTGCCGACCCGAACCGATGAATTTCTGCAGCAGGCCAAACAGATATTCTAAAATTCCCTGAGCGCTATCGCAGTTACGGCAGGCCCACTTAAACGCCAGCAGCAAATTTTCTTCATCAAAACGGCTGCCGCTAGCGTTAGCTGCATCGGTAAAACCGTCGGTGTAGTAAATGACGGTATCACCTGGCTGGAGCTGAATTTGCTTTTCGTGATAGCGGGTTTCCATATCTAAACCCAGCAGCATACCCACTGTATCTAGGCGCGTCACGGTGTTGGTGGCGGCCTGCCAGAGCAAAGGGGGATTATGGGCCGCATTGCCATAAGACAGCAGCCGCGTTTGAGGGTTGTACTCCGAATAGAACAGCGTCACAAAGCGATTGGAGTTTTCCAAATCGGAATGCATGACGTGGTTGAGATGCTGCAAAATGCGGGCTGGCGAGTGCCCATTGAGCACCTCAGCTCGCAACATGCCGCGCAGCATTGTCATAATCAAGCCTGCGGGCACCCCTTTGCCCATGACATCGCCAATCGCCATGCTCCAGGAACCTGTTGACGGCTGTTCAGAACTAGGGAGTCGAAGCTGCTCATAGGTAGTGGGAATAAAGTCGTAGTAGTCGCCGCCAACCTTATTGGCCGTCTTGCAGGCAGCGGCTAGGTCAACCCCCTCAATGACCGGACACTGACGGGGCAGAAGCTGTAGCTGGATTTCGGCCCCAATTTCCAGTTCTCGGTCCAGCCGCTCTCGCTTGCGCAAGGCGACGGTTAGCTCACTGTTTTCAATGGCGACGGCGGTTTGGTCGGCTACCAGGCGGACTAGCTTTTGGCGCGTATCAGTCCAGGCATAATCTGGGTCACGGCTGAAGACGTAAAGCCGTCCGCGCTCAACGTTTTTGACAATAATGGGGGTGCCAAAGATTTGCAGGTCGGCATCAAGGTAGCGATGTACCTGTCGATCAAGGGCAGACATAATATTGCGCGCCACGGTCAGGGTGCTATCGGCAACGGCGGCAAAGGAAGCCGTTACCTGACGAGTTGCAGCTTCTAAGGCCCGCCGCACATCTTGACAGTGCTTGCTGCCCTGGCAGTAGAGGTGCTCTAGGCGCAGCTGTCCGTTGGGCTGAAATAGAACCAAGGCGCCACCGGAAGCATCCGTCACCCGACTGGCAATCAGCGGAATAAGTTCTAAAAACTGATTGAGATTGTTGAGGCTTCTTAGAGCAAAGCCCAGAGAACTGAGTAAGTCCTGAATCTTATACTGTTCGCGCTGCAGACGACCCACCAGCTCCTTCAGCGCAAACACGGGAGTCGCCTCAGGTAGAGGGCTACTACCCGGCTGCTCAAAAGGCGAAGAGGATCTCGGTGGCATAGGAACAGCGGTCATGCGGCTTAGATGCAGATCTTACTTAACTTTTTTCAGGGTGGATCTCCTTCAGCCCCATAAACTGTAAATTTGCGTGACAGTTCATCAGGCTATCAGTGCCAGCAGCGAGTCAAAGCTGCACAGATATGCGATTTGAGTCAACAGCATAACACTCACATTGAAGCTTGAGAACTCTAATTAGTTAAGAAAACCAGTTTTTTTCTTTGTCAAGTCTTGACTTGTTCCTGAGAGACAGCTAAAGGACATTTAGACTGAGCTGCTGGCAAAAATTTAAAGCGGCTGAGATATCACTGGTTTGGCGGGGATAGGCGATCGCGGGGCGATTGATCACGATTAGCTGTACCCCTAGCTGCTGGGCCACCTGCCGCTTGATCTGTTCCCCCCCCGCTGCGCCAGACGCTTTAGTGACGACCTGAGAAATCTGCCACTGCTGCCAAAGGGCAGCTTCGAGCTGCGCGGAGACGGGTGGACGTAGGGCAATTAGACGATCCGGCGTGAACCCAGCGGCGATCGCCGCCTCTAACGCCTTCATCGAGGGCAGCAACCGCGCAAACAGGGTAGCGCAGCACTGCCAGGGCTGAAAATGATGGAGCCAGCGATAGCCCAGGGTCAGCAAAACTCGCTGCTGGCTCAGCAAGTCGCTGGCTAATAGGGTTTCTAGACTGTCTATCGAGTGAGTTAGGGGATTGGCTTCAAGCTGGGGCCGTTCATAGCGCAAATAGGGAATGTTTTGAGCCGCCGCCGCCGCGATCGCCAGCTGAGACACGTCCACTGCAAACGGATGGGAGGCATCTAAAATGGCGGTCACCTGCGCCTGCTGCAAGAAAAAATCAATGGTACCAGCAGTGAGCTGGCCGACCCGAACCTGCAGTGTGGGCACATCGGGATAAGCCTGTTGCGCCGTTGCGGTGGCGACAGTGACGATACAGGGAATTTTTTGGGCCGCGATCGCTCTGGCGAGCTGCAGCCCCTCCCGCGTGCCCCCAATCAGCCAGAGCCGCCTAAAATTAGGGGCGATCGTATCGGGCAGCCGCCGATCTACCACCGCACCTTATATAGATGAAAAAGATCGCCCGGCTGCTGCTTTACCAGCTTAGCCTGACTTTGCTGAATCAGCCGCTGCCAGGCCGTCAGCGGCTCTAGAAACACCTCAGAGCCCAGATAGGTTTCTAAAATAGCCCAGTTTTCAGCGTCAGGCTGCTCTGGATCTAATACGTCAAAAACAAAAAACCCACCCGGCTTCAGCACCGTCCGCACCGCCGCCAGCACAGACTGCCAGTACTCCAGAGAGTAATAGCAGCTAAATCCCGTGGCAATGGCCAAATCAAACGGCTGGTCTTCGTAGTCCAATCGGTGAGCCGAGGCCAAACGCACCCCCTTGAATAACTTTGAATTGAGCTGTGGCCCCCGCGCATTGAGCTGCTCTACGGCCACCGAGCTGATATCTTGCCCGTAAAAAAGAGCCTGCCAGTCTCGCCAGGGATAGATCAAGAAGCTAACGCCGCAGCCCAAATCTAAACACTGTTGTTGTTTTTTGGGCTGAGCCAACTGCCAAAACGGAGACGATAACCGCTCGCTCAGCTTACCGCTGGCCCAATCCTGAAAAATAGGCATCCCCTCGACCTCCGGCGGCAGGTCAAACGCTTCACCCCGATATTGCCGATTGAAGCGCTTAGCAACGGTGGCAAAGTGAGTTTCTTGAGCAGAGTTTCCCGACATAAATCACGACTTCCTATATAGACCATCTGTCTCTAGATAGTCGCTATCAGTACCGCCAATCATACTTACTTAATACAGACCCGGATACAGAGACGCAGCAAGTCACCTTGCCTAGCTGAGGATTGCAGTCATAGGATACTAGAATGCATACCGTTTGCCTATCGACCCTTCAAAGCTTTAGAAAAGTTTTGGCGATAGCTCTTATTGGCAATCAGAAAAACGGGCCACAACAGCGTTAGCTGTAGTCGCCCCTGGCTGAAATTAGTACGGTGAAACCCGCGCCAGAATCGCCAGGCTCCATAACCATAACCTGCTATCAGAAGAAGAATAATCAAAGAGTTCATGGTTACTTTGACTCCAGTTGACGGATTAAATCAGCCTATACAATGTCAGCAAGCTTCAAACTAAGCTTAGTCTCATTAGGCCAGCTAGGGCTGAGAGTACACAAGCCTTCTTTGTAGATTAGCAAAATCGTTTTCACAATGGGTGCTACGGGCAGGAGTTGAAAAATGGTCGCATAAGTGTTGGACAATAGGCTAGGAGCAAGCAAATCATCGAGAAACTTGACAGACCCAATTCGTGAGTAAAACGATGGCAGCGGTTCTCAGGTTTCTCAGACAGTAATTTTAAGTTCATTGATAAGCAGTCAAGGAGGATGTATGCGCGCAGTGCTGATGGCCGGAGGATCAGGAACTCGATTGAGACCACTCACCTGTGATCTCCCCAAGCCGATGGTTCCAATTCTCAATCGCCCAATCTCAGAGCACATTATCAACTTGCTCAAGCGCCACGGCATCACCGAGGTTATTGCTACCCTGCACTACCTGCCTGACGTTATGCGAGATTACTTTCAAGATGGCAAAGACTTTGGCGTGCAGGTGACCTACGCGGTCGAAGAAGATCAGCCGCTAGGAACGGCAGGCTGTGTAAAAAATATTTCTGAGCTGCTTGATGACACGTTCTTGGTCATCAGCGGCGACAGCATTGCGGACTTTGATTTACAAGAAGCTGTCCGGTTTCACAAAGAGAGAGGCTCTAAGGCGACGCTAATTCTAACTCGCGTCCCCAATCCAATTGAGTTTGGCGTGGTAATCACCGATGAAAACAACCGCATCCAGCGCTTTCTAGAAAAGCCTTCAACTAGCGAAATTTTCTCCGATACCGTCAATACGGGGACTTACATTCTAGAACCTGAGGTCTTGGACTACTTGCCGGCTAACCAGGAATCAGATTTTTCCAAGGAGCTGTTCCCGCTGCTGTTAGAAAAAGACGAGCCGATGTATGGCTATGTAGCTGACAGCTACTGGTGCGATGTCGGCCACTTGGATGCCTATCGAGAAGCACAGTACGACGCGCTGCAGCAGCAGGTCAAAGTTGACTTTGCCTATGAGGAACAGTCCCCAGGGCTTTGGGTAGGACAAAACACCCATATTGATAGCTCAGTTAAGATTCAGGCTCCTGTGCTGATTGGCAGCAACTGCCGCATTGGCCCCCGCGTGACTATTGAAGCGGGTACTGTAATTGGCGACAACGTCACCATTGGCAGCGATGCCGATCTAAAGCGGCCTATTATTTGGAACGGTGCCATCATTGGCGATGAAGCCCATCTGCGAGCCTGCGTGATTTCTCGTGGGGCTAGGGTCGATCGCCGCGCTCATGTCCTAGAAGGGGCTGTGGTGGGCGCGCTCTCCACTGTGGGAGAAGAGGCTCAAATCAGTCCTGGCGTTCGAGTCTGGCCCAGCAAGCAGATTGAGTCAGGCGCTTCGCTCAATATCAACCTGATTTGGGGCAATACCGCCCAGCGCAATCTGTTTGGTCAGCGCGGCGTGGCTGGACTAGCTAATGTAGATATCACACCGGAGTTTGCGGTTAAGCTGGGGGCGGCTTACGGCTCTACCCTGAAAGCTGGCTCTCACGTTACTGTTTCCCGCGATCAGCGCAGTATTTCTCGCATGGTGTCCCGGTCAATGATTGCGGGCCTGATGGGCGTAGGTGTTAACGTTCAGAACCTGGAGGCGACAGCTATTCCGGTGGCGAGAACGGTGCTGCCGACGCTGGGCGTGGCGGGAGGAATTCATATTCGCCTGCATCCCGATCGCCCGGATCAAATTCTGATTGAATTCTTTGGCGATAAGGGAATTGATATTCCTAAGGGTAAAGAAAAGAAAATTGAAGGAGCCTACTTCAAAGAAGATTTGCGCCGGGCGCAAATTCACGAGATTGGGCATGTGGCTTACCCCAGCCGCGTGGTAGACATTTATGCTACGGCCTTTGAGCAGCGCCTCAATGTCGAGGCGATTCGCAATAGCAAGTCCAAGGTGGTTATTGACTATGTCTATGCGGTTTCAGGGGCAGTGCTGCCTCAGCTTCTAGCGAAGTTTGGCTGTGATGCGGTAGTCGTCAATGCTAGCCTGCGGCAGGCGGCTCCGGCGGCGGCTGAAAAAGAAGTGCTGCTAGGTCAGCTCGGTCACGTGGTTGAAGCGCTGCAGGCCAACTTTGGCGTGCAGGTTTCAGCCAATGGCGAGCAGATGATTCTGGTAGATGAGGTGGGCACGCCAATCCGGGGTGAAGTGCTGACGGCGCTGATGACCCATATGATTTTGACGGCACACCCGCGCGGTACGATTGTGGTGCCAGTCCAGGCGTCAGGCGCAGTTGAGCAAATTGCTCGCCGCCATGATGGCCGGGTAATTCGGACCAAAGCCAATCCAACAGCCCTAATGGAAGCCTGCCAGTCGAATGACAATGTGGTGCTAGGGGGCAGCGGCGATATGGGCTTTATCTTCCCGCAGCTCCATCCCGGCTTTGATGCCATGTTCTGCATTGCTAAGCTAATTGAAATGCTTACCATTCAGGAGCGATCGCTCGGACAGATCTGGAGCGAGCTACCGCGTATCTCTCATCGCTCTCAGACAGTCCGCTGTCCCTGGACGGTGAAAGGCGCGCTGATGCGGCACCTGGTAGAAACCCACTCTTCTGAAGATCTAGAGCTGATTGATGGCGTTAAGATCTTAGATAGGGAGCGTGATAGCTGGGTGTTGATCCTGCCGGACGCAGGTGAACCTTTAGTTCATGTCTTCTCTAATAGCGAAGATCGTGAATGGATGGATGAAAAGCTGCGAGAATATCGGGCTTATGTCCAAGACTTTATTGAAAAAGAGCAGGGTTTTGAGGAAGTGAAGCGATGAACAACTGCATCTTGATGGCGGAAATTATTCAAGCGCCTCAGCTGCGGTATACCTCGGATAATCAGATGGCGGTGGCTGAGTTTGTCATTCAGTTTCCTGGGCTGCGGCCTGATGAAACCCCATCTCAGATCAAGGTGGTGGGCTGGGGCAACCTGGCCCAAGAGATCCAGGCTCAGTATCACGCGGGCGATCGCGTTTTGATAGAAGGGCGCTTGGCGATGAATACGGTTGAACGGCCTGAAGGCTTTCGCGAAAAGCTGGCAGAGCTGACAGCCCAGCGGATTCACCGCCTCGATCCCGCCAGCTTAGACGTAGCCTTTACCAGTGATGGAGCCCCTGTGGCCTCGTCACCGCCGACCAGCAGCCAATCGCCACCACCGCAGCCTACGGTACAGCCTGCTAAGCCAGCCGTACCGACCTATGAGGCACCCGCAGAGGAGCCAGATTACGATGACATACCGTTCTAGCTTTAGCGACTAGCTCTAAAAGTGCGGCTATGTGGGGAGTCTCCTGGTGAGGCTCCCCACAGCTAGATATAGCCATGTAAAAACTCGTAGGGGTCATCATCCCAGCAGGGTTCAGGATACATCCAGCTCAGATGCTGCAAAATGTCAGCTTCAATTTCTGAAACTTGTATATCCCCAAACATTTCGTCTAAGGCGGCTAAGTCTCGGTAGCGGAGCGGGGCTACCGGATCGGCGTGGGTATCAAGGGCAATTAAATAGGCAGCCTGTAGGGTCGAGGTGGCAATGGAGTCTGAGTATTCCGGCAGGCCAGCCGGACGGGATAGCGTATGTTCGTCGGCGCTTTGCTGCAGTTGTTGCCGCGTCTGAAGCTTCTGCTGCGTCGCTTTGGAGCTAAACTTCAGCAGTTCAGCCACATATTCGTCGTAGCCTTCCTCAGTTTGCGATCTCAACATAGGTCGAGGCTGTTGGCAGATGATGCAAGCGGTGGAAACCCCGATTCTGTCAGCAAGTTGGCGATAGCTTTGTTGCTCAGCTCAGGAAGCCTAGGCTTTCAGTATAATCGCTGAACGCGGGAAACTGGCTGCTGAGGGACACAGGACACTAATCCTTCAACACTTATAAAGAATTGCTTTAAGAAAATTGTAGATGCGGTCAGACTACGGGGCCATTCTAGAGCCGCGTCTTTAATGAATTAACTTAATCTTAATGAATTTCTTTGACAAAACCGGAACTGCTGGTGAAATTACGGAAAATTTCACGAGGACTAGACGATTTGGGCGATCGCAGCAAACCTCTTTATTATTTTTTCTCTATGTTATTAGAGGCTTCAGATCAAAACGGGCATCAGTATCCAGGTCGCCTGGGCAAGGTGCTCCAGCTTCAGGTCGAGGTTGGTCTGGTAGAACCCTGAAATTGGACAAGGTTGAGGCATCCACAACTGGTTCCCCGCAAGTCGATATGGGGGCTATGTGCTGATCTGGGAGATGTCCCCTCTGCTGCTGATATTGAAGAGGCGAGACAAGACGCTTGGAGCGACTTTCCTCGGGAAATGGCTTAGTGCTGCCAGCGGTGATGGATGCTTACAAGGATTGTGGCAAATAGCCCATGGTTGAGATGAGGCAAATTGAGGCTCTAGGTCGCCAGATTGCGGCTCGGTTTCGACCGGAGCGGATTATACTGTTTGGCTCCTATGCAAATGGGCAGCCGACGGCAGATTCTGATGTGGATTTGCTGGTGATTCTGCCGTTTGAGGGGTATCCCTTTCGCGTCGCAGCCGCAATCCTTAAGGCCACCAATCCTGACTTCGCTGTCGATCTCCTGGCAAGAACGCCTGAGCAAATTGAGCAGCGTTTAGCGATCGGTGATGACTTTATTCAGGACATATTGGAGCGAGGCAAGATTTTGCATAAAGCTACTGACGCAGGAATGGGTGAATAAGGCGAAGGGCGATTTCGTTTCTTTAAGGAACTCGGTACCTTAGCTTATTCATTGCGTAAGGATTCCAGTTCTCCAGGGATGAAGGGATTGCCGCTTGTCACTTTATCATGGTCAGATTCGTCGTAATGATCACCCAGCTTAATCTGAGAACTGATTGACCTCTGCCTGACGCTGAGCTTCTTCAGCAATCTGGTTTGCAAGAGTTACTGGATCAATTAAGAGATCAGGATCCCATCGTTTCGCTGTTTGAAATGCCGTAATCGCCTCATTGACATTGCCTGCTTCAGCTAGTGCTTCTGCAGCATCGACTAAAGCAGGAGCAGCAGAATGCAGTAACTCAGGAGTGTGGCAAACGGTCAATCTTTGCAGATCCCTAGGGGTACCCACTAAATAGCTTTCAAGCCAGTCACATCCTCTGGCTAATAGGGCATCTAGGTCTTCATAAGGCAACAGCTTAGCGCTGTTGCCTGCTCCACCTGCTGCGAGGATTCGTCCGTCCGGGCTCCAGCTCACGTCATAGACTCTGCTTTGCTGAGCATCAAGAGTTTTGAGCAGCTCGCCCTTCAGACTCCATAGCTTGATGCTGCCGTCTGCTCCCCCCGTTGCTAAGATTTGGCCATCGGCACTCCAGCTCAAATTACCTACCTCGCTTTGCTGGGTATCAAAGGCTCTAAGTAGCTGACCGTCTAGGCTCCAGAGCATCACGCTGCCATCCGCTCCCGCTGTTGCCAAGGTATGTCCGTTTGGGCTCCAGCTCACATCGTAGACACTGTCTTGTTGGGTATCAAGGGTTTTTAGTAGCTCGCCTCCCAGGCTCCAGAGCATCACGCTACTGCTAAGCTCTCTGCCTATTGCCAAAGTCCGACCGTCTGAACTCCAGCTCACGCTACTGACGAAGTCATGTGGGGGATCCAAAGTTCTTAGCAGCTCACCCTCTGGACTCCATAGCATCACGCTGCCACCGTATCTTCCCCCCGTTGCCAGGGTTCGTCCATCCGGACTCCAACTCACGCTACTGACTGAGTCGTCCTGGATATTCAAAGTTCTTAGCAGCTCACCCTCTGGACTCCATAGCATCACGCTGCCACCGTCCCCCCCCGCCGCCAGGTTCCGTCCGTCCGGGCTCCAGCTCACGCTATAGACCCTGCCTTGTTGGGTATTCAAGGTTTTGAGCAGCTTACCCTCCGAGCTCCATAGCATCACGCTGCCGTCTTCCCCTCCCGTCGCCAGAGTTTGGCTATCAGCGCTCCAGCTCACGCTATAAATATTGCTTTGCTGGCCATCAGGGATTTTGAGTAGTTCACTATTTAGGCTCCACAGCATCACGCTGCCATCTTCTCTAATCTTCGTCACTAAAATCTCGCCATTAGCGCTCCAGCTTATGTTGTGGAGCCTATCTCGCTCGGCATCAAGGGTTTTAAGCAGCTCACCCTCCGAGCTCCATAGCATCACGCTGCCGTCTTCCCCTCCCGTCGCCAGAGTTTGGCTATCAGCGCTCCAGCTCACAATGCTGAACCAGTCTTGCTGAGCATTCAAGATTTCAAGCAGCTCACCCTCTGGACTCCACAGCATCACGCTGCCACCTTCTCCTCCCGTCGCCACGATTCGTCCATCCGGACTCCAGCTCACGCTATCGCCTGAGCCATGCTGAGCATCAAGAGTTCTGAGTAGCTCGCCCTCCGAACTCCACAGTTTCACGCTGCCACCTTCTCCTCCCGTCGCCAGGACTCGTCCGTCTGGACTCCAACTCATGCTCATGATCGCGCCTTGCTGGGTATCGAAGGTTCTGAGCAGCTCACCCTCCGAACTCCACAGTTTCACGCTGCCACCTTCTCCTCCCGTCGCCACGATTCGTCCATCCGGACTCCAGCTCACGCTATAAACTGCTTTGCCTTGCTGGGTATCAAAAGTTCTGAGCAGCTCACCCTCTGGACTCCACAGCATCACGCTGCCGCCTTCTCCTCCCGTCGCCACGATTCGTCCATCCGGACTCCAGCTCACGCTATCGCCTGAGCCATGCTGAGCATCAAGAGTTCTGAGCAGCTCGCCCTCCGAACTCCACAGTTCCACGCTACCGTTTACTCCTCCCATCGCCAGAATTTGAATGTTCGGGCTCCAACTTATACCATTGACCTCACCGTGCTGGGGAGTAATTTCCCGCACTTCAATGCGGCTCAAAATTTGGTGTAGCGAGTAAATGGGGCTAACCGTTGGATACTCCGTCAGGGCTAGTTCTTGATTTACTAAAACGGCTTCTTTAGCCTGAGCTTTCTGGTTGACCAGAGCTTGCAGCCGCTGCCCTGTTTCTACTGCCTTCACCAGCGCCAGGGTTTGGTCACTCTCAAACTGGCGTAACGCGCTGGCAGCATTTCTCTCCAATTCCGTGGCCGTTTCAGCCTCGGTTTTTGCAGTTTCAGCGGCAGCTAATGTAGCTTTCGCTTCCTGCACTGCTGCTTGTGCTGCTAGCTTTTCACGCTCAGCAATTTGCAACTGCTCTTGTGCCTGTTGGCTTGCCTGCTCGGCTCGATTTTTTGCTTGCTCTGCCTGGGTCGTCTTCTGGTTGAGGTTACTAAGTTGTGCTTCTGCCTCTTTTACTTGAGCCTTGGCCTGCTCGAACTGGGTCAGAGCCGCTTGCTCCTGTTCCTTAGCCTTTTGGTACTGCTGTTTGGCCTGCTGCTCTTGATTTCGGACCGCTGTTTCATTCAACTGAGCTTCTGTTAAGGATTTATCCAGTTGCTCCATATCCTCAGTCAGCTGCTCCTGCCGCTGCTCTGCCTTCTCTAAGTTTTGCTGAGCAGCATTACTTTTTTTATTAGCTATGACTGCGCCAGGAACCGCGATCGCTGCTACTGCGATCGCCATCGCTGCCCCAATAAAACTAAACGTATTTCGTCGATTAGCCTTACGGGTAGCCGTCTTGAGTTTCTCATCCGCTTCCGCTTCTGCTGCCGCCAGCCTCCGCTCGGACTCTGCCTGAGTGTCTACCAAAGTTTGGTTGGCTACCGCCAGTTGTGTTTCCGCCTGCTGTCGGGCCTCGGTCAAAATTTGATTGGCTTCCGCTTCCGCTTCCAACCGCCGCTGCACATCGCGCGTCTCTAATTCCTGACTGGCATTGAGAAAGCGGTAATCCTCATCATCCAAGCGCTTACCATCAGACCAGACCAGCGCATCCCGCAGGGTATCACCCCGTAACAGCCGCGATTCGTCTTGTTGCCCAGAGGCTAGCCACGCCGCAATGGCCTCGCCGTAGGGGCGCATTTCCGCCAGCTCTCGTTCTAGCCAATCCCGATTAAATACCTGCTCATAAATGCGGTTATAGACTTTGAGCACATTGTCTCGCTTCACCACGAGCCCGGTGAGCCGCAGGATCATTTGTTCGAGGCTATCGTCGGCAGTAATAGCTCCCTGCTGCACGATTTGCTGATACAGCCCCAGCAGCCGCCCTTTCTGTTGTTCACCACTCCCAACTAAGCGATCGCGAATGGTCACCAAATGTTGAGGGGTATCCTGAACTTCCCAGTTCTCGATGATTTTGGTGTGAACAATTTCCTCCACCCACTGCGACTCTTGACCCACCTGAGGGCAAGCCGCCGCCGTCGCAATCAGCTTGCACAGCTTCTGGGTCAAAAACGGTTGTCCCCCCGTCCAATCCAGCACCGCTTGCAGCACCGTCTCGGGCCGGCTCGACTTAGCCGCTAGCCCCGGCAGCAACGGTTCCGCTTCCGCCAGCCGAAAGCCCGTGAGGTCAATAGGCTGGCCGATATTAAACGGCGTAATCTGCTTGTTTTGAATCAAATCCGCAGGTGTTGCCACCCCCAGTAGAGCAAACGTGAGCCGACGAAACTCCGGCTCATCCGCGCGGCGGTTATAGCACTCCCGCAACGCCCCAAAAAAGTCGTCGCTGCTAAACGGCAGACTCAAGGTGAGGTCTACCTCATCAATAAAAATCACGACGGGTTGAGGAATCGCAGACAGCAGCACTGTCTCTAAAAACAGGGTCAGCCGCTGCACGTTTGAGAGCAGTTGATGCTCCATCCACCAGGCATTCAAGTCAAACTGCCGCCGCAGCCCCAGACCCCGCGCAATGCGGTTGATAATGCTGACATACCACTGCTCCTCCGTCACCGAGGTGCCAATACCCTGTAGATCCACCGCCGCACAGGCAATACCCGCCGCCTGAAGGCGCTGCATCGTGCGCACCTTCAAGCTCGACTTGCCCATTTGGCGAGCATTCAACACATAGCAAAACTTGCTGGCCCGCAGGGCCATATAAAGGTCGTCGTCGGCCTGCCGCTTCACATAGGTGGGGGCATCGATCAGCAGTGCTCCCCCCTCAATCTGATAGTCGTAGGGGGTCGGGGATGAATAACTCATGGCTTAAGCCCTCAGCACTTCCCGAAAGTATTGGCGGTACAGCCCACACAGCGGCACCACATCATTGCCCTGAAACCGCACCAGCCCCATGTTTTCCAGCTTCGAGGCTTCGCCAATGGGCAGGCGTACCGGCTGATCGGCAACGATCACCTGCTTCATGGCCTCTACCAGGTTGCGCTCTTCCAGGTTGCCGAGATGGCGCATCAGGTGACGGCTAAACTCCCACGCCTGGGTGGGTGCTACCTCCAAAAACTGGGCCAAGGTCAGATCGCCCCAGGCGATGTGCTGCAATCCCACCCGCGCCAAAAACGGATGGCCCCCTACCATGTCGGCAAAGTCAGCCAGTTCACCCTCAGACCAGGCCAGACCATATCGCTGCACCAAATCTGCCAGTTGGGTCGGCATCAACGGCGGCAGATTGACGGGCATCCCCACGTTGAACGGCGACTGGTTGATGTTGAGGGGAATGTAGACTTCCTCAGAGTGGGTGATGACTAACCGCAGATTTTGCCAGATGGGATTAATCTTGGATTCTTCGTGCCACGATCGCAGCAGCCCAAACACATCCCCGGCAATGGCGGGATACTTAAAGACCTCATCCACTTCATCCAGACACAGCACCAGGGGAGTCTGGATCTCTGAGAGCAGGTACAGCTCAAAATAGTCCGTGGCTTTGTCAGCACTGCCCGCTATCCCCTGCCAGTACTCATCGACTTTGCTGGGCAGCTTTAATCGATCCGTGACGTTGGCGCACAGCCACCTGAGAAATCCATCCAGATCAGACAGATGCTCCTTGCCAGCCCGCTGCAACGACATCCACGCCGAGGCATACCCCTGTTTCGCAGCCTGATCCTGAATTCGAATCGTCAGGGAAGACTTGCCCATCTGTCGGGGCGCTTTGATCCGAATCAGGGCACCGGGCCGAGTAATTGTCTGATAGCACCGCGCTTCGATTGGTGGCCGCTCCACATAAAATCGTGAGTCCAGCGGCACCTGCCCGCCCAGCTCTTCCCATTCCATCGACGGAGCTACCGCCGTAGGGACCAAGGCCACGGCGGCTTGCCGATTGGCCTGCTGGGCGGCGAGGGTTTGAGCCGCTTCTCGTATGCCTTGGGCAATATTGAGAAACGCCTCGTCCCGATTGCTCCATTTAGTAACCGGTTTGGCATCCTTGGGAAACGCCTGTAGCTTGCCAAAGGGAGCCCCGCTCCAGTCCACCGGCTTGAGAATGATGGGCACCACAATCGCCTCTCCTGCATCGTGGCGTTCAACGGCCCGTTTCATTTCAATGTCGTAACAGTAGTCAGAGGCCAAAAAATGATCGCTGACCAGCAACAAAATAATGTCAGCGGCGTTGAGCTGGTCGTCAATCTCCTTAGCCCACTCAGACCCAGCACTAATTTTGCGATCGTGCCAAGACTTGATCACGCCCTGGCGTTGCAGCATGGCTAGGTGTAGCGCCAGCTTATCCCTCAGTCTCTCATCGCGATGGGAGTACGAGAAAAAAACATCAACAGCTTCCATCCAGGGGGGCAGGCTTGGGAAAGGAACAAGCCTTGATTCCTGCAATTATCTTCTAGAAATTTAGAAAATTCTGAAGTGCGAAAATATATTTATTCGCTCTTCACATCGCTTTAGATTAATCGCTCGGACAGGCCTGCTGAGACCAAGATTTTAAGCGATTCCACCTAACGCTATTCTTAGATGAAAAAGCGTACCTGCTGAGTGTTATTCAGCATTGCCTGCTAGAAACAGAACAAGTGCAGCTGAGCAGACTTGCATGATACTCGAAGAGCAGCTCTTGAGGGCCAACACTGCGAGTAGGATATCTTTGCCATACCGCCTCAGGAACAAAAAAGCCTCAGACCGGCTGAGGCAGAGCAATCAAAACAATTTGGCCCACTTAGTAGTCCAGTTCTTCCTCATACTCCGTCACCTTCTTCTTCTGCGGCAGGTTTACCGGCGGCGCTTCATAAGGTTCGGGAGCATCGTCATCAGACCAGACATCTCCAGTGACATCTTCGTCCTCAGAATAAACCGCGTAGGTTTCCTGGGGTGGCGTCGCATCACTCCAGTTGTCTTCTTCAAAATCATCCGCGTAGGCTTCTAGCTTCGCTTCCTGCCGGGGCAGCGGCTCCATCGGCAGCGGTTCTGGCTCATTCCAATCATCATCGCTCCAGCGCTCCTCAACCACCGGAGGCCGTTCCCGCATCGCTGGTGGCTCAACCGGCGTTTCTAAACCAGAAGGGAGCTGATTGGAAGTAGAGACAGGCATGATGTAGGCATCTTCAGCATCTCGCTCCCAAGGCGGGCTGCCAATGCCCAGCCGCTCCAGAATACCCACCGTAATTTGAACCAGCTTTTCCTCTGCCCCTTCAAATACAATCAGGCGATCGGGGCCGCTGCTGACAATTTCATCGATCGGCAGTTCATAAGTGCTAACCACCTGATCGGGAATTTGCGGCAGTCCCAGAGAGGCAATCACCAAAGACTCAATCTTGCCCGTCACCACATCAAACTTAAAGCCGCGCACTCGTCCCAGGGACTCGCCCGCCTCGGTAATGACTTCACATCTGACCAAAGTACTATAAGGAGCGACGCTGATGTCATCTTCGATCGCATCCTCATCGTCCACCAGAATTACGTCCCCAATTTGGCGAATACTGCTGAGCAACATCACCCGCTCAGTGCTAGAAACCACACCGGAAAGGATGTTTTCTCGCAGCCCCAGCGCCACCACTTCGCCGCGATCGACATCCACCCAAAGCTGGCTGATGATGCCAAGGCGCTTACCGTCATTGCGAGTGATTACCTGCGTACCTAATAAATCAGAGCGTAATCGGCTTTGTTCAAAAGTCATATCGAGTCTCAATCTCGAATCGGGGCGTGTACACCTACATACTTAGATGTACATCTTACCGAGGATTACAATAAGTTAACAGAACTACATTGAAGCACTCTTTGGCTCCAAGGTCAGACCCAAAACTTGAGTATATGCCCCCCTTGCCTGAGTCACCCCAATTGTGCGTTCTGACGATTCGATCATCGGACGCCGCAAACTCACCACAATAAATTGAGCCTGCTGGGCCTGATGTTTGATCATTCTAGCTAATCGCTCTACGTTTGCTCCGTCCAGGAACATATCGACCTCATCAAAGGCGTAGAACGGTGAAGGGCGATAGCGCTGTAGGGCAAAAATGAAGCTGAGGGCCGTTAAGGATTTTTCGCCTCCCGACATCGAAGCTAGGCGTCGTACGGGTTTCCCTTTGGGATGGGCCACCAGGTTTAAGCCGCCGTTGAACGGATCTTGCGGGTCGTCAAGCTGCAGGTGACCGTCGCCATCCGATAGCTCAGCAAAAATGGCCTGAAAGTTGGTGTTGACGGCGGTAAAAGCTTCCTTGAAGGCTTTGCAGCGCAGGGTCGTGAAGTTTTCAATCCGCAGCAGCAGTTCGGTGCGCTCTTCTTCTAGGGTTGTCAGCTTGTCGGTGAGTTCGTTCAGCCGCTCTTCGGTGCGACCGTATTCTTCTAAGGCCAGCATGTTGACTGGCTCCATCGCTTCTAGGCGCTTTTGCAGCGATCGCACCTGCTGTCTCAGCTTCTCTAGATCAGTATCTGGCGGAATTTCCGGCAGGGGATTAGGCAGTTCCTGGGCCTGCTCCGCTAGCGCCTGCTGCTGCGCCTGTCGTCGCTGCTGGCGTTCTTGCTGCACTTCTTCCAGCTTTTGCCGCTGCCAGTCAAGCTGCTGCAGATTGACCTGCTGCTGTTTGAGCTGTCGCTCAGCGCGATCGCGCTTCTCCCGCTCCTCGGCTAAGACTTTATCCAACTCAGCCAGGGCGGCACGGGTGTGAATAATCTCAGCCTCTAGCTTGGCCTGCTGCTCCGCCAGGGCCGTTTGCTGATTGACTTGGGATTGCTGCTGCTGGCGGTAGTCGCGGATTTGAGCCTGGGTCTGCTGCAGCTTTTCCTGTAGGCGCTGCTGCTCAGCCTGCAACGATTGCTGCTGCTGCTCGGTAGCTCTGAGGGCTTGCTGACACTCAGCTACCTGGGTTTCTAGCTGCCGTACCTGCGCCTGCACCGCTTGCCACTCGCTGTGGGTTTGAGACTGCTCTAGCTCGGCTAAAGCCCCTCGCTCTGCTTCAATTTGGCGCTCTAGGGCGGGCATCTCATGGCAGAGAAGCTGGAGCTGATTTTGAGCAGCCACAAGTTCTTGATGGCCCTTCTCCTGCTGCTGCTGGGCGGCGGCCTGCTGCTGCTGGAGCTGCCGGAGCTGGCTGTTGGCCTGCTCAATTTGGAGCTGTAGTTCCCGGTAGTGCTGTTTGGCTTCGATCAGCTCCTGAGACTGCTGCTGGTATTGCTGTTGGGTTTGGGTAAGGGACTGTTCGCAGCGCTGCAAGATCCGATCGATCTCCTGCAGGCGATCGCGCAGGGCCACCGCTTCAGCCGACTCGGCTGCTTCTACGGTGCCAAAATGCAGCCGCCCCTGGCGGTTGAGTAGGCTGCCGCCGGTCATGGCGCCGCTGGTTTCTAGCAGTTCGCCCTCTAAGGTAACAATGCGGAACTGGCCCAAATGCCGCCGCGCCTCAGCTAGCTGCTCAAACACCACCGTATTGCCAAACACATAGGCAAACACATCCTGGTAGGCAGGCTCACAGTCAATCAGGTTCACCGCATAGTCCACCATGCCCTCTGGCCGCTTCCAGGCTGGCACTGGCGTAAAGCGGGGAACGCGAATGGCGTTGAGGGGTAAGAAAGTAGCCCGTCCGGCCCGCCGCCGCTTCAGCAGATCGATCCCGGCAGCGGCCACCCGATCGTCTTCCACGACCAGATAGCCCAGCCTGCCCCCGGCGGCAATCTCCAGGGCTAGCTGATAGCGCGGATCAACCCGGCCGAGCTGGGCGACCAGACCGCAGACTCCGCTCAGCCCTTCATTGAGTAATACCTTAGTCGCCTGGGTGCCCTGGGTTTCCTGCAGAGCCTGGGCTTGGGCTTCCAGCTTATCGAGCTGACGCTGCTTGTCCCGCTGTTCTTGCAGCAGGCGATCGCGGGTTTCCTGCTGTACCTGAAGCGCCTGTTCGCTAGCGGCTACGGCCTGAGCCAAATCTTGTACCCGCTGCTGGGCAGCACTCTGGGCGGTGGCAGCCTGCTGCTGGGGCATGGCCTGAATAGACTCAGCTAGCGATCGCAGGGTTTCGCTTTGTTGCTGCTGCTTCAGGGTAAGCTGCTGAATCCGCTCCTGGAGCCGCACCTGTTCGGCCTGTTTGGGGGCGAGCTGCTGCTGCAGCGCTTCTAGCTGATGACGATGCTCCGTCTGGGCCTGCACCCAGGCTTGAGAAGCATTAGCAATGGCATCGGTGGCGGCGCGGCGCTGGTCTAGCTCGGCCTGCGCTACTTCCAAAGCCCGCTGTTGCTCAGCTAGAGCCTGCTGCAAGGTGTGACCGAGCTGTTGCTCAATCTGTTCTAAAGACTGCAAATAGACTTGAATATTGGCCTGCGCCTGCGCGAGCTGATCGCCTAGGGTTTGGCGAGCCGTCTTCAAATCGGTTTCCTGTCGCTGGAGCTGGCGGCGTTCGGCTTCTTGAGTCGCTAGGGTAGACTGCAGGGCCAAGTGATCTTCTTCCCCCAGAGCCTTAACCCGCTGGTTCAAGTCCGCTAAGACGGCAGTAGCCTGCTCAATGGTTTGCTGCAGGTCTTCAATGCTCTGAGTCAGCTCAACTCGCTGGCGATCGCCCTGCTCGATTTGAACCGCAAGCTGCTGAATTTGTTGCTGCTGCTGCTGCCAGCCTAAGACGGTTTCCCACAGCAGCCGCTCTTGCAGCTTGGCCTTAAGCTGCTGATATTTTTCCGCTTTCTGCCGATCCTGGGCCAAGCGCTCTAGCTGCACGTTGAGCTCTCGCTCTACGATATGGAAGCGTTCTTCCCGGTCTTTCACCGCGTCTAGCTTTTGCTTAGCCTGGTCAATTTTGCGATCGAAGGCGGCGACACCGGCCAGCTCATCAATAATTTCTCGCCGCTCCCGCGAATTCATTGAGATGATGCTGGTAACGTCCCCCTGCAGCACCACGTTGTAGCCCTCAGGATAGATGCGGAAGCGCTGGAGCTGCTCGTGGAGCTGACCGAGGGTACAGGCTTCGCCGTTGATGTAATAGTTGGAAGTGTAGGTACCCTGTGCTGTCACTCGCAGCCGCCGGGTCACGCTCCACTCCTGCGCTGTAGGCAGCGGCACTACCTTAGCCGAACCAACGACGTGGCCGTTGGGCGGCTCACCCGCGTCGCTCAGCTCCGCTTCCTGCTGTAGCAGCTCCATCACGTCGCTGATGTCAAACGTGGCCGTAACGCTGGCCTCTGAGGTAGAACGCCGACTGCTTTGATTTTGATTCACCAAATCGGGCAGCCGCTCCGCCCGCATCCCCTTAGAGCTAGACAGCCCCAAAGCAAACAGCAGCGCATCCAAAATATTGGATTTGCCAGAACCATTGGGGCCAGAAACCACCGTAAACCCCGGCAACAGCGGAATTTTAGTGGTGCCACCAAAAGATTTGAAATGTGAAAGTTCGACGCTTTTAATATGCACTGGCTAGCTTATTTCCGCAGTGCGTACAAATGTACTATCACTGAATCACTTTAACACGTATTTCTAGCAAAAAATCAGCGCGATCGCACCTAAAATCTCTAAAACTCATGATTTTTAATGTTTCACGGCAAAATTAAACCAAGATGGAATAAGCAGCCTTTCGGCTTTCTGCTCCCAAGAGGCAAGACTCTGTGCTACCCGCTGAGACAAATCTACGGCAGCCCGTTATTTTAGGCTTCGATCCGGGTCGAGATAAATGTGGTATTGCCATTATGGGCATCGATCGCATTTTGCGCCATCGGGAGGTCATTTCTGCAGCAGCGGCGCTCGATCGCATTCGTACCCTACAGCAAACCTTTCCGGTTTCTACCATTGTGCTAGGCGATCAGACGACAGCTAAAACCTGGCGGCAACAGCTCAGTGAGCTGCCCGATTCCCCCCGCGTCATCCTGGTAGATGAGCGCAACAGTAGCCTAGAGGCCCGCGATCGCTATTGGCAAATCTATCCGCCCAAGGGCTTACAGCGCCTTTTACCTCAGGGTTTGCGGACACCCCCCGGCCCTATTGACGATATCGTGGCCGTTTTACTGATTGAGCGTTATTTGAACCGGCTGACGAGCTAAATCTGAGCCCGAATGGTGAACGAATAGTCACCGCCGGGTTCTAGCTGATAGTCACACTGTTCTAAAAACCGATTAAGGGGTTCTCGAATCAAGGCTCTGCCCAAGGACGGTTCAACCGTCAGCGCCCCCTGCCGAAAGCGCCATTTAAACTGCCACTCGTAGTTGTTGGCCCTCACCTCTCCCTCAATCTTGCCGTGCTGCCAAGACTGATGAGTAATACGGACATAGGCGGTGGTCTGAGGAAGACGCTTTTGAGTCACGGCAAAATTAAGATTCCTTACAGCTAAGATAGCGACATGCTGGGCTAGAGATCTAGATCCCCTGGGGCAAAAATAAGCTGCTAGCTCAAAATTCAGCGAGGAGTCATCTCGACCGCAAACTAACCGTTTTCTGCCCATGTCTGCTGAAAGCCTCTATCCAAATAGCCATCAAAAACGGTAGCCTAATGAAGAAGGACGCACTATACATCCGATAAAGCTGGCTGCAGTTGATCAGGCTAGCCCTCTCTGCTGGAGGAATTTGGTTGTAGCCTTGTCCTGAAGGCGTTGAGATTTCTGGTTGGACTTTGCGCGTGCCCAAAGTTGGCATTATTTACAACGATATTAAGCCTGCCGCTTGTCAAGTTGCTGAAGAACTTAAAGACAAGCTCATGGTTCACGGCTATGACGTCTTCTCAGCGACAGGCGTGGGTGGGCTATTGGGCTATTCTGATCCGCATCATCCCATTTGCCACACCTCCATTGATAGCCTAGTCCCGCCCCAGTTTGATACCGACATGGCCTTTGCCATTGTCCTGGGCGGCGATGGCACCGTTTTATCAGCTTGTCGGCAGACCGCGCCAGCAGGCATTCCGCTGCTGGCCATCAACACGGGGCATATGGGCTTTCTCACCGAAGCCTATCTCAATCAGCTACCGTTTGCCCTCGAAGCCGTCTTTGCCAATAATTACGAAATTGAGCAGCGGGCCATGCTAACGGTCCAGCTATTTCAGGACTCAGTGCTGATCTGGGAGGCGCTGTGTCTCAACGAAATGGTGCTGCACCGGGAGCCGCTGACCAGCATGTGCCATTTTGAGGTGGCGGTAGGTCGTCACGCCCCGGTAGATATCGCTGCCGACGGCATCATCATCTCAACCCCCACTGGCTCAACGGCTTACTCTCTTTCCGCTGGTGGGCCGGTGATCACGCCCAATGTACCCGTGATGCAGCTCATCCCCATTTGCCCCCACTCTCTGGCTTCGCGGGGGCTGGTCTTTCCCGACAGCGAACCTGTGGTCATTACCTCCGCTAACCCCGACCAGCTCGTCATGGTCGTGGACGGCAACGGCGGCTGCTATGTCTCGCCCACCGATCAGGTGCGGGTGCAGCGATCGCCCCATTCTGCCAAGTTCATTCGGCTACAGACGCCTGAGTTCTTCCGGGTGCTGCGGGAAAAGCTGGGGTGGGGGCTGCCTCACATCGCCAAGCCGACTTCGGTGGAACTGCCCTAGCCACTAAGTATTAATTCTTATTGACAAACTGTCATAGGCGTCTATTCATGAGCGGCAACCTAAGCTAGATTGAGAACGTCCCTGTAGTGAAATGGTGTTTTGGGCTAGGGCTGTGGCTTCCGGGCGCAGTATCTTGACCCTGAACTTGATGGGTCATCCATGATAAACACGGCTTCAACAGATTCGGTTCCCCGCGTGCTGCTGATAGAAACCAATCCAGAGCTAGCAGCTCATTTATCTAGCGATCTGAAAGAGTTCGGCTACGAAACGATCGTTAGCTACGATGCCGCTTCAGGGCTAGAGCGAGCGCAAACGTCTCAGCCTGCTCTGATTATCATCGATCGCCTGCTGGCGGGTGAATCTGGTATCGATTTGTGCAAGCATCTGCGATCGCAGGGACTGCGGGTACCGATGTTGCTGATGATGGCGCGAGATTCCCTTGCCGATCGCATTGCCTGCCTAGAATCTGGCGCTGATGACTACTTTTTAAAGCCCTACCGCACAGAAGACTTTCTGCAACTGGTGCAGCTCTACCTGCAGCCGGAGCAAGTCAGCAATGAGCGACTGCGCTTTGCTGAGCTAACGCTGGACTTGGCCACCCGCAGCGCTACCCGCAACGAACGGGCGATCGATTTGACCATGAAAGAATTTGAGCTACTTAAATACCTGATGGAGCATCCCCGGGAGGTGCTGACCCGCGAACAGATTTTAGAAAATGTCTGGGGCTATGACTTCTTGGGCGAATCCAACGTGATTGAGGTCTATATTCGCTATCTGCGGCTTAAAATTGATGGCGAGAACGAAAAACGCCTGATTCAGACGGTGCGAGGCGTTGGCTATGTCCTGCGAGAGGCTTAAAAACCGAGTATGACGCTGAACATTATCCCAGCAATCTTTTGGCGACAGTTTTCAGTAGCTCAAGTACGCTGGTTACTGTGTGGACTGTGCTTTTTGCTGATGAGCTGCTCTTCTTCGGATTCTCTGACTTCGACTGACCCCTCTGTGACTGACAGGCCCATCGCATCAGAAGAACCCGCGATCGCAGTACCTACCCCCTCCCCTCAAAGCGATTTGGCTCAAACATTGCCGGTTACGGCTGAGGCTGAGATCAAAGGCGAAGTGATTCAGCTAGAAGTGGCGACGACTTCTCAGCAGCAGGCGCTGGGCCTCATGTACCGCCCGGAATTGCCCGCCGATCGCGGTATGCTGTTTCAGTTCAGTTCGCCTCGCCCCGCCAACTTTTGGATGAAGAACGTGCCTGTGCCACTAGACATGGTGTTTCTCCGGCAGGGCGAAGTGCAGGCGATCGCGGCAGAAGTTCCCCCCTGTATCAGCGAGCCTTGTCCCACTTACGGCCCCGGTCGGGTTCTAATCGATCAGGTGATTGAGCTACGCAGTGGCCGAGCGGCTGAGCTGGGCTTGGAAGTGGGTGATCGGGTAACGGTGACGCCTTTGGCTAGCGAGTAACTGAGTCAGCCAACTCACAGCCTCACTTTTCCGCCTAAATAGAAAAGCTTGATTCTGTCGTAGGTCTGATTAAATTTACTTTAAAGTGTAGGATTCTGAGACTATCCAATTGACAGTTATTCTGATACCTTAGCTGCATCACTTGGAAACGTTTGTCTGAGGGAGGTTTGCCAGAAATTTGCAAAGACGATCTAGGTCGTTGCGGCAGATTCTACGCAATTTCTCAGATTTTTCTCAGCTAGCTGAATTACCTATGGTCTGAGAAGGGCTGTATTTTTTGGGTGCCGCTATTTTGGACTCCACTGAGGTATTTTTAGCTGAAACCCAGTTCTATTGATCCAAAATGGCTGATCTACTGAAGGAGGTGAAGCTGCCATGACCCCTAAAAGCTATTCAAAGTTAATTAGATTTTTGCAGGAAGAACTGGCGATTTCGCCTTCTTCGATTCAGGTAGCGCTGAAGCGCAGCGAGCAAGATCCAGGGCCACTGCCGATGATTTTATGGCAGTACGGCCTGGTGACGCTGGAGCAGTTAGAACAAATTTACGACTGGTTGGAAGCCGCTTAAGTTTTTGCGCAGGTCGTCATGAACAGCTCAAATCAGAGGCGTCGCCGATCGACGCCTCTTTTAGTTTTGCTAAAGTCAATCTGCCTTAACCTGAGCGATCTTGGCGATAGAAACGGCTAGTCAGCCGTCAACACCTGACTGGCAGCGGCAATGCCAGCTCCCGCGGTGAAGCCATCGCAGCCCAGATCGAGCAGCGTTGCTTCTAGGGCACCTACGGCGGTAAGAATGTCGCGATCGCTGACGAAGCCCAAATGACCGATGCGGAAAATCTGACCCTTGAGATGATCTTGGCCCCCGGCGAGGGCAATATCAAACCGCTTCTTCATCACGCTGCGCACCTGCTCCGCCCCAACCTGCTGCGGCATCACGGCAGTCACCGCCGGGCTAGCAACTTCATCGCTGGCAAATAGGGGCTGTCCCATTGCTCTCATCGCGGCGCGGGCAGCTCGTTTCTGGCGATCGTGGCGGGCAAAGATATTCTCCAATCCCTCGGCCTGCATCATTTGCAGGGCGGTTTGCAGGGCAAAGACAAGGCTAATCGGCGGCGTAAACGGATTGCTGTTTTTAGCGGCTGATTTGCGATACTTACCCAGATCCAAATAGAACTTAGGCAGCGTCGCTTTCTCATAGGCTTGCCAAGCTTTCTCGCCAACGCAGACAAAGCCCAGACCGGGGGGAATCATATAGCCCTTTTGCGAACCGGAGCCGACGACATCGAGGCCCAATTCGTCAATCGGTAAGTTGTAGGCTCCCAGGCTAGTCACAGCATCAACGATAATGAGCGCTTCGCCGTGTGCCTTCACATGAGCATTAATAGCTTCCAGCGGATTAAGAACCCCGGTTGAGGTTTCGCTGTGGGTAATAATCACCGCTTTGATTGCTTTTTCGCTGTCAGCTTCTAAAGCCTGCTTGAATGCCTCTGGATCTAAGGGCTTGCCCCATTCTGCCGTAATGATGTGGGTGTCTAGGCCAAAAGCTTGGCAAATCTGAGCCCAGCGATCGCCAAACTTACCGTTAGCGCCCACCAAAACGCGATCGCCCGGACTCAGAAAGTTGATGATGCCCGCTTCCATCGCGCCCGTACCGCTGGCACTCAGCACCAAGACATCGTTTTGGGTCTGATGCAGCCACTTGAGGTTTGCCGTCACCTCGCCCATAATTTCGGAAAATTCACCGCTGCGGTGGCCGATGGGGTGTTTAGCCTGAGCCAGCAGTACCTTTTCGGGAACCGGAGTCGGCCCCGGAATCATGAGCATCAACTTGTTGTCCATGAACTTTGCCTATGCAAAAACGACGCAATCAATCTTGAGAGATCTAAGACTACCCATCATACCTGTCTAAGACAAATTTTCAGAGATCGTCTAGCGCTGTGTCAAAGTTTGCAGATTGAACCGCGTCGTTTGGGGGCTTAGTTGTGGCCGAAGAAATGAATGCGGCCATAGCCGATGAACTGGCCGATACTCTCTTCGCCTTCCGGGTAGGCCGTGACGCCAAACTGATAGACGCCACCTCTAAACGGATTACGCTGAGATTCCAAAACCACGGTGACGGTATTCCCCGGCTGTACTGGCTGGTCAAAGACGACGGTAACTTCGTCTGGATTTTCGGGAGAGCCACCAATACTGGAGAGAGTCAGTTCTGGGCCTCTGGCATAGGCCGATCCCAGAGAGGCAGTACTCTCATCTAAATCAAAGCGGATGTGTTCGGCCTGATCGCGAGGCGTAATGACGAGTGCCTTCAGCGGCTCACCGGCATCACTGGGCACGCTGATGGTGAAGTGATAGCGACCGCCCGTATTGGGAGATAAGTTGCGCGTAGAAGCGCCTATCAAATCAGGCGGGCGGTCAAAGGCGACCCGACCATCGGGGAAGCGTACGGCCTGTGCTGGCAGAGCGGCCAGCAGTCCTAACGTGCCTAAGAATAGAGCTGATACGCCCAAATGTCGTAAGTGAAGGGTAGACATAGTGAATTCTCCTGTGGCGATCGCTGTCTGAAGACAGCTCCTCTTCACTTTGTCAAGACTTCCTGAATAATAGCTGATAAGGGGCTAAGGGTTTCCTGAAAGGCTGACGGGGCCTAGTCTGCGATCGCGGGTAGGCTTTTGGCCTGCTTTTTGCCAGCAGTCGCGACCACGGTAGCTGGCTGGGGCTGAGGTTGTCCGTTGGCCCGACTGGCCGCCACCGGCAGCGTGAAGTGAAACTGACTGCCCCGATCTTTCCCAGCCGAAGTGGCCCAAATCTGCCCCCCCATTCCGGTCACGATTTGGCGGCAGATCGCGAGACCCAGTCCGGTTCCGCCCGTGGTGCGGCGCAGGGCACCTTCTTCCTGATAAAAGCGATCAAAAACGGCCTCTAGCCGATTCGGCTCAATGCCTCTGCCGGTATCGGCCACTGTAATTTGTACCCTATTGGCCTGAGCAGCGGTGGCTTTGAGGGTGATTTTGCCCTCCGGCGGCGTAAACTTACAGGCATTGTCCAAAAGCTTATTGAGCACTTCTACCAGCCATTCACCATCGGCTTTCACCAAAGGCAGCTTCGCCGGTAGCTGCAGCTTCAGTTTGGGGATAGGCGCGTCGCCATATTTAGCCTTGAGACTGCTGAGGGCCAGGTCTACACATTCCTGCAGCGACAGGGACTCCAAATTCCAGACAATCCGGCCACTTTCTAGGCGAGACAGGGTCAAAAAGTCCTGCACCAGCTTGCGCAGCCGTTCCGCATCGTGTAGCGCTGAATCCAGCATTACCTGCTTCAGCTCCATCGGCATATCCGGCTCGGTTGCTAGGCTCTCTAAGCAAACCTGAATGGTTGAGAGCGGTGTGCGCAGTTCGTGCCCCGTGATGGCAATGAGGTTGCTGCGGGTTTGCTCTAGGTCTTCTAGCTGCTGGTTGAGCTGTTCTAGGTGGGCGTAGGCTTCCGCCTGCATAATGGCAATGCTGAGCTGAGCAGCGATCGCCTCCACCAGCGCCACATCATTATCTGACCAGCTATCGAGGTCAGACTGGCAGCAGTGCAGCTCAATCATGCCCACCAGCCGCCCCTGATGTACCAGCGGCACCATCAGCAAAGCCTGTATTTTCCAGCGCTTGAATAGCGGTTTGAGCGTCTCTAGGGCTGAGCGATAGGGTGACGCTTTCTCAGTAATATCTGGAATCAGAATGGTTTCTGGCTGCTGGCGAATCTGGCAAAAGAGGGGGTTTTCCTCTAAGGGCCAGATTTCACCCACTAATGAGGGGATTTTGGCGCTGAGATGTTCATGCTGAATCTCCATTGAGACATCGTCAGCCGTACCCCGATAAATTAGGCAGCGGGAAGGCTCTAGCGCTTGACCCAGCTCATGCACGGCCACCTGGAAAATTTCGGCAGGGTTGAGCGATCGCCGGATAGTGCCCGTGATGGAATTGACTAAACGTTCGCGGCGCTCTTGAGACGAAATGGCTTTGTAAGCTTTCAGCAGTTTGTACTGCCCCGCCTGCAAATAGGTGATGAGCCTTTGGGCAAAGGGATCGGTGCCCAGATTATCGATATCAATCGTCAGATTAGCGGGAATATAGGCTGCTTTGGCCTGCGCTACTTTTTCAGCGAGATCAGGGCGATAGCCGACAATGCGAGTCAGTAAAATATCGGCAGCTTTCTGGCTAATTTGGGCATCTAAGGTCCAAATTCCCTCAAAGCGGCGGGTCTGATCCAGCGCTGGCGGGCCTGCCGATCGCTCCACCGCGTCTACTGACTGGCGCTCCCGGCAAACTAGGCAGGCGCTGTAATGCGCTCCTACTACAATCAGATGCCATTCCTGCGTCAGGGCATCCTCAGCGTCAAACGTAATGGTTTCGTATTGGTTGAAGCGATCGGCAAAGCCGGTGCCCGCAGCAGAAAGCACATAGACATAGGGGGTCATCTCGGCAATGCGCTCGTAGCGGTGAGCTTCTTGGCGATAGAACCGTTCTTGCTGAAAACTAGCAATCACCAGCGATTGCTCAGAACCAGCCAGTACCTGATCCTCCATAGCATGAGACAGTGCCGTCAGAGAGGCTTTGAAATAAAGTTGGGATCTGATCTGGGGAATTTCCTGCAGTAACTCCTCTAGGACAGAATCGGGATTACTCATGGATGATTCGCAACACCATGTCTCTAAAAAACACCTGCTCGGTCAAGAGTGACGCATTAGCTGCTAAAACTGGTTTAGATCAAGCGTTTTAGCCAACCGAATCAAAGCTTAGTTTCTATCTTCTGACAAAACGGGATAATTGTGGGGAGTTGTAAAGGAGATCGTAGTTGTCTTACAAGCTTTTGCAGAAAGTTGACAAAGTACACACTTTCCTAATTTCACTATGCAGGTCGAGCTATCCAAATCCCCAGGCCACCCTTTTCACCCGCTACCGATAGGCGCGATCGCTCAGCCTGCCACCTGGCCGAACTACACGGCTTTAGCCCTGCCGTCTGTAGAGCAGCTGATCTCCTTAGCCTTAAACGTGGGACTGTGCCTGGAGCCTGCCCCTGCTTCCTCCCTGCCGGTTCACGCCTGGCGGGCGCTGGGTCAGTTAGGGGTCACGACAGCGATCGCGCCGCTGGTTTCTCTGCTGAGCTTGCCGGCGATCGCCCTTGTGCATCAGGAACTGCCCTATGTTTTTAGCTATTTTGGCCCCGCTGCCGTTGCAGACTTAGCCGCGGTTTTGATCAACGCCAGACAGCCCCTAGTAGGAAGGCTCACTGCCTGCCACGCCCTATCCTTGATAGGGCAAAATCACTTTGCGGCCACCCATGACTGTGTCACTCATCTCAGCGCTCAGCTGGGTAAAGCCCTAGTCAACCCGACCCAACTCAATGCAGCTCTGGTTGAGGGGTTAATTGAGTTAGCGGCGATCGAGGCTGTCCCAGTCCTAAGGCGAGCTTTCTCTAATCGCCGGGTAAACACCTCAGTCACCGGCAACTGGCTCAGGGTACAGGCGCGGCTGGGGCTGATTTCCTATTCTCAGTGGCAAGAACAGAAAAAAGGAGCAGAATTATCTGCTCCTTTTTGAGAGGTTTTCACACAGCAAGAGCGCTTGTGAACCAAACAATGACACCTCGCTGCTTAGAGAGTGCCCATATCGCTAGTATCTTTCAAGAAACCGCTATAAGCTTCCATACCGTGCTCAGCGATATCAAGACCCTTGAGTTCTTCCTCTGGCGTCACCCGCAGGCCCAAAGTAGCCTTGAGCGCCAACCAAAAGATTGATGCTGCAATAACGGTGAACAAGCCGATTGAAAGAATACCGACGATTTGAATCCCTAGCTGAGCCACGCCGCCGCCGTAGAACAGCCCTAGCTCTAAGTCAAATAGACCCACCGCCAGAGTGCCCCAAATGCCGCAAACCAGGTGCACAGAAATAGCGCCCACCGGATCGTCAATCTTGATGCTGTCAAAGAAAGCAACCGAGAAGACGACAATCACACCGGCAATGAGGCCAATGATAACGGCACCCCAGTAGCCCACACCGGCACAACCGGCGGTAATCCCAACTAGGCCCGCCAGAATGCCGTTAATGATCATCGAAAGATCAGGTTTGCCGTTCAGCGCCCAAGCCGTCACAGTAGCAGCAACTCCGCCTGCTGCCGCTGCCAGGTTGGTGGTTACAGCAATGTAGGGCACCGCTAAACTCGCGGCCAGTTCTGAACCAGGGTTAAACCCAAACCAGCCGATCCACAGAATCAAGCAGCCCAGCATCGCCGCTGTCATGCTGTGACCGGGAATAGCATTGACGTGACCGTCCTGGTATTTACCAATCCGAGGCCCCAGGAAAGCAGCGCCCATCAAAGCCGCCCAGCCACCGACGGAGTGTACTACCGTAGAACCGGCAAAGTCAGAAAAGCCTAGCTCAGAGAGCCAGCCACCAGCCCAGACCCAGTGCCCGGTGATGGGATAGGAAATGCCGGTGAGCAACAGGCTGAAGATAATAAAGTCGATGAACTTGACTCGCTCAGCCACCGCGCCGGAAACGATGGTCGCTGCCGTTGCTGCAAAGGCCACCTGGAATAAGAAAGAAACCGGAATTGTGAGGCCAACTCCTTCTTCCAGGCCATAGACTGTCGGATCGGTACTGGAGAGAAACCAGCCGCCACCGCCAATCCAGCCGTTACCACCGCTGCCATACATCAAAGAGAACCCAATGGCCCAGTAAGCCAGCGTGGCTAGGGCGAAGACAATGAGGTTCTTAGACAGGATGTTGACAGCGTTTTTCTGACGACAGAAGCCCGTTTCCAACATGCCGAAACCGGCATTCATGAAAATTACCAAAACCGCCGCTACCGTAATCCAGATATTGTCCAAAACGGTTTGAACATTATCGGGCGTAATAGCGTCTTCCTGAGCATGAGCCGCGACTCCCCAAATCCCCACAATTAGCAGAGCTAAGGGAACACACGCCAACCAACTCCAGGAATTTTTACCTAGACTTTTTTTCAGCACCTCATCAAAGGGAGGCACACTAGCATCCCAGAAGGCGGATTTTTGCCTTCTGCGCTTAGATTTTTTGCGTAGAACTAAACCAGACATCTCTTAAGACGTTCCTTCAACACAATCAGATAGCAATCACAGCCTTAGTCAGTAAAAAGCAGGCCATCCAGACTAAAAAGAATGGATAATATGCCCCGCTGGTGGTGTGAGGAGTTCGGCCAAGGCTGGAGCAAATAGCCTTGGAAAGCTCATAGATAAAGAAACTTATGACTTTAGAAGATAAGCTTCTTGAACAGAATAAGGGGATCCTGTTGATACAGAATCACAACTATTTTCGTGCTATGGGCAGATGACACTATACGAGGTCAGAACGATTCCATCAATTCTGGCAGAGGCAATCTGTATCAGGGGATACTTTTTGCCCGCCTCCTAGACAGAATGCATGAATTATGGCGGAGATTGGTCAGAAACTTAAGCGATTGACAGAGAAAAACGACATTTCTTAGCAAGTTTGGCGATCGCCATCCGCAAAGATTAAGCTATGTGACAGCGATCGCGCACCTGATTTTCTCTACATCTCCTGCAAATACTGCTGATAGCCCAGGGTGTCTAACCGCCCCTGCTTCTCCATCACGGTGCTCTGTAGAGATTGTCGATAAGCCTGCACTTGCGCTAGCAGATCCGGCTGATGGCTCGCTAAAATCTGCACCGCCAGCAGCCCCGCATTTTGACCATTGCCGATCGCCACCGTCGCTACCGGAATTCCCCTCGGCATCTGCACGATTGAGTAGAGCGAATCTATCCCCTGCAGCGTACTGGTCTTAATCGGCACCCCAATCACCGGCAACGGCGTCAGAGCAGCCACCATCCCCGGTAGATGAGCGGCCCCGCCTGCCCCGGCAATAATCACCTTCAGGCCCCGCTGATGGGCCTGCTGAGCGTAGTTCACCATCCGCTCCGGCGTACGATGGGCTGAAACAATCGCCACCTCATGCGCCACCTGAAAATCTTCGCAAACCGCGATCGCTGCCTGCATGGTAGGCAAGTCTGAGTCGCTGCCCATAATGATGCCGATTTGAGGGGAGGTCATAGGGTAAGGGGGTGAGTAGGACAGGAAATAGGGTAGTGGGTGATGGGTGAGGGAGCAAGGGGAGATGGGGAAGCCGGAGACGCGGAGACGGAAAAGGGTAAGACGAGTAAAGCGAGTCCGTTGGCTATGGAATGGTCGAAGGTTAGGAACAACCCTGATAATGGGGAGGTCTTGAGGCGAAATTAGGGTAATGGCGAAGTCGGTTGAGTTTCTGAATGCGCGGGTCGTGGGGCGGGCAGGACTGCAGCGCGTGCGGGTGGAGCAGGGCAAAATTGCGGCGATCGCGCCCATGTCGTCTACAGCAGACGAAGCTGAGCCGATAGATCTAGCCGGAGACTGGTTATCTCTGGGGGGCGTAGATTTACAAATTAACGGGGCGCTGGGGCTGGCATTTCCCGATTTGCAGCCAGGAGATGAGGCAAAGCTGCAAAAAATCTGTGACTTCCTTTGGCAGCAGGGCATAGATAGCTTTTTGCCCACGCTAGTGACCACTTCTATAGAAAAATTTCAGCAGGCTTTGGCGGTGCTGCACTCGTTTCAGCCAGCGGGCGAGCAGACAGCTCAGATTATTGGCGCACATTTAGAAGGGCCTTGCCTCAATCCGGCGAAGCGGGGAGCCCATCCTGAAGCGTTTCTGCTGCCGTTGACGCTAGAGCACGTCAAGCAGGTGCTGGGGGATTATGGCGACTGTGTACGGGTGATGACGCTGGCCCCAGAATTAGACGATTTGGGGGAGGTGATTGCTTATCTGCGATCGCGGGGAATCACCGTCAGCCTGGGCCATTCTCTAGCCACAGCGGCACAGGCGCAGCAGGCATTCCAGCAGGGGGCGACAATGGTCACGCACGCCTTTAACGCCATGCCGGGGCTACACCACCGAGAGCCAGGTTTACTGGGAGCCGCGATTGCGCATCCTCAAGTGTCCTGTGGCCTGATTGCCGACGGACAGCACATCTGTCCGACCATGCTAAATTTACTGCTCCGAGCCGAACGGGGTTCTCAGCGCGGCCAAAAGGCAGGACTGTTTTTAGTCAGCGATGCCCTGTCGCCTTTGGGCTTACCAGACGGCATTTACCCCTGGGACAGCCGCCAGATTGAGGTGAAGCAGGGAACGGCTCGCCTGCCGAATGGCACGCTTTCGGGGACGACGCTGCCGCTGCTGGCAGGGGCGCAAAATCTAGTGCAGTGGGGTTTGTGCAGCGTGGAGGAAGCGATCGCCCTAGCGACAGAAGCACCCCGTCAGGCGATTGGCCTGCCTGGGTTTGAAGTGGGGCAGCCCGCTCACCTATTGCGCTGGCACTGGAATGAAAGCACGAATTTACTAGAATGGCAGCGTTATTTGTAAAAATACTACTTTGAATAAGACCTAAACTTTGTCTTTCATAGTAAAGATTTAGAGCAGAGATTCTGTGTTTCAAAAATGGCTTTCAGCGTCATAGAAAAGAGCAGAAATCTCACTCTATCTTTGTGTAATAAAGATACTTCTTGAACAAGCCTATTATCTTTGAGCGTTCCCATCCGGTCTGTTGACCAAATAGCGCTATGCGTTTGTCAATGCTTCGCGATCGCCGATCATTTAGCCCTTCTACTTCTGCAATAACTTTGGGATCTATGCCCCGTTCTTTGAGCAGTTGGAGGGTTAGTTCTCGCTGGACTCGGTAGCTATCATTGAGCTGCTGCAAGCCTTGCTGACTTTTCTTAAGTGCATCGATTTCCTGTAGGCGATCGCTCAAAACATTATCTGGCAGGGCTACCTGCGCTTCTGGCTTGAATTCTTCAATCAGATCGGTTGATGTTTCAAGCGCATGTTCTGCGATATTGGCTAAGTCGGCGGCGGCGGCATAGGCTTCTGCCGCATTGCGCCGATCCTGTTGGCGCAAGTGCTTTAAGCGGTTAATAACGCCAGAGAGTGGAGTATCTTCTTGCATTAGGAATTTTCGTAGAGATCTCTCTGAATATTCTGAACCGAGTCCACTGTCCAGTCATCAGGCTCGTCTGGAGGATCAGGTTTAATGTCAATCGGATCTTCAGGGGGCGGAAACAGCAGGTCTTTAACGGCTTGAATTACAAGTGCCCACCGCTCTCTAATGCTAGCCGTTCCTGGCCCAGACGTTGCTATTTGATAAGAGCGCTTCAGATTTCCCAGCCGCTGATCAACTTTTTCTAGGGCTAATAGCGCCTCATCATAGCCCGACTCGATTTCTGATTTTCTCTGTATCGTGGTGACGAGAGTTTGGCGGGTGACTTGAAGCTGCTCCCTAAGCTGCTGAGTTTCTAGCTCGGCCTGCTTGAGCAGTTCAATCCGCTGACGATAGCGATTGTTCCATCCCTGCAAAGAACCAATACGGCGGCTTTGATACTTGATTAAGCTTTTAGCGTCCTGAAAGACGGGATCTTCAAGCTTGTACTTATAAATGCGCTTTTTAACTTCAACATAAGCATCATCATTGATTTCAGTCATGGATAGAATGCTGGCTCCAAATAATGCAAAACTGAGAAAACTCTACTCAACTTTTCAACAGGGCATTATTACCTTTATAAAGGCGATCGCTCTAGAGTGCATTCATCTTTTCTAAAGTTTGTGTGTAGAGTTAGCTACCGAATTCTTGGGAAGATGGCTTCTGTATCCTCTATGTATTCATATTCTGAGGAGTACCTATTTTCAGTTAATAGGCGTTGCTTCAATAAGGCGTTTTCAGCGCTTTCGATGAAGTTCTAACACTTTGCCGCTAAATTTTGTAACTTCTCAAGCTGGCTGTCTAAAAGGTTAATAGTGCGATCGCACTAACGCTCCGCTTCACCCGCCGCGATCGCAACAACTTCTAACAGGCAACTTTGATACGGTCGGGTGTAAGCGGTTTGTTCGACCGCGATCGCAACAACTGCACAAACGTATCGCTGACCGTATGATCTTTGGTATCAGCCGCATATTGAATCAACATTTCGCGCAGAGCGATCGCATCCTCCAGTTTGAGAAAGTTCGCCAGCATGAAATAGACGCCTCGAAAGCGGGGATCGCCTAGGTGTTGTTCCTGTCGTTCTGGATGTTCCAGAACGGTTTGCAGGATGAAAAACTCCGCGATTTTGTCATGGCGAAAGTACCATTCTTTCGCGGGCTTCCCTTCGCTATCAACAGATTGGCGAGTAATCACCATTTTGTGTCGTTCCATGCCCAACAGTTCTTCTAAAAACTGTGCTTCTGGCAGAGCAGTCTGGTCATTGAGTCGCATCTGGTAGACCGCTTCCGAAAAACTATCCAGGGGAAATTCTTGCCCCAGATGCTTCTCTCGATATTCTTCGGTCATGATCGTATACTGCTGTTCCTGCAAGCGAAACAAATCAGGCTGTTTACCTGCAGCGATCATCGAAGCAATCACAGTTAAATCCATTGGATTTGAGAGAATCTGGTGAATTACTTCCAGTTCTTCAGCATCTTGCTGATCGTCCAGGACTTTCACCAGGTAACGAGAGCAAGCCTGTTCATAGGCTTCACCTTGTACGATCGCATAGTCAGGAATCAGCGTTTTGCGGGAGAGCAGGAATGCTTGAATGTGCGATCGCTTTAACGGTTGCATTACATATTGTTTTGCAGTCGCCGGGGGTATCCACTCCATTGGCTGCGTTGCCAAAATAATGTCGCCCTTAAAGTAGTTTTCGGTAAATTCGACGATCTTTGCCCGTGTGTCGGCACTGACTTCATTCAAACCATCAATGCAGATGGCGATCGCGCCACTGTAAATCAAATTCTGCAAAAATTTCGGGTCTCTAATCTCCTCGCCATGCAGTTTCTTTTGAATGGCTTCAATTACGCCATCCACACACTTGGTTGCCGGAAGATAGACAACCACTCGCTTTGACTGCTGGCAAAGATGCCGTAAGAACATCGTCTTCCCCAGTCCCGAAGCGCCTTCTAGTACGATTTGTCCCTTAAATCCTGGAATTGCCGATCGAGTCGGTTTAATTTCTCCTGAATTTGGATTTTTGACATCAGAGTTCTCAAAGTAAGCCTCTGGCTTAAAATTCTCCAACCCCGCATCGGCAAGCAGCGATTCCCGAAAAGGCTCAAATAGCTTGCGTCGCAAAAAGGGCATCCAGGTTAACGCAAAACCCACATAGCCCAATCCCATAATCTTTCGCATCCAGGGATTCCAGAAGAAGATGGCTTGAATTTGAGGCGATTTGGGGTAGGCAAAGACAAGAGCCAGCCAGAAGGCAGCGTGAGCCAGCCAAACATTCTTTCCGGCTGATAGCCATTCAGCAGAAGACTGGAGTAGGAAGGATTGTCGCTTGTTCTGAAGTGATTCCAGCGATCGCTCAACCTCTAGACTGTATTCCTCAACGTACACATCAGTCTTTAATACAGGATTTGCTAAAGCTGTTCTGATGACGTCAATGATATCCAGGGCTTGTTCAGCCTGCCGCATGGTTGTCGCATGGAGATCCTGATCGGCAGCAATTTTTTTCAGCGATCGCGCTGCCTCTTTGCGAACCTCAAACTCGTTATCTTTCAATGCCTCAATTAAGGCAGGTAAGACGGTATCAGGTTCTGTACTAAAAAGCCCTAATGCATAGGCAGCACTGCTCCGACCTGACGGGTTTTCATCTTTAAGTAGATCAATCAACGGGGAAATAGCAGTTTCATCTTCTACACCAATCGCCCGTATGGCAAAAGCAGCATTGCTCCGTACATGAGCATATTCATCTTTAAGCGCCTCTACCAGAGCAGGAAGAGCCACTTTATAGTCTGTGTCATTCCTGCTTAAAGCAAAAGCAGCATAACTGCGGACGGCAGCATTATTATCTTTTAAAGTTTCGATCAGTGCTGGAATGGCGATCTTAGTATCTGCACTAATCTGTGCGATGGCTGCGGCCGCATTACTTCGGACATCTACGTTAGTATCTTTCAATACTTCGATTAAAGCAGGAAGTACAATATCAGCTTGAGCGCCAGAATTCCTAAGTGCATAGGCAGCGGTAGAACGCACCTTTGAGTTTTCGTCTTTAAGCGCCTCTATGAGGGAAGGGATTGCAATATCGGCTTTAATTGCAGCGATGGATAAGCTATATGCGGCAGTCTGGCGAACCTCGGCATTTTCATCTTTTAAGGCTTTAACTAAAGCAGGGACAACGATTTCGTCTTGTATCCCAACATGGAAAAATAAACCATAAACTGCATGAATCCGAATTTCTTCATCGGTGCTTTCGAGTGCCTTAATGAGTGTCGGGATCGCATTGGCATCACAGTCAAATAGTGCGTCATTAGTATTTTTGAGATAAGCCTCAACTTCTGCTTCAGTACAGGTTTTTGCCCAGGCATTGCCAGTGAATATCAATGGCAGTGAGAAACTGAGGAGAGTAGTTTTAAGGGCAGTGGAGAGGGGCTTTCGCATGGGTTTCTCCGTGGGGGCAGCACGAGAAGAGGACTAGTGGATACTTCGCTTTTAGCAGAGAAGAATCCGGTTGTAGCCAGTTACATTTCAGTTACATTTCCGCTGCTCAAAGCTTCAACCCTTAAAGACCAGTCAAAGATGGGGCGATCGCGCTTGACTCAAATTGGTTTATCACAATTTCTCAAATTAGGATTTATGGTGGATTGGCGATCGCCACTCGCAGAGAATTTTCAACCACATCCCCACAGATAACCTAGCGGTCGAACGTTGCCCATCACCCGCCGCAGAAATCTTCTGTAGCAACAGATCAACTTTTGGCGGTCGGTGTGCATGGGCGTTGTTAGGTGGAGTTTGCTCGTTTTAAGGATCTCATAAGGATAATGCGTCCCCAGGACTTTATCGGCAAAATAGTACAAGTTATCTCTAGGAACATACCCTAGGAACTGTAGAGAAAAATGGAAAAACGCTGCTGATAGTGTGAGCTAACCGAGGGCCATAAGCTTAATTCTTTACAAGTCCCTACCACTTCTGGCCCTTGACGTACCGCCCATCAGTTTGAGTGGGCGGCACCGTACGCTGAAATCAAGATGCCTTGCTCGTCCAAACTACTGTCCGGTGAGTTAGCAACGAACACAGCGCTGAATAAGTTGGGAAAAATTAAGACATCTGCGTGCGAGCCGCTGCGCGAGCCGTTGTGTGTGAAGCAACGACCACCCTCGGCTGACTTTGCCCAGAATCCTAATAAATCGTCCGCTGGCCCGTCATTCATCATTAGATCGCGCTGCTGCGAGGTAAGAAATGATCCAGATTTCACGCTGGAAATGAACTTGGCCAGGCCCTTGGCAGAAATATACAACCCTCCCGATGCAGCATTCAGGGTAACATCGTCTAGTAGTTGCCCCGAACTGTCGGTTGGCGACGAATATGTGCGTGCCGGTGTCCCGTACGGAAAGTACTCCGGCATACCGGTGGGCCACGTCCCATTGCTTGGATCAGCCGAAGCCTGAATTTCAAGCGGTTTCAGAATCATCTCGTAGAGGCCATCCACGTTGAAACTGCGAGAAGTGGCCTTCTGGATCTCCTCGTTATAAGTGTCTGTGTTGGAGTTGCGGTGCTTAATCTCAGTCTCATGTAGTTCCCATGGGTAATACAAACCCCACTTAGCGAAGATGAAGTGGAAGATGCCCATGCTTGTGTTGGAATACGTTCGCGTGCCGGGAGCCGTATCCAATTCGCGCGGTTTGCTCAAACGCTCAGAGATGTGGACGCCACCACCCGACTTTTTAAACCCTGCTTTGTGCTGAAGTAGCTCTGTGACCGTTACATTGCGGTAATCTGCATGCACATCATCCCACCAACGACGCGGTAGAAAGTGAGAAAAACGGCTCTGAAGACGTTCTTCAAGCGTTCTGTACTGGCCAGCGCCGGTGCTCCGCTTCAAAACCACGACATTGGTGAAGAGCTTGGTCAAGCTCCCAATCGCGCTCGGCGTGTCCAATGTGAAAGGTTCACTCGGACCGCTGTCGGCGGGGTCAATCGCCCAACCATCTCGGGTGAATCCAAGCCGATCGCCATTCGGATCGCTCAAAATTACTGCAAATCCTTTAAACCGGTTCCTCATCTGTTGGTTAACTCTGTTGAAGAAGACTTCTAAATCAAAGTTTTGAGGATTGTGTGAGTTGATTGCTGTTTTCCCGTTGGAAGAGGGGGGAGTGAGTTGACGGATAGCCATCAGATTATCTCCTTTAAAAAGCAAATGAGAACATAGAGTCGTTTTTTAGAGATCAACTATGTCAGCCTGAAATGGCTACAATCCTTTTTTTAATATCAACAACTTTACTTTGGCTTCAACTTAATCTGGGAAAGATTGCTGATCCTTTGAAGGGATTACACAAAATCGATTTCTATCTTAGGATGACAAACTTACCTCGAATGTGGCAGTACCCTTGAAGGTACTGTCGGGGTTAGATTCTGTAGTTGACTTAGGAGCAGCAATCTAATACCTTCTCCACCACCAACTGAAGCAGCCTAACGATAAAGTTGAACGGTGGCAGGCAACCTTCCAGCACTTGACCAATAAACTAACTGTCGTCCGTTGCAACAAGGTGTTAGCCTGCTCTAAACTTGGATATACACGAGCAATCTGTCAGTATTATGAGCTATCGCGACATCATTACAATTGAGCCTGATAAGCGCGGTGGCAAGCCCTGCATCCGCCAAATGCGGATTACAGTCTACGATGTTTTGAGTTGGTTAGCCTCTGGCATGTCTACTGCTGAGATCATCGATGACTTTCCAGAATTGACAGAAATCGACATTAGAGCCTGTTTGGAATTTGCCGCTGATCGCGAACATCGTTTAGTCGCGTCAGTGAGTGCTACTTGAAACTACTGTTTGACCAAAACCTCAGCCGTAAGTTGGTTAATCGGTTGGCTGATATCTTTCCTGATTCAAGCCACGTTCAATTCCATGACCTAGCTAAGAAAACAGATACTGAGATTTGGGAATTTGCTAAGCTCAATAACTTCTGCATAGTGACGCAAGATGCAGACTTCCCAGAAAGAAGTCGACTTTATGGCTCTCCACCCAAAGTTGTTTGGTTGCGGTGTGGCAATGCATCAACGAATCAAGTCGAAGCATTAATTCGCTCCGGAGCAACAGTAATTCGAGAACTCTTGAACAATGCCGAGTCGCACTGTCTGGAACTTCATTAGTATTCTGATGCTCGCTGTCTACGGCAAACTAAGCAATAACAATTTACCTTTCCTGTACTTGCCGAAGTCCAGTATCCAAACTCTGCGCTGCCGCATTTTCAGCAAGGGGCTATTTTTTCCATCTAAGAACTGGATTTTGGTCAGGCCAACGGGTCTGTTGAGCGGCGGTAGATAACCCCGAATGTAACCGAAAGAACCCTCAACCGCCGCTCCAACAGAATTGTTAGCTCAATTTTCACGAAGAATATAGCATTACTGGCTGGTTGAATATTGAAGTTGTCCTCAATTCCTTCACACTAATAACTTCATGCTCTTTATTTTTTGACTAATTCTCGTTCCAGATTCAACGGCATACTCAAATAAAGACTTCAATTCTAATAAATATGATATAACTACTTCTGGGTCTTCATCGTAAAACTCTGATTCATTGATCACATCTAAATCTTCTAAAATTGCTGTCATAACTGTGTAAAGTTCAACAATCTTTTCAGGCAAAGGATTAGGCAATATTCCTATCTTATCTAAGTTCTTTTCATAGACGTTAAAGTACTTTCGTGTCACCCGCATCTGATACGTAATTTTTCTACCTGATTGTAGGTCATCAATTGCACCTTTAATTCCCTGAACATACTTTCGCTTCTTAACTATTCCTATTAATGCTTGTATCTCTCCGTGGAAAGCAGAAGCTAAACTCTTCGTTTCAGCATGTCTTTGTCTTTGTTGAATAAGGACATTGCCAAGTAACCCGCCAATGAATGTTAGCAGACCTCCGATGATTGTCTGAAAAAGTGGAAGATAGTCTTTGAGTACAAGGTTTAAATTCATAAATTCTCTCTTCATCCATCTCAAATCAACCTTGAGCTCGAAGTGCTGCTGCAAGGGCCTTGAACATTCCAGCAGCTTCATCCAGTTTCCCTAAACGATATTCAGTCAGTCCATCCTTGGGAGTAAGATAATCGTGTTCTGGAAAATCATTTTGCTCATTGCCTGTAAGGTACTGATAGTCCATATCGTAAATTTGCGACTCTAACATTTCGTATGTCCAATGTTCACCAAGTATTGATTGGAGCTTTTCAATTAAACTTGGCTCGACAATACCAGCAACAGTCTCTGCGAACATCGATACGTGTATTTGCATTGCACCCTGTAATTCATTGAGAGCCTCTCCTTTACGCAAAGCACTGGAAACTTGTGTAAGTGTTGTGCCTATCTCACTAAGGTATGAAGCAACCTTTTCTCGACGTTCAGACTCCATTGCCTGAAAAGTACCCGAAACACTCGCCACCGATTTTGCAACTATTGAGATATCTCTCGCTGTATAGATAAAACCACCCATACCTTCAACAAATCCTCTAGGTTAAGTTTTTGAACTGTATTAGTTTAACGCTTAGAGAATTTTTGCTACCAGCTTAACCGCACCGAGCTAACTATTATTAGAGGGAAAGTTTCCACCTAAGATCCCTACACAGGTAAATAGGTGGAATTACGTCTTCCTAAGCTCCTGTTTTGGGTGGATAGATGGAATTACGTCCGCCTAAGATCCCCATACGAGTAAATAGGTGGAATGATTCAGTATAGTAATTTCTTCGGTTTCAGGCTGAACTTGTTTAGGGTTTATTCATCAGCTCTTTTCAGGCAGTCTACTCATGCAAGGAGAACCTCGTCCAAATAGAAGCCTTTCTCACCCATCTAGCGGTGCAAGAGCAGGTTGTAGCCTCTACTCAAAACCAGGCTTTTATACTCACGTACTCGACCGAGGGGGACGCGGCGTGAGAAGCTCTTTAGATGCATAGCTTCGCACCGCTATTGACGCCGATCGCCCAATATTCTAAACTCACTCATTAAGCTGTAGCAGTCCAAACGTTGCAGCTTGTTCACACAGACTCAAAAACCTAGCGGCCCCTGAAGGTGCGTCAACACCAACAGGAGCCTAAACCCCCCAAACTGGACCGCAGTTCGGGCAGGTCTAGGGGCGATTTTACCCTTAGCCACCCTACTTTGCGCTGCAATCTTGTGGGGTGGCTATGTTTTTGGGTTCTGGGGATAGGGGAAAGGCAGGAGAAAAGTCAGAAGGCAGAAGGCAAAGGGCAGAAATTAAGCGGCGGGGTGATAGAGGTTAAGAGCCTTTCACTTCATCGTTCTGCCTTCATCCTTCCTCCTTTACTTCCGCCTTTCCCTTCCCAGACTCAAACCCAAAAGAGGAAAGATCATGTTTCAAGAAAACCATGCCAGCGATCGCCCTTCCCCCGCGATCGCCGTTCCCAACCGCGAACAATCCAGCAGCGGCGACCAAGTGCGCATTTTCATGTTTGGCCCCCTGCCCTGCATTCGGCTAGAAATCCATCGGCTGCACGTCCTGGGCTATGCCGAAGCCAACGCCTGGAGCAAACCCATGCCCACCGACCAGCCCAATGAAGTCATGGTGATTTTGACCAAGCGTTGTCGGCTGGAGTAGGAACAGAGTTAGGGAATAGGGGCGGCAGGTTGATGGGCGATCGCCTGTCTCCTCTGCGGCCCCCTCTCTCTAGCAGTCTGAGTCAAGCAAGAACGCCACAGCTTTGCCTATCAGGGTGGGCGATCGCTCTATCAGGTGAGCGCTAACCGCAAGCTGACTGTGTGAGAACGCAGAGCCAACATTATCAGCTTTTTTACTTTTACTCTTTACGGTGAAGAGCAAGAGAGTAATGAGACAGATAGGGTTAGGCTTTTAGCCTTTATCTCAGTTGTTGAAATGCTCTCCAACCAAAAATGCTTGACCGTTTTAGGAGGTCATTATGACATTATTTAAACCCTTCAATCCCTCAGAGTTACAGTCCAAAAAGAGCCGTTCTGAAGTGCGTCAAAGCCTAGCTTCGGCTCAAGCTTCAGCTTCTGATGAAGTTGTTTTAGAAGAAGGCGAAGACGCAAATAGCGATGCCGAGGCAACTCAGGCAGACCAGATGAACGTAGAAGCAGCGCCTAATAGCGATCTGGCTACTCGGTTCGTCGCTTCCTTAGGTCGCAGCGGGGGTTGATACTCACACCTGAAACTAAGGGCTAAAACAAACAGATCCCAGTAGATCACCTATTTACCGACATCCTCAAAGACATTCTAGGTGTAGCCGTTTAGACCGCTGCACCTTTACCTTGTCTGGGCGATCGCCTCACCCAGAAAATTTGCAATAGTTACCAACAGAAGCAAATAGAAGCAAAACGTAATAGGATTTATCTTGCCAGCACTTTCAACCTGACATTTTTTCTCCTATGACCGCAGTAGACGATAAAACCGTTGTCCGCGAATACTTCAACGCCAAAGGCTTCGATCGCTGGCGTCGCATCTATGGCGATGGCGAAGTTAACAAAGTCCAGCTCGATATTCGCAAGGGCCATCAGCAAACCGTGGACACCGTTATGGACTGGTTCACTGCGGACGGCAATTTAGCCGGATTGACCGTGTGCGATGCGGGCTGCGGCGTTGGCAGTCTCAGCATTCCGATGGCGGCAGCCGGAGCCAAAGTCTATGCCAGCGATATTTCTGAAAAAATGGTAGGTGAGGCCAAAGAGCGGGCACAGGCTGAACTCAGCCCGCAGCAGGTACCCACCTTTGAAGCCAAAGACTTAGAGCAGCTAGACGGACGCTATCACACCGTTATTTGCCTAGACGTACTGATCCACTATCCCCAAGACAAAGCGGCTGAGATGATTCAGCACCTCAGTTCGCTGGCCGAATCGCGCCTGATCCTCAGCTTTGCCCCCAAAACTGTTTTCTATACCGTCCTCAAAAAAGTAGGCGATTTTTTCCCCGGCCCCAGCAAAGCCACCCGCGCTTACCTGCACCGTCAGGCAGACGTGGTGAAAATTCTAGAAGCCAACGGCTGGACGATTCAGCGCAGTGCCTTCAATAAGACCCAATTCTACTTTTCTCGCCTGTTGGAAGCGACCCGCTAGCAGGGCTAAGATAGGGGCGATATCTCTCTTTTCGGTTTGGCATGAAGAAACCCGCCCAGACAATCGGTTCAGGCTGCCTGCTCTTGATGGGTCTTTTCTTTGTGGCGTTATTTATAGCCGTTGCGCTCGATCCGGAGAATGCTGGCGATCGCGCAAATATCTTGGCCGCTGCCGTTGTTTTCGGCGGGCCACCTTTGATCGCGGGGGGCTGGCTAGCTTGGCACCTCAGACGACAGGAGCAACAGGCTAAAGCGGCTGAGGCAGAAGCGCTACAGGTTCAGCTCCAGCAGATTTTCTTTCAGCTTGTAGCCGAAAATTCTGGCTCGCTCAGCGTGCTGCAGTTTGCTAGGGCAACGGGGATGTCAGGCACAGAAGCGCGGGCTTACCTAGACGATCGCGCTCAAGAATTTGGCGCAGATTTTAGCGTCGGTGAACAGGGAGAATTTTTCTATCAGTTCCCCAGCAGGTAGTGTTCTGGTAGGAGCTTTTTGAAATGCTAAAAATTGTAGAAAAACAGCACTGCTGCTCATTGCATCCATCCATTTCAAGCTGACAGGCAAGTAGATATGAGGCGAGCTAAACAAATTTCAGCCGGACTGCTGCTGCTGCTTGGTTTTTGGTGTTTGGCCAGAGCGGCTGAAACCGGACTTGATCGCAATCCGAATCGACTCGATCGCCGCGAAACTGTGCTGGCCGGACTGCTGCTGGGAATTCCAGCCGTTGGCTTTGGTAGCTATTTGGGGCTGGATGCCTATCTGCAGAAAAAGCGACAGGAGCGCGATCGCCTACAGGGTATTTTCTTCAAGCTGGTGAAAGCGGGCAAGGGCAAGGTGGCCCCCCTGCGGTTTGCGATGGAAGCCAATCTCAGCGGGGAAATGGCTAAAGCCTATTTAGACGAGCGGGCTCGGATCTATGACGCTGACTTTCAAGTAGATGAACAGGGGGGCGTTTCTTACTACTTCCATTTAGGGGATGTGGATACGCGCTTATTACGTCCCACGCCAGAAGTCACCTTTGACGTGATTTTAGAAGCCGTTCCTGAATACAAAAAGCGAGAAGTTGTCCGCACGGTGCAAAAGCTGACGGGCCTAAGCTGGAAAGAAGTGAAGGCCCTGATTCGAGACGTACCCCAGCCGATTCAGAGAGGAGCCTCGAAGCAGACAGCAGAAGAATTTCGGCGGGAACTGGAGGCAGTGGGGGCGCAGGTGGCGCTGGTGCTGCGGGATTGAGAGGGCTGGAGGCAGTGGGGGCGCAGGTGGCGCTGGTGCTGCGGGATTGAGAGGGCAAACGCGAAGACGCGGGTAGGAGGCGATAGAGAAGGTGGGGGAGATAGAGAAGATCGGGGAGATGGAGAAGGTGGGGGAGATGGAGAAGGTGGGGGAGATGGAGGAGGAAGGCGATAGGATAATTTGGGTTGGGTGTGTTGAATGATCTCAAGCTTGAGTGTTCAGGGCGGCTCAAATCTCAGAACTTACAAAACTCAGAATTCTCTAAAAATAATGGCGCGGATTTTCTTGGTTTTGGCAGCGATTTTGGCAGGACTGGCGGTGGCGGGTGGAGCGTTTGGTGCTCATGCGCTGCGGGGACAGTTGGCGGCGCGATCGCTGGAAATTTTTGAAACCGGCATTCGCTATCAGATGTATCACGCCCTGGGTTTGCTGGCGATCGCTCTACTGCTCTTGCAGCGACCGGACAGTAGTAGTCTACTCACAGTAGCGGGCTGGGCCTTTGTCGGCGGCGTGCTGATTTTTTCCGGCAGCCTCTACGGGCTGAGCCTGTCGGGCATTAAGTGGCTGGGGGCAATTACGCCCCTGG